>JAMQPH010000241.1 GCA_023717605.1 Pyrinomonadaceae bacterium
TGGCGGTTCTGGATGGAAAGTTGGAATAGGGATGGGTGCGATGAAGTGGAGAAAGCTCGGCAAGATATTCGACCCGACGCAACACAAGTTGCCGAACGATTGCGTGCAATATGCACAATCGCCGCAGTCCTTGGTGTTTGATGATTTCGTGCGCATCTATTTCTCCACGCGTTCAGTGGATAAGTGCAATGGAAAATACCTCAGTCACATCGCCTTCGTCGATATGCGGAAAAATCTGCGCAATGTAATTCGCGTGTCAGACAAGACGGTCATCCCGCTCGGCGGGCTGGGCTGTTTCGACGAACATGGGATTTTCCCGATGAGCGTCATGCGTCACGGCGATGCCGTGTATGGGTACACTTGCGGTTGGAGTCGTCGTGTTTCAGTATCCGTCGATACCGCCATTGGTCTGGCCATCAGCCGTGATAATGGCCTCACCTTCCAGCGCATCGGCGCCGGGCCGGTGCTGGCAGCATCGCTACATGAGCCCTACCTGGTTGGCGATGGCTTTGTGAAGGTCATCGGCGGCGTATTCCACATGTGGTACATCTTCGGCACCGGCTGGAAGAAGCTCTCGACAGACGCAGCGCCGGATCGCACTTACAAGATTGGTCATGCGATTTCCAGAGACGGCATCAATTGGGTCAAGGAAGAAGCGCAACAGATCATTTCCGATTGTTTGGGTGCGGATGAAAGCCAGGCGTTGCCGACGGTGATCGAAATCGATGACCGCTATCACATGTTCTTCTGTTTTCGCCACTCGTTCAACTTCAGGCAAAACAGGGACCGGGGCTATCGTATCGGCCATGCCTGGTCGGACGACTTGGTGAACTGGGTGCGGGAGGACGAAGACCCACTCCTCGACTTCACGCCGGGCGGCTGGGATGCGAATATGCTGTGCTACCCGCATGCGTTTGAGCACGACGGCGAGGTCTATCTACTCTATAACGGCAACGAGTTCGGACGTTACGGTTTCGGGCTCGCGGTATTGGAGCGATGAACACGTCGATCGAATTCTTGTTGAACAAGGCATCCACGGAACTGATCGCTGAACACCTATTGCGCTGTGATTCCGATTTCATCCCACCCCTGAGTGGTCGGGTCGAGATACATGACTATGCGCAGAAGATCACGAGCAAAGCGACGAGGTTCGAGGCATGGTCGGGAGGCACGTTGGTTGGATTGGTGGCGGCGTATTGCAACGACCAAGTGAAGCATACCGCCTATATTACCAGCGTCAGCCTATTGAAGGCGTGGGCAGGCAAAGGCATCGCTGCACATTTGATGAGCTGGTGTGTTGAACATGTGAAAGCGTTGGGCATGCGGCAAGTCAGTCTGGAAGTGGCGAGCGACAACACCTTGGCCATTAGGCTGTATGAAAAGAGTGGGTTTGTTGCGGGCAAGCCGAATGCGCCATTCGTAACCATGGATCTGTATTTGGAAAACGGGGAATAATATGGACAGCAAGCGTGACTATAACGCCGAAACAAAAGATACGGATGGTCACAAATACGCATACGGTTTCGACTTCGATGTAATGCACCCCTTTATGATCAAATCGTTCGAGCCGTTCTTCAACAAGGGAAATTTGCTTGAATTGGGAAGCTTTAAGGGGGACTTCACCAGAAGATTCCTGCCCTATTTCGACGACATCACCTGCGTTGAAGCATCGGATGTTGCAATCGAGGAGGCGAGGCAGAAGTTGGGCGACAAGGTGAAGTTCGTCCATTCGCTTTTCGAGAAGGCAGCCCTGTCCAAATGCTATGACAACATCGTGCTGACCCATGTTTTGGAACACTTGGATGATCCCGTGTTGGTGTTGAAGCGTGTTAACGAGGAGTGGTTGTCAGAGAACGGTAGATTCTTCCTGGTGTGTCCCAATGCGAATGCGCCTTCCCGACAGATCGCCGTCAAGATGGGATTGATCAACCATAACACGGCGGTCACTCCCTCCGAAGTCGAGCACGGACACCGTCGCACCTACACGTTAGATACATTGGAACGGGATGCCGTTGCTGCAGGATTGAAGGTTGTTCACCGCTCAGGGATATTCTTCAAGGCGCTGGCGAACTTCCAGTGGGACCGTCTGCTGAAAACGGACATCATCTCCAAGGAGTACATGGAGGGGTGCTACAAATTCGGGCAGCAGTACCCGGATCTGTGTTCAAGCATATTCCTGATGTGCGAAAAGGGCTGATATGCCGGCTCCGGTAATGATTACTACGTATAGCCGTTTGAATCATCTTCAACGGACGATTGAGGAACTTAAAAAAAACGAACTGGCTGATGAGACTACGGTTTATGTTTACCTGGATGGGCCTAAGCCGGGGGATGAAGAAAAAGTTGAGGCTGTCAGAAAATATTTAACTACGGTGACAGGATTTGCCGCATTCCATGTGGTGGAACGGCAGCAAAACATGGGAGCGCATGAGAATGCAAAACTGGCAAACTATGAGGTCCTGGATAAGCATGGTTCCATCATTCGAATGGAGGACGACATAGTTACGGCGCCGTGGTTTTTGAGGTTCATGAATCTTGCCTTGGTAAAGTACAAAGATGACCACAATGTTTTCAGTATTTCTGGCTATTGTGTACCCATGAAGATTCCAGAAGACTATCAGTACGATGCTTTATTTCTACAAAAGTTTGAAGGATGGGGTTGTGGAATTTGGCGGGACAGACTGGATGATGTTTATCATCAAATCACACTGGAGGAATTTAAAAAGTTCGCATCCAATAAGAAATTATGCAGAGCGTTTCTCAACGGGGGTAGGAGGGACATGTTAACAATGTTGGAACTCGTCGCCAATGGCAAACTTGAAGCGGCAGATGTAGTGGCCTGGTACATTCAATTTTTGAAGAATCAATACACACTTTTTCCGACCCAGTCTCTTGTTAAGAACATTGGCATGGAAGGATCGGGCGTTCATTGTGGAGTGACAGACTTCTTCAATGCACCGTTGAGCGACAAGACCTCGTTCCACTTGCCAGATCAATTGATTATTGATCATAGAATTCTCAAGTCTCACCGCAAATTCTGGAACGATTATCTCGATCAAAATAAACCGGGAATATTTCGCAGGTTGAATAATATGCCTATAAGGTTATCGATGTACCTGCGATCATTAGTGTCCGGTTAACACGTGAATAGATCCAACTGGGTAGAGTTCATGGCGATTTCCGATGTGTCGTCGCTGTCCGGAAACGCCTGCCGGACGGGCATTGTTTCGAAAAGGGTGACCGACAGAATCTGTAGCAACGTGTAGAGCGAGACCTGGAGGTTGAGGCGCTTTCTGATGATGGCGACGAGCACATAGACGCTGACGGCGATCCAGATTTGCGACTTCACTGCATTCTCCGACGTGCCGAAGAACCGCTTGATACGCAGATGCTGTTTGATCCACTTGAAGAACAGTTCGACCTGCCAACGGCTCTTGTAGAGCGCGCAGATCGTCGGCGCCGGGAGTGTGGGGTGGTTGGTCAGGAAGACCAGCGTCTTGCCAGAGCCGGCGTCCTTGAAGCGGATGCGGCGCAGGTGCGCCGGATAATGCCGGTGGCTTCGGTAGCCATTGAAGGCGATAGTCTGGTCGCAGCGGATACCGGTGGTGCGATCCACCGGCGCCGAGTACAGGCGGCGTGCATCGAGGTTGGATTTGGCGCGGGTCACAAAAAACGCGCGGGCTTGGTGCAGGGCATAGAGGCACTCGAAGTCCAGATAGCCCCGATCCATGACATAGAAGGCGCCCGCCTCGGGCGCCAACAGGTCGAGGATATTGACGTCCTGCAGTTTGCCGTTGGAGATGTGGATAAAGCTGGGAATCGCTCCCCGCAGGTCCAGGAGCGTATGCATCTTGACCGCGGCCTTGGTGGACCGGAACAGCGCCCATGGGAACATCGACAGACACAGATCGATGGTCGTCGAGTCCAGGGCATAGACGGTGTTCGAGAGATCGAGGCTGAAGCGGTCTTGGGCATAGAGCTCTCTGGCCTGACGAATGAGCACCTGGGCAAAGTCGGCGTAGATGCGCCAGTCGCGGGCTTCGTTGGCATCGGCCAAGGTCGAGCGCTTGATCGGTTCGCGAAAGCCCATGTGGTAGAGTTTGGCGGCCTGGGCCGACAGACAGGCTTCGATGTCGCGCAGGCTCTCGCGATAGGTCAGTTGCGCAAAGGCCATCACCCGGAATTGCTCGGCGCACGACAGCGTTCTGATGCGATGGTTGCCGCCGTAACGCATGACGACCCGATGAAACGTCGTCCAAGGCAGAAAGTCCATGATCTGGGCGAATAAGGTCTTGCCAGCGTACAGAATCATCTCCGGGGTTCGACACCCCGGAACCATCGCTGACAAGCGGTTTCGTGTTCAAGTCGAAACCACCCGAAAGATCGTGAAATGCCCTGTCAATCATAACTTTTAGAAGATCAGCCCAGTCCTTAACCGGACAGCAATGACCTGCGATAAATGATCACTGATTGAGAACTCGAACAGCAGTCTTTTATGATGAAACCTTTTCAGGTAACAATGTCCGGAACACCGGCATATTTTCGGACATAAATAAACTCGCGTCGAATACCAATTGGTCAACTGCCCCATTTGTAACTCGTCAGCTCTAACTTCCTGCGGTGAGCGTTACGATGACCGCTACGGCTATCCCGGAACCTTTGCGTTATTAAAGTGTAGCAGTTGCGGACACGCATTTCTGCGTGGCGAGTTCCCGCCCGAGTTGTTGCGCGATCTTTATTCTAACTATTATCCGCGCGCAACCTTTGATTTGGAGTGGTATCAACCACATGAGGAAAAGTTTGGTTTAAAGGCTTGGCTAGCTGGAGAGAAAAGCTCCGCATTTCACTGGGTACCGCGTAATGTCCGCGTGCTGGATATCGGCTGCGGTTTTGGTGCGTCGCTCGGGTATCACACGGCCCGCGGCTGTGATGTTTACGGTGTCGAGGCAGACGAAAATATCCGTCGTGTAGCAGAAAAGTTTGGCTACAAAGTTTACGTTGGACCTTTCGATGACAGCAAATACGAGGCTGAATTTTTCGACTACGTGACGATGGATCAGGTGATTGAGCACGTCACCGATCCTTTATCGACGTTGCGGGGTGTGGCGCGGATTCTAAAGTCTGGAGGTACTGCCATACTCAGCACCCCAAATGCCGGCGGTTGGGGCGCAAAATTCTTTGGACGTCATTGGATAAATTGGCATGCACCGTACCACATGCAATTCTTTTCTCGCCGCTCGATGCAACTTTCCGCAGAACAAGCTGGCCTGGTCGTGGCGGAGGCCAAAATGATTACAAATTCAGACTGGCTTCGTTGTCAATGGATACATTTAGTTTCGTATCCGAAACTCGGAGAGCCTTCGCGCTTTTGGTTGCCAAATCATGACGGCATGAGGATGACATTTCTGCAAAGGCGATTCATTAGAGCCATGCACGAAATGAAAATAAATCATTTGCTTACTCGCGTTTTCGATAGCGTCGGCTTAGGCGACAACTATGTATTCGCATTGAAAAAGCAATGATGCAAAAAGTCTATATTCTGTTGCCAGTACATAATCGTAGCATTGTGACCGAGCATTTTATTGATTGCCTTGCCGCACAATCTTATTCCAATTATCACTTGATCCTGATTGATGATGGCTCTACTGACGGTACCGAAGAAATGGTGCAAGCCAAGATCAAACATCTTACGGTGCTTAAGGGCCAAGGTGACTGGTGGTGGGCGGGCAGTTTGCAGCAGGGCATAAATTGGCTGGAACAGCATGGAGTAGAAGATCGGGATATTGTGATGTTTGCAAATGACGATATTACATTTGAGGATGATTTTTTGCAAAAGGCTGTTGGCATACTTGAAAACCTGGATGGAGCATTGCTGTTACCGCATCTTCGTGATGAAATAACTGGCCTGCCGCAAGAGTCGGGGGTTGAAGCTGATTTGAATAACCTTACATTTACCCCGGCCGCTTCACCAGACAAAATAAACTGCTTGTCCACAAGGGGCCTGTTCATGCGGATATGTGATTTAAAGAAGATTGGGGAATTCCATCCCCGATTATTACCACAGTATTTATCAGACTACGAATTTACTATACGCGCGCGCAGAAAAGGGCTGACGCTCATTACGAATGGGGAAATCGCTATTCAGCTGGATAGGGAGCAAACGGGTTATCGAAGCACAGGAGATGACAATCTTATTCATTTCACAAAGCGATTATTCTCAAAAAAGCATGTATCCAATCCAATTTATCGGAGCACCTTTATTTTGCTGACCGTACCTAAATCGCATATTCCTGTGCTCCTGCTCAAGGTGTGGATTGAAACTGCGAAAATGTTGCTCTATAGGAGCACGAGAAGGTTCCGTAATCATCCAAAGAAAAACCACACCGTTTATCTATAACCATCCAACATAGACTCGTCAGCCTGTCGAGGCATTACAATAATACATATCGACATTGACCATGGTAATAAGACGCTTTTCCCAAAGAGTGGTTAAGCAGTTGTTCAACTCAACGCAAAGTGGCGCAGAGGGCAAATCGCCTTTACTCCCATATGTGGACCGCACTGCGTTGGTCTCTTCCAAAGAACTCCTACGTCTTGGGACAGTGTACGGTGGGTGGATCGTTCCGGCGAATTGTGGCCTTTCCTCCAATAGTGTCTGTTATTCCGCAGGTGCTGGAGAAGACATTAGTTTCGACTGTGCCTTGGCTGAGCGTTTCCGTTGTCGTGTTCGCATCATCGATCCTACGCCGCGGGCGATTCAACACTTCAATAATCTAGAAAAAGCTGTGAAGTCCGGGGAGCGGTTTCCTATAAACAACAGCGCTGTGGATTATTACACGATAACAGCCGAAGATTTCGGAAGACTTCGATTTCTGCCAATCGGATTGGCCGACAAGGACACCGAGTTGAAATTTTTTCTGCCCAAAAACCCGGCCCATGTTTCTTGTTCAACGGTGAACTTGCAAAAAACTGACAAATACTTTACTGCAAAATGCTTTCGTCTATCCAGCATCATGCGCCAGCAAGGAGATGCTTCCATAGATATGTTGAAGATGGATATCGAAGGCGCGGAGTATGTGGTTATCGAGGATATGGTGGCATCATGCCTTTTGCCACGATTGCTGCTCATTGAATTCGATGAAGTTCATACGTCCCTAGACAGCAACGCTGGTAAAAGGATCGGTCAATACATTGACCTTTTAGTGCGGTCAGGGATGAGATGTGTCGCTATAGAAGGTAGCAACGCGACCTTTGTGAGAATATCGTAAGTAACTCACCCGCCCATGCTGCAATCTATAAAACGTTTCATTTCCTATAGATGGCCAACCAAAAAGGTGTCACAGGAAGCTGTATCCTGGATACATTCAGCCTTGATGGTCCGAGTCCTTGCGCAACGACCAGTGCTTTGTAACTTAGGCTGTGGCATAAAACATCATCCGGAATGGATCAACATTGACTTCGTTGGAGATGGAAAAACTGTATTTCCGTGGGATCTGCGCCAGGGGTTACCTTTGCCCAATGCCTGCTGCGATGCGGTTTACTCCTCCCACGCCATCGAACACTTCAACAGAACAGGTGCAAGCCGCTTTTTGACCGATTGTCGCCGTGTTCTCAAACCCGGTGGCATTCTGCGATTGGTTACTCCTGATTTGGAGGGAATTGCTAGGAGTTACCTGCAGTGCCTAGAGGCTGCACAGCGTGGAGAGCAGGGCGCTGCAGCACGATACGAATGGATCGTGGTGGAATTGTTAGATCAGTTAGTTCGTCACGAAAGTGGCGGAGAGATGCTTAAACTCTGGTGCCGCCCTGAACTCCCCGCTGAAGATTTCATTGCCCAGCGTGTCGGTACGGAATATTGGCGCGCGAGGCAGCACTGCAAAGGCCGGAGCATTTCCGAGTCCGTCCCAACCGACGCCCAGGCGGTCGGTCGTTTTCGGTTGGGGGGTGAAGTTCACCAGTGGATGTACGATAGGTATTCTCTTTGCCGACTATTGGCCGAAAGCGGGTTCTCTTCCATTAATGTGTGCCAAGCCACAGATTCGTCCATCAAAGACTTCGCCAACTACGGTCTGGACACCGAGCCTGACGGTTCGGTCTATAAACCAGACTCCTTTTTTGTAGAAGCAATAGTCGTTTAGTCTCAGGATGTATATGCATGCACCAGCTGCCATCTTTACCTACAAACGACCAGAACACACCCGAGCAACGATTGAAGCACTCGCACGTAACACCCTGGCCGCACAGACCGATGTATATATTTTTAGTGATGGTCCTAAATCCAAGATGGATCTGCCCGCTGTCGAGGCGGTGCGTCTAATTGCCCGAACAACCGTTGGCTTTGCTTCAGTGAAAATAATCGAACGTGAACGAAACATGGGCCTGGCGAACTCCATCATTACCGGCGTTACAGAAATACTGAATGCACACGACAATATTATTGTGCTTGAAGATGACCTTGTCAGTGCCCCGTATTTTTTGTCCTACATGAACGCGGCTCTTGAGAACTATCGGGAAGACCCACACGTATTCTCCGTTACTGGACATACGTTTCCGGCAGAATTCATGCCTGTTTCGAACAGATATCCGTATGACACCTATGTAGGCTACCGCTGTTCTTCCTGGTCTTGGGGTACGTGGCCGGATCGCTGGCGACGCATAGACTGGGACATGAAATATTTTGCTTCATTCAGCAAAGACTTAGCTGCACAAAAGAGATTCAACCGCGGCGGTCAAGACATGACCACATTGTTGCGCATGCAACATGAACACCAGATCGGTTCGTGGGCGATACGCTTCTGCTTTGCCCACCATACCAATGACATGTACTGTATCTACCCAATCAAATCATTGATCAAGAATATCGGTCTCGACTATTCAGGAACTCACAGTGTGCCCAATCCCAAGTATTTCCACTCATCTTTGGATGAATCATGGTTGCCGCAGAAATTCTGCCCGGCGGACACGCCAGACCCGAATTTCACGGCCAATTTTCGTGCTGTTTTTGATCCGTCAAGACTTTCCATTCCCAATCGTATTGCCAGATGGATTAGAAACCATGTGCTTGTGCCCCTCGAAGAGGGGAAACGCCTAGTCAAGAAAAACAAGAATCGCCTCATCCCTCCCGTTAAGGATGTCGATGTTCTTGTCGTCAACACCTACCAAAAAAATGGAGGCGCGGCCCGAGCCGCCTATCGGACCTTTTGCGGAATCCGTAATCGTTACGCGGCAGCCCATTATTTAACGTTGACCAAAGAGGACCTCGATCCCAATATTAGTGGACGCTCGCGTGCGTCGGACATGGGTATGCTGGTGCAAGGCTTAGCTCGTCTGGACCGGATCCCACTCTTGCTTTATCCCCGACGCCAGCATGTACCCTTTTCGCCGGCCTTTTGGCCGAACCCATTGCGTATTTCTCTTGCTCGATTCAGGTCGAAACTCGTCCATTTGCATTGGGTGGGTGCCGGTCTGCTACGAGTGGAAGAACTTGCCCGGTTGAGTTGCCCTATTGTGTGGACACTGCACGACGCATGGGCTTTTACCGGCGGTTGCCATTACACGCGTGACTGTGAGGGCTTCAAGAAACTATGCGGCCGTTGTCCGCAACTCGGCAGCCAGCGTGAGGATGATTATTCTCGCTCCTTGATGCGCCGGAAGACCAAAGCCTTTGAAAAGCTCGCCTTAACGGTTGTCACACCCAGTCGCTGGCAAGCTGAGATGGCCAAGCAAAGCAGCTTGTTTGCAGGCAGACGCATTGAAGTCATTCCCAATGGACTCGACACAGAGGTTTTCAAGCCCATGGACTATAAAGCCGCACGTGAATACCTCAACCTACGACCCGATATACCAGTGCTGCTTTTCGGTGCCCAGTCAGTGACAGACCCACGAAAAGGATGGGACTTATTGTGTGATGCAATGCAGCGCCTTGAGCGACCGTATACATTGTTGGTTTTTGGGGATGGGAAATTATGTTTAGAAAATGCACCCCACATCACAGTACGCCATCTAGGAAGTTTAACTGATGATGTGAGTTTGGCTTTGATGTATTCTGCCGCCGATGTGTTTATGTGTCCTTCCCGCGAAGATAATCTGCCCAATACCGTTGCAGAGGCCCTCGCCTGTGGGACGCCGTGTGTCGCGTTTGACATCAATGGATTGCCTGAAATGATCGAGCACCAGAAGAATGGTTGGTTAGCTCGGCCGTTTGATTCAGCTGATTTGGCCGAAGGGATCCTGTGGGTAACTCGCCACTCCCAACAGGACAAACTACGGAAAGCCGCGCGGGAAAAAGCAATTTCGGAATACAGCATGGCTGTTATGGGAGATCGATACATAGCGCTGTATAGCGATTTGCTCAAGTCAGCAACGAATCAGACGTAGTCCAGGAATGAGATCTAACGCGTATTTAAATCTAACTTGAAGCCCGAAGTTCTCCGTGTGAGCGTACACACTGACTTGAATAGGCATCGATTATGCGACGAGCACTGATATGCGGTATTTCTGGCCAGAACGGCGCCTACCTTGCCCGTTTCTTGCTCGAAAAAGGTTATGAAGTATGGGGTACGTCACGCGATGCACAGGCGTCAACTTTTGGGAATTTGTTGCGTCTGGGAATACTAG
>JAMQPH010000268.1 GCA_023717605.1 Pyrinomonadaceae bacterium
CGCGAGCGGCTCATCCTCCTGCCAAAGCATTTGAGGTAATGCGGCAAAAAACTCTCGCGGCGTAACTACGACCTCGTGGTGATCCGTCTTGAACCTGTCCGCCACCATGCGCGCATATTCCAGCTCGTTAGCTTCGCGATCGGCAAAAGCAACGGAGAATGTCTTTATCGGCTCGGACACCATCTGGCTCATTACAGCCGCGATTGCTGATGAATCTATGCCACCCGAGAGAAACATACCCAGTGGCACATCAGCCATCAAACGCAGACGCACCGAAGTTTTAAACAGATCGGTCCACTCAGAAATCAGATCGTGATCCGGTCGGCCCGACTCGGCGCCTTCTTCAGCAAAGCTTACATCCCAGTACTGTCTGGTCTTTAACTCACCGTCGTTCCAGGTCAACGTGTGTCCGGGCAGCAGACGTTTCACGCCCGCGAAAAGGGTTTCGTCGTTCGACGTACCGTGATTGGCCAGGTAGTCAGGAAGTGCAGCGAAGTTTATTTCTGGCTTGATCGCGCGAGCTTCCAGGAGGGCTTTTATTTCAGATGCGAAATAAAGTGAGCCATCGTCGGTGTGAACGTAGTAGAGCGGCTTAACTCCCAAACGATCCCGGGCAATGAAAAGCTGTTGCTCGCGTTTGTCCCAGATCGCAAAGGCAAACATGCCGCGGAGATAATCGACGCAATCCTTCCCGTGCTCTTCGTAGAGGTGGAGAATCGTTTCCGTATCGCAATGAGTACTGTAGCGGTGACCTTTCGCTTCAAGCTCATCGCGATAGTCGGCGTGGTTATAGATCTCGCCGTTATAGGTAATGTAAAGCGAGCGGTCTTCGTTGGTCATCGGCTGATGACCGGCGGCTACATCAACAATGCTCAGTCGCCGGTGCCCCAACCCAACACGTTCATCAACGTAGAGCCCCTCATCGTCTGGCCCGCGATGCGTGATTACGTCCCGCATGCGCTCGAGCATTGGTCGGTCGACGTGACGTCCTGAACGCCTCGAGAAGGCGATGCCGTTTATTCCGCACATACCGCTTACTTCACCCGCGTAAATACTAGTTCGTTACAACCCAGTTTGTAGTCCGGTGTCTTTACCCTGACTAGATCGAAGCCCATGGTTTTGTAGAAGTCTACCAGCTTTTGCGTCGTAGCCACTTCGTACGGATAGCCGCCAATCCAATCAACTGCGTCGTGCCAGCGACTCATTCCTCTATTCTTGCCATACTGCTGCGTCCACGACTTAAAGAAGTCTCCAATCTTCAACTTGACCACCGACTCAAGAAAGGCCTTGATCTGACCAGGAATGAGAACCGAGAGTACGACCGGCGTTCGCAGCATTCGAGGAACCTTGTTATAGGTGACCTTGATCCCTCGCCAGGCCACGCTTCGCCAGCCCACATCGTTGTAAATCGCCACAAACAGTTTGCCACCTGGCGAGACAGCCAAAGACACATTCTCCAATGCCTGCCACATCCGACCGGTGTGATGCAACACTCCCCATGAATACACCACATCAAATTTCCCCAGCCTCCGAAAGTAATCGAGATCCAGTATGGATCCCTCTTCGATCATCCATTCCGGATCATTCGAAAAGTGGCGACGTTTGAGTTCGGCAGTGCAAGCTACCGACTGAGGATCATAATCAAATGAATGAACTCGAGCGCCAAGCCTTCTGGCCGCCAAACTGAAGATGCCGCTCCCTGAACCAACATCCAGAAAAGTACGACCACGTAGATCATCGAGGCCAAGCATTTTTATTAACGAGTCTTCGGCCTCCTTGATCCGACCCTCGTCGAGAGTGCTGAGAAACCGTTTCCAGTTTTCGCCAAATTCAAACCTATCGCCTCGTTGGATCTCAGCGATGTGAGAGCTGTGCATTACTCCTCCCGAATTCATCGGCGACTGAAAGGCCATGAACCGATTTCCTTTACCTGGTTTATCCAGGCGAAAGCTGCTTACGTCTTGCTCCGAAAAAACCGCACTTAAGGCTACAGCTCGGGCTGTTTCATTGAGTCATTGATCTCATGGATCAGCTCAGATGTGAACGTCTTTGCGAAATGCGCGACGGGGCTCGACAGCTCAACCAGGTGCTTACCATCCACTATGAGCTTTCCGCCATCGAGCAGAACTACTTCCTCGAGTTGGTTCTCGTGATCAAAACGAAGCCAGGCAACGTCAAAGTCCGAAAATACCTCATTCTTGCCGCTCATCGAAGAAGCTCCCAGGAAAACGAGATCCCGGGTGATGCCGCCTACAAGTTCAAAAGCATAACCCTGGGTGGTTTCCAGTCTCGTGATGCTCAGGCTATTGAGCGCAGAACCCAGAGGCACCAGAAAGGTAGCTATCTTCTGCGTGCCGTCCGCCCGAAAGGAAAATTTAGGCACGGCAGCCGCTGAACGGCTTCGATAGCAGCGCGAGACCCAGCCGTTGTCGACAGTCCACGATCCGATGTTGGTGCCCACAAAAATCTCAAGGCCGGCTTGATTCGCCGGCCGTTCAAACAAATACTCGCCGCTGATTTCCGGACGCGCGCTGTCAGTTAAGTGGAAATGCAGACCGTATTCGTGCGGCCCCTCAGTCTCGACCTCATCAACAACTACCCAGTAATCGCTCTTGAGGAATAGGATGCTGCGGCGGTGTGACGCAGGAGCACTGAGTCTCATATAGCCGTCATGCTGGCCCATGAAGAAATCGAAGCGTGGTTGGCTGATCCATTTCAAGGTACGAGCATTGGCTACTCGGTTCCAGGAGAATGGACCATCTGAAGTTGAGGACGACTCACCATCAATAGTGAGGGTGTTGTGAGCTGCCGAAGATCGGAAGTAATCGCGATCTTCTTTCGATCCCGTGTAGGTAAATGTTCCGGGATCGACGAGCAGGGTTCGACCGTGAGCAGCGACTTCAAAACTAAGAGTGTCTGCGTGTGCGTGGCCACACTTCAGTCCGCCCAACGGTCCGCAGTCAATCAGCATGTAATTGTCGTCCTGCGACCAGCCATCACGCATGACGTAGAATCCGCCATGCTCAAAAGCGCGGGACCCGCTCTCCGGCAGAGTCGTTTCAAGGCAATCAAACTGCTCCAGACCCTGGACCCCCATAAGCCAAAGTGTTTCTTCAGTGGCTTCTCGGGCAACGAGTTTGTAGTCGCTACGGTGAAAAAGGGCCGCTCCTGTCGCAAGCGTTGGGCGAAAATCATCGGGCGCAGACTCATCAAGCATCATCAACTTGCCGCCATCGTCGTCTCCAAAGAGAGGGCTGGTGCCATCGGGCCTCGTAATGTACATCAGATGATCCAGGAGAGCTGCAAGCTCTTGCCTGAGCGGATCCGGCACTTCCAGATTGTTTCCCTGGAGCAGCAACATGAAATGCAGATAGAAGTCGGTGGTGTAACGGTGGTAGTAGCTCGACTGTTCGAAGTAGACGCCGTCAGGTCTGACGTGCCGAGCGAGCTCTCGCAGAAGAATCTCTTCGCCAATCGCCCGCCATCGGGATGAAGCGCGAAACTGCGGCAATAACAGACCGATATAAAACAGCGCCAACGCTTCACCAGTCAAATGAGTATTAGGGCTGAAATAGGTCGAAAGATACTTTTCGAGGTGGCGCGCATGAACGTAAAGTAACTTGAGGATCTGCTGAAATAGTGAAGGGGTCAGGTGCGCCGAGTCGCGGAAGAAGTGAATAGCCCACAACCACGAGATCGATCGAAACCCGACTTCCAGGCTACTGGCCCAGTTAATACCCAGCTTCGGAGGATTCTGTTCTATCCAGCGTTGAGTGTGATCTGAGAAAGACTTCGCAAACTCCTCGTTGCCCGTGTACCAGTAAGCTCTTCCCAGCGTCGCAAAGAATTGATGCCGATTCAACTCCCAGATGATCTTCTTATCGCCGGCAAGGTCCGAATTCAGATAGTCAATCTGGCTCCAGTGTACGAGCGGCGACGAAGTGCCGGCGAGCGGTTCCAGATGCCAGTTGATCGGTTGTCCGAAGTCGAGGTCTTTCAGACCCAACAAATCAAATCGACCCGCAAGAATGCGATCCGCACGTTCAAGCACGACTTCTTCGTTCTGGGACGCGAAGCGCTGGCGAAGTGTTCTCTTCGATTCTTCGGTATTGGCGAACGGTGGAAAAAATGCAGGAGATGATCGTAAGCGAAAGTCTTCGAGCAGCAGCTCATGCGACTTTGAGGTAGTCGCCGGAGCCGACTTCAGCAAAGACCAAAACTGTGCATCGCTTGGGATGCGGTCGAGACTGGAAACTCCGTAACGCTCGGCTCGGGCGTGGAGCAGTTGAATCCCGCGAACGCGCAATTCGTCAAAACTGCGCCCTCGAACCTTTTCCCAAAGACTTGGTCCGCTTCGTGTTGTCCCCAAAATAAGATCACCTGCCACTTGCCACAGGAGGCTTTACTTCATCTGCTGTTCCGTCTTCATGTACTGCGAAACAGATGTCGCGCCCGTTCCTGCAGCCTTGCGCGAGCGCCTCGGGGGTCAAGACAGTGGCCGCCAGCATTTCGTTGTTGTTCGCCAATTGCGCAGCTGCTTGAACCGCTGATACTCCCACCGTGTCGATACCTCGCCAGCCATACATTCCGTACCGATTCGATCCCGGCTCACCGCGAACGGACGCCATCCAAATGAACCAGACTCCGTTTCTCAGTTCGTCTCGTTGCAAGGTCGTTACGATCCGATCCGCAGCCCTCCCACAACGTTGCACCAGACTATTCCTCACCCAGGTGGCGGAGGCATAAGAGACGGACAGTGATGCCACTATCACAACGAAAGCAATCCGGCCCCGGTTGTTCTCGCCTGGTTTCAAGATCTGCCGCAAGACTGACGCAAACAGAATCGCCACAAAAGCCACTGCCAGATACAGGTATGTCTCAGAGGCCTTATCAGAAAACACAATCAGCGGCGCAATCACAGCAATAGCACCCGTGCCTACAAAAAGCTTTTCCGGCCATTCAGGATCCTGCAGCCCGCCGCGCTTCAGCCTTATCAGAGCCCATATGAGAAATGCGATTAGGGCCAGCGCGACAAAACTTGCGACCCACAAAATCGGACCAGTCCCGCTCAACTGAATATCGGAGGGTAATGGTGTCCCAAACCACGAATTCGCTAGTACCGAGTCTATCGGCAGGAGAAGAGCCCCAACATACATGGTAGCGTTCTTAAGCATGGTGCCGATTGAGGGTATCGCCTTGGTGGCGCTGTAAGGCACAAATCGCGCGTGAATTAGATAGTAGGCTCCGAGGAAGAGCAGACTTCCAAGCGCAAAGGCAGCTGTGTATGCACGGCTAACGGGCCACTGTCTTCTAAAGAAGAATCGAATGACCAGGTACGAAAACATCAGCGGGTAGGCCACTACCGCAGCCTCGTAAGTCAGCAAGCTCAACCATCC
>JAMQPH010000332.1 GCA_023717605.1 Pyrinomonadaceae bacterium
AGGGACGCATTGACGAGAAACCGATCAGGACGTTGCTCGGCTGGCGCCACTCCGCCTTCAGCGTGCAGAATGAAATCCGAGTCGAGAGCCAAGACGTGGCGGGACGGCGCAGGGTGGCCGAGTCTATCCTCCGATCGCCGCTCTCCCAGGAGAGGACCCGCGACCCACGCGAAAAGCCAGCTTCCCCTCTAACGCCTGCGTACCCAATCGCAGGAGAGACAGACTGGATAGTCACGGTAGTCGAGCTTCCTAAAGTTATCTCTGACCCGAGATAGCACCGCTCCATTCCACACTTCCTGAATACTCTGGGAGTTGAGATCTCCCACGACCTGAACACCATTCGAATCCATACAACAGGTAACGACCCTGCCATCCCAGAGCACTGACATGGTTGTCCAAGGAAAATAACAGACCGACACGATCTTCTTCCCCAGGTGGTTATAGGGTCTCCCGCCTCCATAGTTATGCAACGAGCTGACATTCAAACAATCACCGACCTTTGTATCAATCAAAGCGCTCCACAGAGCCTTGAATTCCTCCGTCTTGGCATGGTTTGTCTCGTTCGGAATATATTGAAGGATCAGCCGCGGGTTTCCCCTCTTCATGTCTTTCCGAATCCTCAAAAACTCCGTAATGTTCTGGAACGTAACCTTGAAATTCAACCCTTTCATGGTGGTGTTATACGATTCCTCGTCAGTACCATAAAAACTGATCTTCATCTTGTCCAATCCCGCGCCGATGACTTTCCTCGATGTCTCAGGAAAAAGCAATGAGGCGTTAGTCACGATATAGGTGTGCGTTATTCCGCAAGTCTTTGCATGCTGGACTCTCTCGGCGAGCAATTTATCCAACAACGGCTCTCCAAACCCGTGCAAATGCGTGACGGGTTTGCGCCGAAGGCTGGACACTTCTCTCATGATCTTCTCGAATAATCCAAAATCCATGAAGCCACGCTTTCGTGACAGCGTGTCACGAGGGCACATGACGCACTCCGCGTTGCAGTGATTCGTATTTTCGACCATCAGTACGGTTGGCAGCGGAAGATGATATTTGTAGTGCGGGTAAAAAAGCAGCGGGGTCTTGGCTAACGACAAGAGAAACTTGGTTTTCTTGTCTCCTATATTGAGAAGCATGTCTCTATTCTTACCTTTCTATCCCATCAGGTCCGCTCCCAGAAACGCCACTACGTTCAGGGGTCGGCGTATTGACCTGCTTTGCGTGTGTTGTGCTGACCTGCGCCCGAGACCTTTACGTAGCCCACGACCGGGAGCACATAAGGGGGCACCCTGCCATCACTTGCCCTCTTCCCATTTGGTGGTCCGTATGCCCACGATGAAGACCGCGGTTGCAAACACCCCGATGACCGCGGAGTACCGCAGCGCGGCCATGTTGTTCACAAATACCATGGAGGCCCGGAGCCCCTCGTTCACGTAGAACAGGGGCAGTACCCGAGCGAACGTCTGCAGGAAACCCGGCATCATCTCAAGGGGGAAGAAGCTCCCCGAGAGGAACATCATTGGGAACATGATGACGTTTGCCGCCGCCACCGCGCTCTCCGCCTCCTTCGCGACGCGGGTGAGTATCATCCCGATTCCGGCGAACGCGAAGACCTCCAGCACAATGAACACCGGAAGCCAGGCGTTGATCTGCAGGCTCACGTTGAACACGGCGTAGCTCACCAGCAGTATCGCAACCGTAGACATGACCGCGAGGATGAACTGGTACAAGATGTTCGACAGTATCCAGTCGGTACGGGTGATGGGCGTGGTGGATAGCTTCCTGATGACGCCCTTTTGCCGGAGCTGGGCATTCACGTTCACCGCGCCGGACAGGCTCGACGTCATCACCGACATCGCGAGGATGCCGGGGACGAAGAACTCGATGAACCGGTACTTCTTGGTGTGGATCGATGTCTCGGCCGACCTGATGAACGGCAGCGACCCGGACAATCCCTGGCTCACCACCCCGAACAGGGACTGAAGCACCTGCATCTTCGTGGCGGTCGAGGTCGAACTCGAGTCGTAGATGTAGGTGACCGTCACGAACGCAGTGGGGTCACGGAACGTCATCCTTCGCACCAGCGCGCTCTCGTAGCCCTTGGGGATCACGAGAACGAGGTTCAGCTTGTTGTCCTTGGCGTACTGGGTGGCGTCGATGGCGGGGTCGACCTTGGCGATCCTGAACCTCCCGCTCCCCTCGAGC
>JAMQPH010000334.1 GCA_023717605.1 Pyrinomonadaceae bacterium
CCCCATTGTGGCAATGTCTATGGCGGTGTTACTTACGCCAAATGCCACGATGGGGCGCCCACGGAGGGACGCCCCTACAACATTCCTAGATTCTCGACACACCCTCTACGGGCTTGGGTTTTTCCCACCTGTCCCGCAAAATGCTTTCATGACTGTGAGTATTACGGTTTCCTCTTTGGCGCCAATGAATACGATGAAACGGATAAGTTTGGTAGGGGTGATCTTCCTTTTCCTGCTCAGCGCTGCTTGCCAGACAGGGGCCGTGGCAAATCACCCTGCGGGCAGCAACGCGGTCAAAGACAGTGTTCCTAACTACGGCTACGAGATTGTCAATACGTGGCCGCACGACAAAGACGCTTATACGCAAGGGCTGGTTTTTAGTGAGGGCAAGTTGCTGGAAAGTACTGGCCAGGAGGGCAGGTCGAGCCTGCGGCGCGTGGAACCTGAAACAGGCAAGGTGTTGAAGAAGGTTGACGTGCCAAGGCCGTACTTTGCAGAAGGGATCACCTTCCTCAAAGGTAAAATCTACCAGTTAACCTGGCAGCATCAACTGGGCTTTATCTATGACGCGGCAAGCTTTGAGAAGTTGGGTGAGTTCTCCTACAAGGGTGAGGGATGGGGTCTCACAAATGACGGTAGCTCGCTGATTATGAGTGATGGTAGCAATCGAATACGATTTCTTGACCCTGGCAGCTTTCAAGTAAACAGAACAATCTCCGTTCTCGACGACCGTGCTCCCATCGCCAGCATTAACGAGCTTGAGTTCGTTCATGGCGAAATCTACGCCAACATTTGGCACAAGGAGCGAGTTGCGCGTATCGATCCGCAGACAGGTCGAGTGCTCGGTTGGATTGATCTAACCGGATTACGGGCGTTGGCCGATGCTAGTGAGAATGAGGCGGTGCTCAATGGCATCGCCTACGACGAAAGTAATGACCGGATATTCGTGACCGGCAAGTTATGGCCGAAACTTTTTGAAATTCGAGTAAAACGATAGTAGCCAGCATCAGATGGGTTGGATATTTTGGCTTTGCCCCAAAGCTCCTGCGGACGCCATCTGAATTGCAGCAAGTTCGTAGAAATCAGTCAACGCACAGAACCGCTTGGTAGTGGGTCAGTTTGATGTTCGACATGCTTTAAAAGCATGTCGAACATCAAACTGACCCACTACCAACCGCTTGCAGTAGCCAGCGGATGCTTAGTTCAAGACTAATGGCTAACCGTCAATCAATTGAGCACTTGTACCGCACAAAACCATCTACGATGGCGTTGGTTGAGCTTAGCATCCGCTGGCTAATGCAAGCGGTTCTGTGCGTTGAGTTACTCCCCATTTATTTGAATCTTGTCGCCGCCAGCCTAACGAGGCTGCTGCGTCAAATGACTTATAGGGCAAAGCCGATATTTTGAAATGAGTTTTGCAACATACTTTAAGGCCTCTTCCTACGCAATGATCGCGGTTGCCATGCTGGCTTTGATGCTGGCCGGCGGACTGCACGTAGCGCTGGGTACAGTCTTCGCCGCGGTCATGATAGTGGCGTGGAACCTCGAGGGTACGAAGTGGCAGTTGTCAGAACGCGTTGGGTTGGCGATTGTCTTGCTCTCGATTCCACTGTTCTTGCTTGACTGGAAGTATCAAAGAATGATGGGTGAAGCGCCCGGAAGGTTGGGCGTTAATGCCCTGGCGCATCTGATCGTTTTTCTTTCCGCAATAAAACTGCTGCAAGTTAAGTCGGATCGAGACTGGGTTTTCCTCTACCTCATCTCTTTCTTCGAACTACTGCTGGCGGCGGGTCTAAGTTTTAGTCCAATCTTTCTCCTAACGCTGATCCTCTACCTGCTCTGTTCACTATCCACGGTGATTGCGTTTGAGATCCGAAAGGCGCAACGAGGAGTTAAACCTGCCGAGACTCGCCTCCTTGTGCCTCCTGATTCCAGGATCTTCAGGAAGCTTGTTGGCATTCGCGGCAAACGAGAAATAGAGACCAGCCGTTTGCCGCTGGTAGCTGCCTCAATGTTGGTGCTCATATTTATCCTGGCACTACCCCTGTTCTTTGTTACTCCGCGGGCTGGATCCGCGATTCTTTCTCGCGGCGGCAGCGGGTTGACTAACTTCATCGGGTTTTCTGAAAGCGTCAGGCTGGGGGAAATCGGGGATCTAAAGCAAAACAACCAGGTGGTAATGCGGGTGCGCATCGAAGATCCCAGCCCAGCACGGGAGCCCGGGTTGAAGTGGCGTGGAGTGGCTCTAGATGAATTTACGGGACGCACCTGGAAAAAGTCCTCCGAGGCGCGGCGCACCCAGCAAAAACTAATTGAGCGAGGATTTTTCCGCCTGGGTACTACCGAGGCACTTAAAGGACTGACAACGCAGACGGTGTTCCTCGAACCTCTCAGTACGAGCGTCCTTTTTGCCGCTCCACGCGCGTTAGCGATTCAAGGTGATTTTCCATATGTTCGAGTTGATTCCGAGGGTTCGATTCAATCGCGACCCCACGATCTCGACCGCATCATGTACACGGTCATTTCGGACACCACTGAACCGGATCCAGAGATACTACGTCGGGACATGCGACCCTATTCCGCATCCGAAAACCGCTATCGGATTTACCCGGAAACGCTCGACAGACGAATAGTCGACTATGCCCGCGCGACAATTCTGAATGCTCGGTCGCGCAATCGGTACGACGCAGCAAAGGCGATCGAAGCGGAGCTGCGCAGTAACTTCGGCTACTCTTTGCAGATGAGAGCCGGCGGCACGGATCCACTCTCCGACTTTCTTTTCAATGTCCGCGCCGGCCACTGCGAGTATTTCTCGACAGCCATGGCCGTAATGCTTCGTACTCAGGGCGTTGCCACGCGCGTAGTCAACGGATTCCTGCCCGGCGAATACAACGAAGCGGCTGGCGCCTACACCGTGCGCCAGAGTGACGCCCACTCCTGGGTTGAAGTCTATTTTCCGGAAACCAATTCCTGGGTTACGTTTGATCCCACCCCTGCAGCGGGACGGATGGAGCCACAAAGTAACGGACTCGCGGCTCAACTGGGGAAATACGCCGAGGCCTTGGAATTGATCTGGTTTCAGTACGTGGTAGGTTACGACAAACAGGAACAACGATCTCTTGCAGCCTCCCTCCATAACAAGGTCTTTGATTACCGGCGCATTGTTTCTGAGTTCTTCGGAAGCATTCAGTCGAACCTTCCCTTAGTGTCCAGCAAAGGAATTTTTCTCGCGCTGGGATTGATAACGGTTTTAGTAACTGTAATCTTCGTTAGGGTGTTGAGGTTGGGTTGGCGTCGCGGCCTGACAATCTCCCGTGGCACCCGTGAGCCGAAAATAGCAGCCGTGGAGTTTTATCAAAGGCTGATGGATTTGCTGGCCCAGAGAGGCCTGTCGAGGTTAAGCGATCAGACACCACTTGAATTTGCATCGGAGCTCGGATCGCGGGAGGCTCTGACCATAACCAGACTCTACAACCGCGTGAGATTCGGCAGCCAAAAACTCTCGGCGGCGGAGTTGCGAGAAATTGATCAGGCGTTACGAGACTTGGAAGGAACGGAAAAGGCCGTAAATCGTGAATCGTAAATCGTAAATGGTAGCTAGTGATCTCTTAATAACGCTCTGTAGCAGCACGCGACATATCGTTCACGATTTTACGATTCACGATTTACGATTCACGATTCAAATTATGAATAAAGTCGGGTTTATTAGTCTGGGCTGTCCCAAAAATCTCGTCGATAGCGAAGTGATGATGGGTCAGCTCAAAGCCAAGGGATTTGAAATTACCGCGAACGCGGACGACGCCGATACGGTCGTCGTAAATACTTGTGGATTTATTGAAGCCGCTAAGAAGGAATCCATCGAAGCAATTCTGGAAGCAGCGCGTCTCAAGACAACCGGCAAAGCCAAGCGACTCATCGTCGCCGGTTGTTTGGTTGAGCGCTACCGTGATGATTTGAAGGCTGAAATGCCGGAAGTCGATGCTTTCATCGGCACCAGCCAGATAAACGACATCCTGGCCGTATGTGATCCGCAGGTAAACACGCGCTCCTTGCCGGTTATTCCGCTGGGTAATCAGAGTGCGACCTACTTATACGACGAATCCACACCACGCGTTCTCGCTACACCCAGTCACTACGCTTTCATAAAAATTGCCGAGGGCTGCGATCGACCTTGCGCTTTCTGTTTCATTCCTCAAATGCGTGGACACTTCCGCAGCCGGCGGTTTGGCTCAATTGTCGCTGAAGCCCAACAGCTGGCAGAGGAAGGTGTGAAGGAACTGATCCTGGTGGCCCAGGATTCGTCTCGCTACGGAGAAGATCTGGGCAAGGCCGACGCACTCGCACATCTGCTAAGAGAACTCTCGCATACGGAAGGGATTGAGTGGGTGCGCGTGATGTACACTTATCCAACTCATATCAGCGATGCTTTTCTGGATGTGCTGGCGACCGAGCCCAAGGCGGTGAAGTACTTGGACATGCCTTTGCAGCACGCGTCGCAGAAGGTTCTGAAGCTGATGAAACGGGGCGGAAACCGCGCAAGTCTTGAGCGCTTGATTCGGCGTGTTCGCGATCGCGTTCCCAACATCGGCATTCGCACAACCTTCATTACAGGGTTTCCCGGAGAGACTGAGGAAGATTTTGAAGAACTTTTGACTTTTGTAAGAAACGTCGAATTCGATCGCGTGGGCGTGTTCACATACTCTGATGAAGAGGGCACACCGGCATTCGAGCTGGGAGACAAAGTCGATCCAAAGATTGCCAGCAAGCGCCGAACTCGTTTAATGAA
Organism: Pyrinomonadaceae bacterium; assembly: GCA_023717605.1. GTDB lineage: Bacteria > Acidobacteriota > Blastocatellia > Pyrinomonadales > Pyrinomonadaceae > PSRF01. The sequence continues at coordinate 4,787 of JAMQPH010000334.1, forward strand.
AGAGCAACGGCGCATCTCGCGGCGAAATAACAAGAGACGCGTGGGGAAAATTGTCCGTGTGTTGTTCGAGGGTGAATCAAACGAAACCGAACTTCTCTGGCAGGGCCGAATCGAGACCCAGGCTCCGGATATAGACGGGTGTGTGCTAATCAATGATGCGCCGGAAGGATTTGTCCCGGCGCCAGGGGAGTTTGTGAATGTCCTGCTAACCGAGGCGCAGGAATACGATCTGGTGGGCAGAATTGTGGCGCAGCATTTAACGTAGCATAGACTTTAGTCTTTGATGCCGCTTGAGTTGGCACGGCGATTGTTGGAGCCATGATTGCTTGAGATCACAGACTGAAGTCTATGCCACTTAGCTGAGATCACAGACTGATGGCGATCAAAGAATCCAGCGACGAATTGAATCCGACTATTGTTTCGACGGCGATCGCGGTAGCTCCGCTCACTGCGCGCTCGGCCAAAGACTACGTGGCGCTGGCGGTGGCTACCTGCGGTGTCGGTTATCTACCGTTTGCTCCCGGAACGTTTGGGTCGCTTGTCGGTGTAGGGGTATATCTGCTGTTGCAGTCCTCCTTGTTTCGTTTTATCCAACAGCTAAATGAAGACAGTTTCTTGCGATTCCAGCCACTGCCTATTTTCATAGCGACCCAACTCGTCTTGATCACTCTGATCACCCTTGTGGGCATCTGGGCCGCTTCACGCACCGAAAAGTTGCTGGGACGAAAAGATCCAGGCAAGGTGGTTGTTGATGAGGTCGCGGGGCAATTGATTGCCCTTTTGCCACTGGTCCCGAGGCTCGATCCTGGCTGGATTAGTATCCTTCTTGCATTCCTGCTATTTCGTCTGTTCGATATCGTCAAGCCCTATCCTGCTCGAAGGCTTGAAGGTCTGGAATCAGGATTGGGGATTATGGCCGACGACGTAGTCGCCGGAGCTTATGCCGCCGTTGCCACCTCGATCATCATCGCAGTTGGCGTATTCTTCATAGGATAAAGGGGAAACACATGGGAAACCCAGGCACAACTAAGTCACCGGTTCCAGAAGAGCGGGATGCAAAAAACTCAAAGGATCGGTTATCCGAGGCAACTAGTGAGAAAACCGTTAGCGATCTGGAAAAGAGCGAAGAGATTTCTGATTCCAGCCATCAAGAATTTCGGGACGACAGATCAGTTCCGTCACCTGATGGAGTTCAGAACCCCGAGCAGGGCGACGGGCGGGCTGACGGCAGCGACACTGGCGGGCCAATGTAGTAGCAAAAAAAAGTAGGTAGGTGTTTGATTCGGCTCGCCCTATGAAGTCATTTCGCCGGCATTTGCGTAATTTGCCAAGCGATGAAGGCGATGAAGGTAAGCATTACCGCCAGGATCACGAGAACGACAGGCTCCATTCCCAAGAAAGTCTTTTCGCCTCCCTCTTCCATCATATCTCTGGGGACATGGGAAAGGTCTTTGTCCACAATAATAGCTCCAGAGTCCTGAACTGCCTGGCCATTCCCTGAAGACGAATCAATCCCGACCTGTTTTACAGCGGATGGCTTTGCCAGCTCTTCGAGCGGCGCTAACTGTGCAGCGAGCTTAGCGGTGTCGCCCTTCCTGGCTTTTCTTCGGGAACTCCTGTGGAGCGTGAACTTTTTTATATCCATTTTACCTTCTTCAAGTAGACATACAGCGCCAACCCTACACTAACCATTGAAAGGAGAGCGAAGACGTAGCCGAAACGCCACTTCAATTCGGGCATGAGATCAAAGTTCATCCCGTAAATTCCGGCGATCAAAGTCACGGACATCAGGATTGTTGAGATCGAAGTCAGCCGCTTCATAATCTTGTTCATTCGATTGCCGGAAACCGAGAGATACGCATCCATCGTGGAACTGAGCATATCGCGCAGAGAGTCAATAGTATCAGCTACCCGAATGAGATGGTCGAAAACGTCCTGGAAATAGACGTGCGTTTCCCGCGGGAAGATCGGCTGCTCGCGTCTTAGCATCGTATTAAATACATCCCGGAGCGGCGTTATCGAGCGACGCAAGTACAGTAATTTCTTTTTGATGGTGAAAATGTCTTCGATGACCTCGGCTCGCCATTCACCGAAGATTGAATCTTCGAGATCGTCCATGCGTTCGCTGACGATGTCCAGCAGTGGTAGGTAATCGTCAACGATCCCGTCGATCAGGAGATAGGCGAGCAAACCTGAGCCTTGCTCGGCGCGATCAGTCCATTCAGGCCAGAGCCGCTTTGCGGTTTCAATCGCGCGAATGGGTCGACTATGGACCGTGACTAGATAATTCTTGCCGAGAAAGATGTTTAGTTCGCGTAACTCGAGACGGTCGGTTGGTCCAACTAATTCAGCCTCATAGAGCACGATAAAGTAATAGCCTGTGAATTCTTCGACCTTCGGTCGCTGGTGTGCGTTTCGACAGTCTTCAATTGAAAGGTGGTGGAATTCGAACTCTTCCGCGAGTTCTTCAAAATCGCGGCTGGTCGGATCGCTCACGTCGGCCCAGATGACATTGCCGGCTTCAAGTCGGAGCTCACTGATGTCAGCTGCACGACAGTCCTCGGTAAACTTCTTCGATTCGCTATTTAAACAGACAGTTGTGATCACGTGTACTGGTCCCTCGGACTATTGGTTGAACGGAAAGGCGTCAGTGATGTAACGACTCGACGCTGACATGCAATGGCGAAGTTTATCACTACCTTGCTCAGGGAGATCCAGAAAATAAAGACCCGGCACCAATTGATTACCGGGTTTCACTCCGGAGGAGTGACCTGTTTATAGAACCGAAACGGCCATCTCCTCTCAACCTCCGTACGAAGGAGAGGAACTCAAGAGACTTGTACTCTTTCAAGGTACCTTCCGCTCCTTCGAACGGAGCCGGACCTGTTTGAGAGTCTCAGTGCTATAAACAGGACCTCTAACGAGGTGAAACCGAGTTCGTTGTTCTACGGACTTTAGAGTCACCACACTAGCGCGCCGCTGACTCTGCCACCTGCGCCAGTGCCTAAAAACCGCTATAATCCGCGAACCCATGAGTAACACGAAAATACTAATCGCCGACGAGGTGAGCGAGACCGGCCTGCAGCCGCTCAGGGCTGCCGGTTTTTTACTGGAAAGAAAGACCAAACTCTCCGTTGATGATCTCATCGCGGCCCTGCAGGGGTGCGAAGGCCTGGTAGTCAGAAGTGAAACAAAAGTGACTGCTGATGTTCTGGGCCGCGCGCCAGACTTGCGAGTGGTGGGAAGGGCCGGCGTCGGAGTAGACAATATCGACGTGCCGGCGGCAACCGCGCGCGGGATTGTGGTCATGAACGCTCCCGATGGCAATACGATCACTACAGCAGAGCACACCATGGCCCTGCTGGTTTCGCTAGCCCGTCGCGTACCCCAGGCAAACAGCAGCTTGCGCTCGGGTAAATGGGAGCGAAAGAGTTTTATTGGCGTCGAATTGCAGGGTAAGACGCTCGGCATCATTGGTTTGGGCCGGATTGGGCGCGCCGTGGGCAGTCGCGCCCGCGCGTTTGGCATGAACATCGTCGCTTACGACCCTTTCATCGCGCCTGAACAGGCACGTGATCTGGAGATCGAAGTGGCCCCGCTCGATGACGTTTTCGCTCGCGCGGACTTCCTTACTGTGCACACGCCGTTAACCGCGGAGACGCGCGCTATTGTTGACAGGGAAGCCTTCGCCAAAATGAAAAAAGGAGTACGGATAATCAACTGCGCACGCGGCGGCCTGGTTGATGAGGGGGCACTATTCGACGCCATCAAGTCGGGCCTTGTGGCGGGCGCGGCACTCGACGTTTTTACCGAGGAACCGCCGCGAGTCGACCATCCATTACTGGCCCTCGATGAAGTAATAGCCACTCCGCATCTCGGGGCCTCTACTGCGGAAGCTCAGGAAGGTGTGGCCTTCACAGTTGCTGAACAGATGCGCGACTACCTTCTCAGCGGGGCTTTGCGCGGCGCAGTGAATATTCCCGCTTTGGGTGCGAAGGAACTACACGCCTTGCAACCTTACATCGAACTTGCTCAAAGCCTTGGTCGCTTTCAAGCACAGCTGGTTGACGGAGCGGTTAGGGAAGTGAGGATTGAATACGCCGGTGAGATTGTAGATCTAAACGCTGCCCCGGTTACGAGATCGTTCCTTGCCGGACTACTGCGAGATGTCAGCGCGCGCGTAAATGCAGTGAATGCATTCTTGATAGCCGAAGAGCGTGGCATCACCATCAACACCACCTACCTGCGTTCATCAACCGACTCGGTCCCGGCGATTCGGACCCATGTATTAACCAGCACCAGCGAGCAAAGCCTCTCGGGCACACTATTTGGATACGGCGAACAGGCACGTCAGGGTCGCATCACGGAGCTGAATGGCTTCCATATTGAGGCGATACCTCACGGTTACATGCTCGTGATGCGAAACCAGGACGTGCCCGGTGTTATCGGTCGCGTAGGCACAACGCTGGGTGAACGTGGGGTTAACATTAGTCGCTTTCATCTTGGCCGTCGCGAGCGTGGCGGCGAGGCTCTGGCGCTGATAGAAACCGACGCCCCGCTCGCCGATGAGGCCGTTGAAGAACTCCTTTCTTTCGAGCCGGTTATCTCAGCTTTGCAAATCGAGCTTTAGGGCCTGTATCTAAAGTGCGCAGACAGATCCTTCGACGCCGGGAAGATGGCTTTGCTGGTTGGCATTTTTCATTCGGGTTTCAATCGTTATCAAGGTTAGTTTCAAGTTGCCCTTGCTGGCAAAAGATTTGTTAACCACACACTGGATCCCGTAGGGATGTGATGTTTATAGACCGTTCGCCCGAAGATGTAGCGCCAGCTCCAGAGGAGCGAGATGGTTTTATCGATGTGCACCGCAAGTGATAACTTTCGCTCCTTCGGAGCTTTGGAATTTCTTTGGTACTTCCGGTCTACAAACATTGTGTCCCTACGGGACTGTGAAGCAAGAACCTTGCTTGGACTGTCATGGCAACTAACAATTCGCCCCAACCCGCGCCACCCCTGGTTGTTTCGCACGCACAGGTTGGCAGTTCTCCTGAACCCCTCAAACCAAGCCGCAAACGCATAGACTCTATTGATCTTCTTCGAGGAATTGTGATGGTGATCATGATGCTCGATCACACACGCGACTTTGTTCATAGCGACTTCCTGCAGGGTTTCGATCCCACAGACCTGTCGCGTACCCACGTGGCGCTTTTTTTTACCCGCTGGATTACACATTTCTGCGCCCCGGTGTTTGTATTCCTGGCGGGCACGGGCATTTATTTGCAGTTGATTCGCGGCAAGAGCAAGAGGGACCTATCGCGCTTTTTGATTACACGTGGACTCTGGCTGATTCTGCTGGAGTTTACCGTGATTCGCATAAGCGTTTTATTTAACGTGAACTATGAGTTCCTGGGCTTCATGCAAGTGATCTGGGTAATTGGCATCTCCATGATTCTCCTGGCTGCATTGATCCACTTACCGCTTCGCGTCGTTGCCGCCCTTGGAATTGGAATGATTGCCCTTCACAACTTTCTTGACAGTTATAAGGTGCAAGGCGGTTGGCAGGGTCCGGGTAGTCCGGTTCCAAGCTACTGGGCGAAGCTCTACTTCATATTGCACCAACCGTTTGAGGCTTTTCCCATTGTGAGTTTTCCCAGCCCAGTGGTGTTCGTCATTTACCCGCTTATCCCATGGATTGGCGTAATGGCTGCTGGGTATGCGTTCGGCGCGCTTTACCAACTGGACTCTCAGCGACGACGGAGAGTATTGCTGATCATAGGAAGCGTAGCGATTTTGCTCTTCATCATTCTCAGAGCTATTAATCTATATGGCGATCCTTCTCCCTGGTCCGCGCAGAGCTCGGCGGTATTTTCCGTCCTCTCATTTCTAAGTACGACGAAGTATCCGCCCTCGCTGTTGTTTCTACTGATGACCCTGGGACCGGCGATGTTCGCGTTGGCGTGGTTTGAATCGAACCAGGATACGTCCGCAGAACCAGAACCTGGTTACCAATCTTTGGTTAACAGGATCCGAAATGCCTTCATTACGTTTGGGCGCGTCCCGCTGTTCTTCTATCTACTACAATGGCCGACCGCTCACTTCATCGCAGTCATCGTGCACTTGGCCGCAGGTAAACCAGTGGGCTGGATGTTTGGTAGTCAGGTTGGATTGACGGGTCCGCCTCCGGGCGTCGGTTTCAACCTGGCCGTTGTCTACGCCTGCTGGATTGCGGGGCTTATCGTGCTCTACCCATTGTGCAAATGGTTTGCCGGAGTGAAGCAGCGCCGGCGGGATTGGTGGTTATCGTATCTGTGATGCCAATAGTCACACTTCCTGGAAGTCGAGTGCATAATGGCGGGTTGAGGTAGAGTTAACACTGTGGTTGACAATATCTCACTGTCCATCATTTAATGGACTAGTGGCTGCGCTACCTTGTGGTCACTGAACTAGTCTTTATCCTCTCAACAACTATTCCATATCCACATTTCTTAAGGGATTTCAGGGCTTTTGACCTAAGAACTGGAACACGCCTGTGACTCAGCGGTATGGCATTAGTTTCGTTCCGTATTTGAAGATTTACGATAAGGCTGGAAACCTTGTTGCTGAAGGCAGAGCTGCCAATGCATGGCTCGAACAGGCACTCAGGGAACGGAATTAGTTCTACACTCCAGCTTTCAATTCGCGAAAGAGGCGCGCCAGGTCCTTCTGTTGCTCAGCTGCGAGGATTTGTTCTCTGGTAGGTTTCCAGGGCGTCACCTTATTGAATTGAGAAGCGGTTCTGTTGAGAAGCACTAGTCTTGGAGACGCGATCTACGGCTGTGACTTGCAGCACATACTGCCCTGCGGGTAA
>JAMQPH010000344.1 GCA_023717605.1 Pyrinomonadaceae bacterium
TATCTTCCTGGGCCTACTACAAACAGCCGAATGCCACGTCGCCGTCGGGTTGGCATGATTGCTCCGTCGTGTGGTGTGAAATAGAAGGAGGTTAGAAATCATGTTCGATGCGAGTTCTGCTCAGCCAGAGAACGTGCTGCAGACGATCGGCGAATTGATTGAGGTCAGCAAGTTGGACACTCTCTACAGAGATCTTTATCTTCAAAGGGCGCGCGAGTTGATGTCGAACACGTTGTCCGAGGCGACTTACACGAATATCAAAGCGGGAACGGCCGTGCTGGGCGGGCTCGAACATCAGTTGCGGGCCGCAATCGAGCAGGGCAACTGGAAGAGAGCAGGCGAGTTCACTGACCGTGTGAGCCAGATACGAAAGACAGCGGCCGCCAAAAGTGCGTCGATAGGGCTGGCCGAAGTCGTCTATGATAGGTCCGCAAACGTCCCTGTGGATCCCTTCTCGCCCGGTTTTCATGTTTTCCTGAACGCTTCGACCGAGACGCTTCGCGAATGGCGTGAACATGCGCTTGAGATTCTCTCTCGGCTCGCGCGCATGGACTCCTCTATGCAGGATCTCTACGCACGTCGGCTCGCAGATTTTCAAGCCCTGAAGATCACAGCGCAGACTGAGCAAAAGGACCAGACGGCAGCCGCAAGTGCCACAGCCCTTCGGCAGGAGGCCCTGAGCGCGCTCGATTCCGGCAACCTCTCGCAGCTCGACCGCGTGCTCGAGGAGCTGATGCAGAAGGCGCAAGTCAAGGAAATAAAACAGGAATCTGCAGCCATCACGCAGACCGAAGACGTCGATCTCGGCCAAGACCTTCTCTTTTCGTTCTCGGAGACGACGCTCGCAGCCGCTCGAAAGCTCGGCCTCGCATACGTGCGGACCCATTCGCGCCGCCATTTCGGTTATCTCACGGCGTACGGATGGCAGCCTGCGTTCCTCAAAACTGAAAGCAAGCATTGGGCGCGAAATCAGTTGATGAATCTTATTAACCCGGCGCATTCCGCAGATCACCTGAGGGATGCGATAGAGCTTTTCCTGCTCAATCCGTTAATCAACTCGGGCGGCACACACTACCGGGCATGTCTCGTGGCGGAAGACCTGCTCGTAGAGGATTTCGCGGAGCCCGAGCGGAGAACGGAACTGGCGCACACAGAGCTGCTCACCGCTCTTGGAATTCAGTCACGCTGGGGGCTGACTCGCATAGAGATTGAAAACGCGCTTCTACAGCATGGCCCACGCATACTGAAGGAGCAACTGGGACTCGATCCAGAGGTGTTCCGGCTGGTAGCGATACCGGCGGACATCTACATCGATCTTGGCTCCGAACGAGGGTGGGGCCAGAAGGAGATGTGGACTCACTTTGACGGCTACTGGGTCCGCGAAGGCGGGAAACTGCACTCCCTTGCGGGCGGTGACAAGCGATTCGGCGGTGTACACGACATCATCAGTTTCAGCCCGGCCTACTCTACAGACGGGCTCCTCGCGCGCTTTGCCGTGGTCCAGCGCAAACGCATGATGACCTGGCATCAGAAGGGATGAAGGCGGGGGTCTGAGGCGTGAGGAGGGTTGGCGAACTGGAAATCGATGCCGCATTGCAGCGTCGATATTTAGAGAGGAGTTAGAGAGGAGAAAGATGAAAAAGTTAAGAACATTGGCGCTGGCGACGGCGATCACGATGCTTATTGCCGCGTTTGTTTTGTTTTCGGCGGCAGCCCAAATCGGAAACGCAGATGCCTTTGATGCTGCGGCCACTTACAAAGGGAAGTGCGTCGCGTGTCACGGCGCGGCGGCCGCAAAGAAGTTTGACGCTACTCTAGCTGACGCAGACCTCGTTCAGATTGTGCTCAAGGGAAAGAAAGCAGGGAAGCCACCCAATATGGCCGGCTACGAAGAGAAAGGCATTATCGAAGACCAAGCCAAGGCGTTGGTGGCCTACATGAAATCGATAAAGAAGTAACCCGCTGATTCAGAAGTCCGAGCGGGCCACAAGCAGGCACGCAATGCACAAGAAAAGTGTATTTCACTTGCCTTGTGCGTTTGTATCTTTTTGTCGCTGTTGTACCCGCTTAATGAATTCGTGTACTTAAGATCAACAAAAATCGGTTTCGCTGAGTGAAAAAGATGACGAAGATCGGGGAATACTCAGGCGCGATATTTCTTTACGGGACGACTGCGGGTTATTTGGTCCTTGGAGTGGGGATATTGATCAAGGCCATCTGTACTTGGACCGGATTAGATAGCATCGCGAGACGCATGAAGCGGCAAGTCCGGTCAACTGCGACCGGCTACGATCGAAGATGGGCCAAAAGCTGGATGCCGAGGAATGTTGGTTGACGTAATGCGGAGGGTACTCATGAGAAAGGGGCATTGGATCATGAGCATTAACTGTGGCTTGTATTTCGGCAAGCTAGTTTACCCATCCCCTGAAAACTGGTCCTCCACTTTTTCGGGAAGGTGTCAGGTCAACGCCCGGAAACGTACAGTTTTCAAGGGCGGTGTTTTAAGGGAGGGTTACAGTCGCTCTTTTCGTTCCGCTTTTGCGGTAAAGACATGAGCGAGATAAGTCTTCATATCCCACTTGTTTGGGGATTGTGGTGGGCCTACTTGCCGGCGAGCACGTGAATTCGATAGCCAGCTTGGTATTTACGGAGCAGCATTCCATCAGCAAGTTGGTGAAATGGGAATCCGCGAAGTGCTGACAGCGCCACGATCTCCCTGGCAGAACGCTCATGCGGAGCGGTTTATCGGCTCACTGCGACGAGAGTGCCTGGACCACATAATCATCTTCAATGAATCTTCCTTGCGCCGCATTCTGAAAGCATACTTCGAATACTACGAGCACTCACGGACTCATCTGGCGCTAGAGAAAGACGCGCCCGCATCCAGAGCCGTTCACTCTCCCGCGTTGGGTGGGGTCATCGAGGTGCCGCAGGTGGGTGGCTTGCATCATCGCTACGAGCGAAGAGCAGCCTGAGTAGAGCCATCCCTCAACCAGGATTACCATTCCTGAACAATGTAGAGGTGTCTGGCGTTCCCGTTAGTTTTGGATCAAGCTGTAAGCGTGTGTGATGAGGACAATAGGACTGCGGTAGTAAATCGGACCGTGAGTTTTCTTGCCCTGCTGGCACAATCGGGTTTTTGGTAACCACAGCCTAATAACGAGTGTCTTAATCTAGGGGTTCAGTCCAAAAACCAGCCGAGACGTTGGTGCCTGGGTTGCGGGTTATTCATCCTTACCTAAAATCACGGCGCTTCACTGATAAGCACACCATTACTAATCAAAAACTCCGCGTGAGCAAATCGTCCGTTTCCATCTGCAGAAATATCAAACGAGACACCACTAATTTCACCGCAGAGACACAGAGTACGCAGAGAGAAACGTTTATTCC
>JAMQPH010000378.1 GCA_023717605.1 Pyrinomonadaceae bacterium
TTTCGCTGAGTCGTTACTTCGTGGATCATTTGTTTGACTGAGAATGAAGAACGATCCACGAAATCACACGAACGGACACGAAATGAAATCAGAAAATGACCAATGAAAAATGTCAAATGACAAATGGAAAATGATCCGGTCGCTACCGCTCGCGGTTCTGTAATTGGCCCTCATACCCACGCGTGTTAGCTTATGAAACTCGGGAAGAGGGCGGTGATGATGAGTAGGAACAGCAGCCCCAGGGACCAGAAGGTAATGGCCGTTCCCCATGCGGCAGCTTTAGAGACCTTCTGACCTGAGAAGCGTAAGCCGGTAGCTTTTAACCACAAGCCATAAAGAGACAGCAGCCCGATAGTACTCGCGGCCACAAATAGCACCGGGTGTTCGGCCGGCGTGAAGAGGATTCCCAGATTGTCCTGAACCAGAGTCTCCTGACCCATAATCGGGTGAATGTCGTCAGGAGATTTTATGTACAGCAGGATCAGACTGATTACTTTCTGCACGACGACAATAGGCAAGCTCGCATACATCAATGCCGCAAATGCCTGCCAATAGTTGATACGCCCCCCGAAGACCAGAACACCAACCAGGTAGAGGGCTGCCACAAACGCCATGAATGCGAAGATTCCGACAAAGGTCTTGAGCGCCGTTCCCACCCGCTGAACCGGATTCTTAGCCTGGTCCAATCCTTCTTCGCGCGCCTTCTCAACAGCCTCCGGAGGGATGAACGGCGTCTCAGCCATCTTGTCTGCTGTGTAAGACACAATTCGTTCCGGCGTTAGACGCTGAGTGAATGCTGCCGCATAGGCAATGCTAAGGATCGATATTACGAGGAAAGGAGCCAGCCAACTGGGATGGGCCTTAAGGTTCTGGAAGACCCGGCTCGGTTCATAAAAGATACCGGCAAGCTTTTCCATAGCCGACATCGGCGGCGGTGCATCAGGTGCTGGTTTAGGCAAACGTACGAAGCTAAGACCAAACAACAGTGCGCCCCAAAATGCGACCGCCAGACCAGTGCCGACGCCACCAGGAATAAACTTAAGGGCTCCGCCGACAGCTATCAGGACACCAACTACGAACAACACTATCGCCGGTATCCTCAGGTACAAGGGACGTGGAGCCGGAGCGTCAGGCGCGGGCGGTGGCGGTGGCGGTGTGTAAGAACCGGGAAGTTGCGGCTCTGCAGGTGGCCCTTGAGAAGTTGCGGGATTCGGGTCGCTCATTTGCTTTTTTCCTCCTGGGGCTAGAGGACGGTGAGATAGCTTCCGTCCAACTCAAGAACAATCGAGAATTAACTCAAGTTTGCTTCGTTGCGCTTCATACGAACTCTCGTAGAGTTATGTTTCGGGTTCGTATTGTCTTACTCCGCTTTGGCCGCTTCATTCCAACCTGGTACTCGAATGCAAGCAACTCGATGGCCCGGTGACAATTCGCGCAACTCTGGGTCGATCCGCGCGCACTCGTCAATGGCAATGGGACAGCGAGTGCGAAACCGGCAGCCGGAGGGTGGATTGATGGGCGTAGGCACGTCGCCTTGCAATACGATGCGCTCGCGTTTTCGCTTCGGGTCGGGAACTGGAATTGCCGAGAGCAAAGCTTGTGTGTATGGGTGAAGAGGTCGCAGGTACAGGTCTGCTGCGCTGGCAATTTCCACAATCCGCCCGAGGTACATCACAGCCACTCGCGTTGAGATGTGCTCTACGACGGCGAGACCGTGCGAGATAAAGAGATACGTGAGGCCAAACTCCTTCTGAAGATCCTGCAGCAGATTGACGACCTGGGCCTGTACCGAAACGTCGAGGGCCGAAACCGGCTCATCTGCGACGATCAGTTTCGGATTCAAAGCCAGCGTGCGAGCAACACCGATGCGTTGGCGCTGCCCGCCTGAAAACTCGTGTGGGTAGCGTTTGCGGTAATCAGGATCGAGCCCAACTCGTCGCAACAGCTCACCTACGCGTTCGCTCCGCTCGGTCTTCGTTCCTATCTTATGAATCACCAAAGGCTCTCCCACGATGTCGCCAACTTTCATGCGCGGGTTTAACGAAGCGTAGGGATCCTGGAAAACAATTTGCATCTCCCGGCGCAACTCTCGCAGATCAACCCTGCCGAGCGAAAGGACGTCGCGACCATCGAAATCAATTTTGCCGGCCGTTGGTTCAATGAGGCGTAGCAGGCAACGACCTACGGTAGACTTTCCGCAGCCCGATTCGCCGACCAGGCCGAGCGTTTCGCCCTTGAGGATCTCGAACGATATGTCATCAACAGCGCGCACCACATCGTCGCTTCCCTCAACCGGAAAGTGTTTGACAAGATGGCGGACGTTGACGAGTTGTTGATGGGTTGTGCTCACTAAACCATCCAGGGCATCCACAGATTGCGCAGATTACACAGATTACAAATTAGAAGTAGGCTTGCTGACGATCGTTTGCTGCCCTCCTCCCCTCTCCATTTAATCTGTGGAATCTGCGTAATCTGCGGATTGTTTGTGATGGTCCGCCGTCACTGCCGCGGCCAGATCAAAAAGTACGCAACGCACTTTCACCGCGCCTTCGAGATCGTAGAGTGGAATCTCGCCTTCGGTGCAACGCGGAATACGATAGTGGCAACGTGGAGCGAAATGACATCCAGGCGGCAGATCTGTGGGACTCGGAACTACACCTTCAATCGTCTCGAGCCTCTCTTTCTTAGCTACATGTTCCGCGGTCAGTTTCGGAACGGAGCGCAGCAAGCCTTCCGTGTAGGGATGCCTGGGTCGCGCAAACAACTCCGCTACCTGCGACTCTTCCACAATCTTCCCCGTATACATAACAGCGACTCTATCTGCGACCTCGGCTACCACGCCCAGATCATGAGTGATCAAAAGCACGGCCAGCTCACGCGACTTTCTTAGCTCATTCAAAAGCTCCAGGATCTGCGCCTGAATGGTGACATCAAGCGCTGTCGTAGGTTCGTCGGCGATTAGGAGCTTGGGATTACAGGCGAGCGCCATGGCAATCATTACACGTTGGCGCATGCCGCCTGATAGCTGATGCGGATAATCGTCTGCGCGGCGAGCCGGGTCGGGAATAGCGACTTCACGCATGGCGTCGATGGCCGCCAGGCGCGCGTCTTTGCGTGAGAGTTTTCGATGGAGCCTCAGAGCTTCGGCAATTTGCTCTCCTACGGTGAAGACGGGATTGAGCGAGGTCATCGGATCCTGAAAGATCATCGCGATATCGTCGCCACGCATCTGCCGCATTTCTGGTTCGGACAATTGCAACAGGTTTTTTCCATCAAAGACGATCTCACCGCCGGCGATTTTTCCTGGTGGCGAAATCAAACGCATTATCGAAAGCGCAGTTATGGATTTGCCACAACCAGACTCGCCAACCAGTCCGAGTAACTCGCCGCGGTCCAGATGGAAGCTCACGCCATTCACAGCCCGCACCAGCCCGGCGCGCGTCGGAAAGTGTGTTTGGAGATTGGTGACCTCGAGAAGATGCGGCATTTGGATCTCGTACGTGATGACGTCGTTCTATATACATTTCGTCCCTACGGGACTTGTTGTCCAGCTCGTCGAACTACACTGTGGCGGCTTCCCGATATTCACCCCACACACCACGCAGACGATTGCTGATCTCGCCGACGGTTGCATAAGCCTCAACGCATTCAAGAATTCTGGGCAAAAGATTTTCCGTGCCGCGAGCGCCCTCCTCAAGTCTGCTCAGCGCGGTCTCTACAGCGCGCGAATCGCGTCGGTCGCGAAGAGCCCGCAGACGTTCCACCTGCGCCTGTTCCACCGCCGGATCCACACGAAGAATAGACACGGGAGATTCCTCGTCGACCTGATAACGATTGACGCCTACCACGATCGCATCCCGAGTCTCTATGGCTCTCTGATAACGATACGCCGATTCCTGGATCTCGCGCTGCACATAGCCCAACTCAATTGCTCGCAGCATGCCTCCCATCGCATCGATCTTTTCCAGATATTCTGTGGCCCGGGTCTCAATCTCGTCGGTGAGTTGTTCGATTGCATACGATCCGGCCAGCGGATCAACCGTGTCAGCGACGCCGGATTCGTTTGCGATTACCTGCTGTGTTCTGAGGGCCACGCGAGCGGCAGGTTCACTCGGTAGTGCAAGAGCTTCGTCCATCGCGTTTGTGTGCAACGACTGCGTGCCGCCGAGTACCGCCGCCAGCGCCTGAATCGTCGTGCGCACCACATTAACTTCGGGCTGTTGGGCAGGTAGTGATGAGCCGGCCGTTTGCGTATGAAAGCGCAGCATTAACGAGCGGGGATCGCGCGCGCCAAAGCGTTCTCGCATGATTCGCGCCCAAAGCCGCCGGGCCGCGCGGAATTTAGCAATCTCCTCCAGCAGGTTGTTGTGTGCATTGAAGAAGAAAGATATGCGGGGTGCAAACTCATCGACTTTCAGACCCGCATGGCGAGCAGCTTCGACATATGCGATCGCATCGCCAATCGTGAAAGCCACTTCCTGAACGGCCGTGGAACCAGCTTCGCGAATGTGATAGCCGCTGATTGAGATCGTGTTCCAGTTCGGCACTTCCCGAGCGCAAAAGGCAAAACTGTCAGTTACCAGACGCAGCGACGGCGACGGCGGATAGATGTAGGTGCCGCGCGCAATGTACTCCTTGAGAATGTCGTTCTGAAGTGTGCCCTTAAGTTTGTCGAAGGGGACGTTCTGTTTCCGTGCCACCGCGAGATACAGACAGAGCAAGGTGGAGGCGGTTGCGTTGATCGTCATCGAGGTGGAGACACTGTCGAGGGGAATGCCTTCAAACAGCCGTAACATGTCTTCCAACGAATCGATTGCTACGCCCACTTTTCCCACCTCGCCGCCGGCCAGGCGATCATCGGAGTCTAAACCGATTTGGGTAGGTAGATCGAAAGCCACCGAAAGTCCGGTGGTACCTTGGGCGAGCAGATATTTGTAACGCGCGTTGGATTCTTCGGCAGATGCGTAACCGGCATATTGGCGCATGGTCCAAAACCGGCCGCGGTACA
>JAMQPH010000400.1 GCA_023717605.1 Pyrinomonadaceae bacterium
CATCGCCTCGGGCGTCAAACCCGAACAAGGCCTCTACACCACCATCGTCGCCGGCTTCGTCATCGCTGTCCTAGGCGGAAGCCGCGCACAGATCAGTGGGCCCACCGGCGCCTTCATCGTCATCATTTATGGCGTGGTCCAACAATACGGGTATGACGGATTAGTCGTCGCCACGCTGATCGCCGGCGTGCTGCTCGTCTTGATGGGCCTGGCCAGGATGGGAGCGCTGCTCAAGTTCATTCCCCTCCCCGTCACGGTCGGGTTCACGAGCGGAATTGCCTTGATCATCTTCTCCTCGCAAGTACCCGACTTTCTTGGGCTCAGCATTCAAAAGGTGCCGGCGGAGTTCGTCGCAAAGTGGGCGGTTTATCAGTCATCCTTCTCGACCCTGAACCCCTACGCGCTCGGAGTCGGGCTGCTCTCCTTGCTCGTTGTCGCCGGCTGGCCACGGCTCACTCACAAGGTACCGGGGCCGCTCGTTGCCATCCTTCTGGTAACAGCGCTCGTGAAATATTTTAATCTGCCGGTCGAGACTATCGGCAGCCGCTTCGGCGGTGTTCCAACCAGCCTGCCAGTGCCGCGATTGCCGCATGTGAGTTGGCAACTCGTTCAGCAGATGTTCTCTCCAGCGGTGACGATTGCCCTCCTCGCGGCGCTCGAGTCGCTGCTATCAGCGGTCGTGGCCGACGGGATGCTCGGCACCAGGCACCGCTCAAACATGGAGCTAATCGCGCAAGGCGCCGGCAATATCACGTCCGCCCTCTTCGGCGGAATCCCCGCAACAGGCGCCATCGCCCGTACCGCTACCAACATCAAGAGCGGCGGAAGAACGCCAATTGCAGCCATCATCCATTGCCTGACTCTCCTCCTAATTCTCATGTTCGTCGGGCGCTGGGCGGCACTTATCCCGATGGCGACGCTGGCCGCCATCCTGATCGTGGTTGCATACAACATGAGTGAGTGGCACTCGTTCGTCCGTCTCTTGCGCAGCCCCATGAGCGACATAGCCGTGCTCTTTGCAACCTTCCTGCTGACGGTGCTGATCGACCTCAAGGTCGCCATCCAGGTCGGTGTGCTCCTGGCTGGCTTCCTGTTCCTGCAACGGATGTCGAACGAGACGCAGGTCTCGCTCGTAACCGACAATCTCAGGGATCGCGAGGAAGGCGAGACACGCGACATTTCGAAACTGGAAGTGCCTCCGGGCGTAGAGGTCTTCGAGGTGTATGGGTCGCTCTTCTTCGGGGCGATTGAGCGGTTTACAGACGCAATGAGGAGGGTGGAGAAGAGTCCCAAGGTGCTCATCCTTCGGATGCGCAACGTAATCGCCATAGACGCGACGGGACTTCAGACGCTCGAAGACCTGCTTGAGAGCACGAGGAAGAAGGGCGGCACGCTCCTTCTGTCGGCCGTGGGCCCGCAGCCGCTCGCGGCGATGCGACGGTCTGGTTTCCTCGACCGGCTGGGCGAAGATAACGTCGCCGAGGACATCTTTATGGCGCTCGCCCGCGCGCAACAAGTCATAAATTCTCCGCAGAATCTGGAAAAATACGAGCTTATACGCTAACTCCGGGGATAACCGGCGCGCACGAGACGTTGCTACGCCAGATTCGCGATGAGACACGCTGATTGCGCGTCCGGTTCATCGCCTTGTTAGCTTGCGCCGCTACCTGCCTGCTGCCTCTAAGACACTCCCGATGAAGGCAGCCTTCCCCTCCGTGTATGCTTCCCGGTCCTCCGCGTGCTTTTGCGCTAATTCCTTCTTGAGGTTCTCGTACTCCTTAGCTACTTCGGGGCAGCGCCGCAGATAATCACGAAACAGCAGATGAGTCCTCCAGAAGTTACCACTCAACTCGACCATGTGTACGTGGTGTGTTCTTGGCTCGCCCTTGATGAAGTAATGCCGACCCGGGATGCCATACTCGCCGCGGTACTCGTAACCGATGTTCTCGAGTGGCATCACACACTTTTCGGCATCCGAGATCTCCCGCACGGCGACGGCAATGTCTATGACGGGTTTAGCAGAAAGCCCGCAGATTGCCGTGCTCCCCACGTGCTCAATCGCGACTACCTGCTCACCTATGGCATCGCGCAATCGTGCCTCTTCTTGGGCAAACAGCTGATGCCACACTTCAACGTGCGGCATCAGCCTTACTGTACCTTTTCGTAATCCGAGCATACCTGTTCAACTCAGCGGGCTAACTACGTGATAGAACCGAAAGGCTCAATGGATCTTCTGTATCGTGATGGTAACGATGTATGAACTGCCGGCGGTCCGATTGTAAGAGACCCAGAAGCCGGCCTGTTGGTAGCGGACAAGCTTATACATCGAACCGTCAGGTTTCGTGACCACGTCGGGCCCAATCACCTCTTGGTAGCCCGGTGCGCCACTCCCTTCGCCCAAATAGTCAACAGAGATTGCCACGACTCTGTGTGAACCATCGTAGAAAAATTCAGCGGTCTCCTTTTCGGAGATCACGTATAAGTCCTGATCGTCGGCCTTCCGAGATGGCTCACCAAGTTTGCTACGAACCTCTTCCGTGGTCATGCCGATAAGAATGCCCTTGTAGTCTCTGTACAACGGCTGTTGGCTGGTTCCCGCTTCGCTGTGTGCCCGGGCCGTCTTTCCCTGGCCTTGTGCGAAGGCATCTATCTCGTCGCCCCAGATGATGGTGAACACACCACACGCGGTGATGAAGATGGCGATACGTACTAAGAAATTTATTTTGGGGTTGTGAATCATCTTTCGTCCTCCTTCCCGCGAAGAAATCTAACCTATTCTGGCTGCAATGAATGTGCCGCTGACAGGGTGCGGTATTTAGGGATAACAGCAAGATCAGACAACCCGAAACACTTTCTGTGCGAGTTTTTACTCACGCTCTTTGCGAAACTTTGCGCAGGAATTAACACTCGCAGATGAATTCTCCGATACTCGCCAACACACGCGATGGCACATCGGTTGCCCCCTTGATAAGGAACTTATGTCACTTAGTCACATTCTAGAAACTACCGATCAGGCGCTTGAACCAGCCGGCAACCATCTCATTGGATCAGTGAAGGGCTTGGAACCCGGCCCTACGCTGATCCTGTTGGGGGGTATTCACGGCAATGAGCCGGCTGGGGTGGTCGCGTTGAGGCGCGCATTCTCCCTACTCGAAGAGAAGCAGTCAGCCATTCGCGGCGAGGTACTATTCCTGGCCGGCAACACCCGGGCGTTGCTGAAGGGATCGCGCTATGTCGATGCGGATCTGAATCGCCATTGGACTGCCCACAATGTTAGCGGGGTTAGTGCAGTCAGAGGCCTTACCTCAGAGTCGATTGAACAGCAGGAGTTGCTCGCCGAACTGGAGAAGGCCTTTGCCACTGCCCGCGGCGAGGTTCACTTTGTTGATTTGCATACTACGTCTGCCTCAGGAGTCCCTTTCGCCACTATCGGCGACACGCTTCGGAACCGGCGCTTTGCGTTGAATTTTCCGGGGACAATCGTCCTAGGGCTTGAGGAGCAGATCGACGGGACTTTACTTGAATACTTAAACAATCTCGGGGCAGTAACGATGGGTTTCGAGGCTGGCCAACACGTCGCCGAATCTTCAGTGAGACATCACGAAGCCGTCATCTGGATCGCCATGGTTGCTGCCGGCAATCTGCGCGTTAAAGACGTGCCCAAGTTGAGTCGTCATCGAGCCACGCTGGGAGGCAAGAGTGGTGGCGTTAGCATCGTCGAGGTGCGTTACCGGCATCCGATTCGGGAGGAAGATCGGTTCCGCATGGAGCCTGGCTTTGCAAACTTTCAACGCGTGAAAAAGGGAGAGCTGCTGGCTCGAGACCATAGGGGTCAAATAACCGCTTGGGAGTCGGGGATGGTTTTGCTGCCCCTTTACCAGGCGCTCGGTGATGACGGCTTCTTTCTCGGCAGGGAGGTGAGGCCGTTCTGGCTTAAGCTCTCGGCAATTCTCAGACAGCTGAGAGTTGGCGATTACGTTCATTGGCTTCCCGGCGTGCGTCGAGATCCAGGAAACGACATGCACCTGTTGGTCAACACCCAGATTGCTCGAATCCTTCCTCTGCAGGTCTTTCACTTGCTCGGTTTCCGCAAGCGTCGCTGGAGTAGAGGATCTCTGGTAGTAAGCAGACGCCGTTATGATATGACAGCTCCCGTGACATCAACTTCGAAATCACGAGAATCTCAATGGCACACCCTGGCAGTCGAAGATGTTTTTGAATCTCTGAAATCCGCACCAGCCGGATTGACAGCCCTTGAAGCAGCTCAGCGGATTAGTCAGTACGGACTAAACGAACTGCAATCCGCCCGCCGTGTCTCAGCGTGGGAGGTTTTTCTCGGGCAGTTTAAGAACGTCCTGATCATCATCCTGCTTGCCGCGACGCTGATTTCGGCATTTCTGGGCCACGAACTCGAAGCCATAGCAATAGCAGTCATAGTGATGTTCGCTGCGCTTCTGGGTTTCGTGCAGGAGTATCGAGCCGAGCGGGCCATGGAAGCTTTGCGACAAATGGCCGCGCCCTCAGCGACAGTGATACGAGACGGCGTTGAGAGTGAAATTCCGGCGCGCGAACTGGTGCCTGGTGATGTCATGCTCCTCACAACGGGTGACAAAGTTGCAGCTGACGCGCGGATATTTGAAGCGACCAATTTGCATCTCGAAGAATCCGCACTCACGGGCGAATCCATTCCCGTCACTAAGTTCGCTTCTCCGCTTACCAAGCAAGACCTGGCTATCGGTGATCGAAAGAACATGGCCTTTTCGGGAACGACGCTCACCTACGGCCGTGGTCGCGCCGTAGTTGTCGCCACCGGTGCTAGTACCGAATTCGGCAAAATCGCCGGCATGCTCGAAGCTGTCGAAACCGGAAAGACACCGCTG
>JAMQPH010000414.1 GCA_023717605.1 Pyrinomonadaceae bacterium
GGACACCCCTACAATTATCTTCGGTTGCTTCAACGTCCGGCTGTCATTTAAGCATCAGATACTGGCCTTCTTGGTGTGATCTTCGTAGGCCCTGATGATCATTTGGACGAGCTTGTGACGAACAACGTCCTTGTCCGTAAAGTAGACGAACTCGATGCCTTCCAGGTTAGCGAGTACGCGCTCCGCTTCAATCAGTCCGCTGCGTTTGCCGGCCGGCAGGTCTCCCTGGGTAACGTCGCCAGTGATCACGGCCTTGGAACCAAAACCAATGCGCGTTAAGAACATCTTCATCTGTTCGCTGGTGGTATTCTGAGCTTCATCCAGGATGATGAATGCATCCGCCAGTGTGCGACCCCGCATGAACGCTAGAGGCGCTACCTCGATCACGCGCTTCTCCAGCAACCTGGTAACGCGTTCATAGTCGATTAAGTCGAAGAGCGCATCGTAGAGCGGCCGAAGATAAGGATCGACCTTGTCCTGCAAATCACCGGGGAGGAAACCAAGCTTCTCTCCTGCCTCCACTGCCGGTCGGGCCAGTACGATCCGATTAACCTGCTTCTGCATCAAAGCCTGCACAGCCATCGCCACTGCCAGATATGTCTTGCCAGTGCCAGCAACACCGATGCCGAAGACTACGTCCCTTTCCTGTATGGCCTGAATGTACTTGCGTTGATTGGCTGATTTTGGCGCTACTTGCTTTTTGCCGGCCGGATTGAAGCGTGATTTGGTGAAGTAATCCCGGAGGCTGAAGGCGCGGTCCTCGGCGATCTGGGCAAACGCCTCACGAAGTTCTTTGTCGGTAAACTGCCGGCCTTCTTTGAAGAGTTCAGAGAAGTCCTCGAGGATGCGCTCGGCAGTCTCGACGTCTGTAGGATCTCCGTCTATGGAAACGTCCTGGCCGCGGGCGTTGATACGCACGTCCAGAAGCGACTCCAGGTACTTAATGTTCTGGTCGTGAACACCGAACAGCGTTTCCAGTCCCCTGGGCGGAAGCTCAATCTTATTCAAGAACGCTCACTTTCATTTCTTGATGAACTATGAGGAGGGCTACAGCGTGAAAGTGCGGAAAGATTGTTGACATATGCTACGGCTGGCACGCTACTACAGGGCTCACTCAGGTGTCAAATATGACTTGATTTAAAGGTCGATTTGATTGGTTTGTGGCCCTGTCGCTAGCTTGACACTGCTGATGACGGCCTCTATACTCCGTCACTTGCGCATGACGCCCGGAGTCGTGTCTGAGTCCTAAACACTAATCCTCGAAGCAGTAGGCCGGGGAAGCAATTATCGGGAGAGTTTGATGCCAAATCATAAGTCAGCAGAGAAGCGGATGCGCCAGAATGAAAAGCGCAAGCAGATCAATCGGAGCAATCGCACCCGGGTCAGAGGCTCTATTAAGAAGCTTCGGGTGGCAATCGAGTCGGGCGACGCGAAGGAGTTACAGACTCTGCTACCGGCGACCGTTTCTACTATCGACAAGGCAGTGCAAAAAGGTGTACTCCACAAAAATACCGCTGCGCGCTACAAGTCGCGATTGACAGCGGGCGCGAATCAGGCGGCTGCCAAGTAGAGTCTTAAAGAAAGACCAGGTGTGGCGAGGCGGACCAAGAGTTTGGTCCGCCTCGCTTTTTTGGTGCGTACGCGAGCTTAAGCCGCGGAGCCCCCATTGTAGGGGCGTCCCTCCGTGGCCGCCCCAGTTTGCGCAACAGGGACCGCCCCCAGATCGCGCATACGGGCGCCCACGGAGGGACGCCCCTACAATGAGCCCTTGGTCGAATGCCTACCGAGAGGAGGAACTGAATAGTGGCTGGCTACTACAAAGAGTTTCAAGAGATCGAAGTGGTTGTAGACGGTTTCGAGTCGTGTACGACCGTCAAAGAAGACTTCACTCACCGCAGTCACCTCACAGTCGCCGCTTATTACCTCCATTGCTCCAACCAGGACGAAGCGACAGAAAGAATGCGGACGGGCTTGCTTCGCTTTCTCGATCACCACGGCGTTGGCCGGGCAAAGTTCCACGAGACCTTAACTGTCTTTTGGATTAGAACTGTTTCGGGTTTTCTCGAGGGCTTGGATCAGACACTGCCTCTACTTGAGATGACCAACGCGGTGATTGAATCGTTGAGTGATTCGCGGTTGGTTTTTGAATACTACAGCGAAGAACTCTTGCGGACGGACGAAACAAGAAACGGTTGGGTGGCTCCCGACTTGAAAGATCTGTGAAAACGATAGTTAAGCTGACAGCTCACACACCAGCATCTCGAGCTGTAGCCGCGCGCCTTTGGTTCCGCTTCCTCCCACCGAGGTCTTAATAGCCAGATCGGCCGCAGCGATCAGTTTGATTCCGTAAGCGATCTTCGCCGCGTCACTGCGCTTGAGGTTATTGATAAAAGCGTCGCGTTTGAAGGAAGGCAACGGCACAAGGCGAAAGACGTCGTCCCGCGACCCGCGTGTCAGAGCCTCTTTGGCGATCGCCAGCCGGTGATAATTTCCGGCAATCGCACCAATGAGCATTACCGGTTGCGAGCCACCCTCCAGCAGGCGGTAGAGTGTTTCCAGAGCTTGCTTTCGATTGCGGGCAATTAAGTGATCGCCAAGCTCCCAATTCGAAAGCTCACGCGAACGTCCAATCAAGTCGTCCACCATCTCAACCGTAATGCGTTTGGTAGGCAACGCCGCAGATGCCAATTTATCCAATTCCGAAAACAGCGTCTGCACGTCCGTGCCGACCAGCATGATGATTTCGTTTAAGGCCTGTTCGTCACACGTTACCTTGAGTTCCTTCAATCGAGACTTGACCCAGGATTTGGCGTCGCCATCCTTCAGAGCTGGATAGTCGACCACCTGGGACTTCTCCAATAGGGCCCTGGCAAGTTTTTTACGCTTATCGACGTCCTCCGTGTTGAAGATCATCACCGTCGAATCCGCCGGGTTGCCTATATATCGAACCAGCGCCTCTTCGTCGGTCTCGCGAAGCTTGCCGAAATCCGTGATTTTGACGACACGCCGGGTAGACATCATCGGCAGTTGGTTGGCCGCCGCGATTGCCTCCTGGGCACCGCCGTTAGTGAGGCTGAAACTCGACTCATTGAACTCGCGCAGCAAAGTGTCACTCAACGCTGCGTCGGTGATTGCGCGCGCCCCATTGTCACGCAGATAACCTTCACAACCGACCAGCAAGTAGACCGGGGTCAGTCGTCCCTCTTTCAGCGAACGTTCCAACTCGGCGCGCGAAAAGGTGCTCATTTCTTTTCAGTCTCCACGGCGTTGATGAGGGTGGAAACGATACTTTCAGCTAAGCTCCGAGCCATACGTTCCACCGCCGGTTCTTCTTCATTGAAGAAGCTGCGCGGGTCATTAGCAAACTCATACTCGCCACGAAAGACAAAATTCTGATTGTCGTAGAGCACCCGATTCTCGGCCTGGTCGCGTACCGTTACCGCGGCCACAATAGTCACTTCAAAAACTCTGGCGCGACCTTTGTCATCCAACAATACTCCGGCGAAACTGAAGCTTTTAATGATGCCTTCGATAACAGCATCTGCGCCTTCGCGATCTCCTTGAACACGCAAACCGCGGCCGCGGTGAATCAACTCGTCGATCACGGCCTTCGTTACGCGTGACTCGACCTTGAAGCGCAGCGCGCTGTTTTGGAACGCCGGCACGGCTACGGTGCGAATGCGTGAGGGCAGCTGGTTTTTCGTGACCGGCTTGTAACACTCAGTAAAACCGGACACGCAGACGAGCATCACGACAAACGCGGAAAGGCGAAGAGTTTTGTGCATCAGAAGCTTCTCTCTTACTTTGCTGGGTATTGCCAAATTGAAGTTGGGATTCTCTCTCACGCGAGTCAGTTAGGCAAGGTGATAGGAATTCCGGTAGTGGGGCCACAGCGTGTTGCTAAAAATAAAGCGAGCAGTGTGCTTACTACAATTCCTGTCGAATCCACTCGTCGATCCGCTGTACTCCGGCTATGGAAGCGGGTATAACGAATCACGTTTGGGGTTTTTTAGAGAACTCATAACGACCTAAGACGAAAGGCATTAAGATGCAACGGCCTGGAGGTGGCTGTCTTGCTGCGATAGTGTTCGCCAGCTTATTTGTAGTTTCGTTTTTCTGTGTTCTCCTTGTATATGTTTTCTCGAATGGTGCTCCGATGGGCTCCGGACCACCTGACAAGTCGCCCCTGAAGGTCGTACTTGCGTTTGTTCCGCTGGTGACGGCCTTTTTTTCCGCGATAGGAACTGTATTTGCCGTAGTCTTAGGATGGAGGAGTGACCGAAGGAGTAACACTGAGCTGAAAATGAAGATTGCCCAGTTGGAGCAGAACTTAGCAAAGCCTCGCGATTAGCGACAAACTATTACCCCAGTACCGGAGTTCCATACTCGTGCAAATTGACCACGTCCACGATGTACCACGAACTCACAGGATGCCGTTGATAGCATCGGCAACACGCACGGTTTCCACGGCAGCTTTCACGTCGTGAACGCGGACGATGTGAGCACCCCGCAAAACGGCGGCGGTGATAGAAGCCATCGTGCCATGGAGGCGATCGGCTGCAGGAGCGGATTCGCCATTCTCATCTGCAAGTAGGCGGCCGATGAAAGACTTTCTCGAGGTGCCGATCAGGATAGGAAAATCGGGAAAGGCGTGCATGATCCGGTCGAGTCTGGCTATGAGTTCTATGTTCTGTTCCTGAGTCTTCCCGAAGCCTATTCCGGGGTCGATGACCATTGACTCACGTTTGACTCCCCGCCGTTCGGCCATCGCGACGCTGCTACGCAAGCTGATGGTTACTTCCTCGACAACGTCAGCCATCGGCGGTAGCCGTTGCATCGTGGCCGGTGTGCCGCGCGAATGCATGAGCACCAGGCCAGCGGCAGACTTTGCAACTTCATCGGCGATATAAAAATCAAATCGCAACGCAGAGATATCGTTAACGATTGCGGCCCCGGCGTCGAGCGCTGCTCGAGCCACGACGGCCTTGGTTGTGTCGATAGATATCGGAACGCTGGTGCGCTTGGTTAACTCTGCGATTATCGGCAAAACGCGTTGAAGTTCGTCTTCTGGGGAAATCAGTCCCGCACCTGGACGTGTCGATTCGCCACCTATATCGATGATGTCCGCCCCGTCAGCAATCATCTGTTCGGCATGTGCGAGTGCTTTATCGGGTGAAAGGAATTGGGCGCCGTCACTGAAACTGTCGGGCGTGACGTTCAACACTCCCATGACGAGTGTGCGATTACCAATTGGCAAAGTGTGACCAGCGATCCGCCATTCATGAACCATGTGGTCATAATAGAGCGGAACAGCAATAAGTAGAAAAGAGGGCAGCGAGCGTGCGCTCAGATCCCGGTCGCTACCGCTCTCGGATTCTGCAAAGAAAAAGGGGAACGGGTATTTTCCCATTCCCCTGTTTCCCAGGTTACCTGTTCCCCGGTTGCTTACGCTGGTGCCGGGTTCCCACCGGTAATGGGTGGAAGAATCGGTTTCAGCGGCTTTGCGGTAGGTTCTTTCAGCTGCGGCCGGGATTCACCGTCAGAGTCTGCCACAGGTTGCTGCTCATCGAGCGGCAAGCCTGCCACGATCCGCCGGATCTCGACAGCATCAAGCGACTCGCGTTCAAGCAAACATTCAGCAAGACGTATCATCACATCGCGCTCTCCCTCGATGATGTCGCGAGCGCGCTGATACTGGGCAGTAACGATTTGTTTCACCTGCTGATCGATCTTGATGGCCGTGTCTTCTGAAAAGTCGCGATGCTGAGCAATTTCGCGGCCCAGGAAGATCTGCTCCTCCTTTTTACCGAAGGTGAGCGGACCCATTTCAGACATGCCATACTCGCAGACCATCGCTCGGGCCAACTCCGTAGCGCGCTCGATGTCGTTCGATGCGCCAGTGGTGATGCTACCGAGGAAGGTCTCTTCGGCGATGCGGCCACCCATCAGAATCGCAATCTGGCCCAGCAGATACTCTTCGCTGTAATTGTGACGGTCGCCCTCCGGCAGTTGCTGCGTCAGACCCAGCGCCATACCTCGCGGGATGATTGTCACCTTGTGTACCGGGTCGGCATTCGGAACCTTTAATCCAACCAGAGTGTGACCCGCTTCGTGGTAAGCCGTAACGCGCTTCTCCTCATTCGAGATCACCATGCTCTTGCGCTCAGC
>JAMQPH010000416.1 GCA_023717605.1 Pyrinomonadaceae bacterium
GGACCCTCGGTCTTTAAGAGTTTGACGATGGATCGGCGAGTCTTGCGCTCACCTTGCCATGCCCTTTCCAGACTCATGGAGATATTTCTAAAGGAATCCCTTTACAAAGTCAAGAGGCAGTGCTACTCTCCGACTTAATAAAGGTTTGTCTTTAGAAATAGAGGAGGCAATCATGACAAATCCCGCCGAAATCACTCTTCCAGCATCAACCGAACGCAGACCACAGACTGATCCGGTCAATTCTTTGGACGGAGCACGCGTGGCGATCACGGGCGGGACCTCGGGCCTGGGGCTGGCCCTTGTCCGTGAGTTGCTGCGACGCGGCGCTCGGGTGGCATTTGTTGCACGCGGGCGCGATCGCGTCGAGCGCGTAGCGCGCGAACTTCCCGGCACTCACGGCATCGTCGGCGACATCTCAGCCAAAGACGATATTTATCCTATCGCCTTGCAGGTAGTAGGCGAACTTGGCGGACTCGAGGTGCTCATCAATAATGCCTCGGACTTGGGCCCGACGCCGCTGGCCATGCTGTCCGACACTGAGTGCGAGGATCTGGAGCGCGCCTTCGCCACCAACGTGATCGGCCCTTTCCGACTTACAAAGGCGCTGATGGGAGCGCTCGCCTCTTCGGCACGCGAGGGGCGCGGCGCGATCGTATTGAACATCTCCAGCGACGCCGCGATCAATCCATATCCAGGGTGGGGAGCCTATGGCGCGAGCAAGGCCGCCCTGCACCACCTGAGCCGCATCTGGGACGAGGAGCACCAAGCCGACCGCGTGCGCTTCCTTTCCCTTGACCCTGGCGATATGGACACGCCGATGCACGCTGCAGCCGTGCCCGACGCGGACCCGACAACGCTGAAGCGACCGGAGGCGGCTGCCAGTGAACTCGCTGACGCTATCGCCGCAGGGCTACCAAAGCGTTGGGAAACCATAGCGGCGTCATCAGCAGTTGCCGCACTCGAAAGAGCAACTCCATGATCGCCGCTGACCGGGCGGTCCAACGCCCACCCTACGCCAAACTCATGGTAGTCGACGCGCGCAGACGCATCGGGCATGCTCAGCGCTCTGCCTTAGTCGAATTCTTGCGCTCAGAAGATCTTATAATTGCCAACGATGCGGCAACGCTGCCTGCGAGCCTACACGGCATGCATACAGATACAGGCAGACTCATTGAAGTACGACTCGCTGGCCGCCCTTCTTTAAGGCCAGAAGATTTCGGCCGTTTCAGCGCCGTGATCTTCGGTCAGGGAGACTTCCACATGCGCACCGAAGACAGGCCGTCGCCCCCGCCCCTCGAGGTTGGAGACAGGCTCGCCCTTGGTCCACTGCGCGCGACTGTTGAGCGGTTGTTCCACCCGCGTTTCGTGTCGTTGATATTCGACGGCGCGCCGGACCAAATCTGGGCCGGCTTGGCACACCACGGCCGGCCGATCCAGTACGCGCACATCAAGACGCCGCTCGCACTCTGGGATGTGTGGACGCGAATCGCGGGCCCGCCCGTCGCTTTCGAGCCGCCGTCCGCGAGCTTCGCGCTCGACTGGCACGTGCTTGCCACTCTGCGCGAGCGCGGGACTGAGTTCGCAACAATTACACATGCCGCCGGCATTTCGTCCACCGGTGACGACGACCTGGACCTCCTCCTGCCCTTCGACGAGCCTTACCGCATTCCGGAGACCACCGTGTCGGCGATTCACCGGGCCAAGGCGCGTGGAGGGCGCGTCATCGCTGTCGGTACCAGCGTAGTGCGCGCACTCGAAAATGCCGCGACAGGAGACGGCCATGTGCAGGCCGGCGAGGGACTGGCGAGGCAACGCCTCGGCCCGACTAGTCGGCTGCGGGTGGTCGACGCGATTCTCTCAGGCACGCACGAGCCCGGAACGAGTCACTACGAATTGCTGCGCGCTTTCCTTGATGACGCCACGCTCCTCCGCACGACTGCGGAGTTGGATGCAGGCGGATATCGAACACATGAGTTCGGCGACTCAGTTTTCATCGAGCATGTTAGATTACAAAGCGGAGTTGAAGCTCGCGAATAGGGCGAACTCTCTGGGAACGAACGAGTTTACTGAGCGTAGTTGAACTGATGGCTAAACAAGAACGGAAGAAGATAAGCTGGTCGGCCGCCTGGGGCGACGCGCGTGAGCTGGTGTGGGCGCACCGCAAACGACTGGCACTCGGAGCGGTGCTGATGCTTGTCAATCAGGCGATGGGGCTGGTGCTGCCCGCCTCAACCAAATACCTGATTGACGAGGTGATCGTCAAAGGGCGGACCGACCTGCTCTGGAAGATCGCGCTGGCGGCGGGCGCGGCGACGGTGATGCAAGCCGGCACGTCCTTCAGTCTGTCGCAAGTGCTGGGTGTTGCGGCGCAGCGGGCCATCACCGAGATGCGCAAGAAAGTGCAGGCGCAGATCGCGCGCCTACCAGTCAGCTATTTCGATTCGACACAGACCGGCAAACTCATCTCCCGGATCATGAACGACGCTGAGGGAATCCGTAACCTGGTGGGCACCGGGCTCGTCCAGCTTGCCGGCAGTTTCATAACTGCACTTGTCGCCTTATGCGTACTGTTCTGGCTGAACTGGCGTTTGACTTCAATTACGATTCTGGTGCTAGGCGCATTCGGAGGCGCGTTGGCGTTCGCCTTCTCACGCCTCAGACCTCTGTTCCGCGAGCGAGGGGAGATTACCGCAGTGCTAACCGGGCGACTTGCTGAATCCCTCGGAGGCATCCGCATCGTCAAAGCTTACACCGCCGAGAAGCGCGAGGAACTGACATTCGCCCGCGGGGCGCACAACCTTTTCCGCAACATCGCGAAATCAATGACCGGCGTGTCGGCCACGACCGCCTTCTCATCACTTGTCGTCGGCGCGGTCGGCGTGGTGATCATTCTGGTTGGCGGGCGTTCAGTCGTGACCGGGGTGATGACCATTGGAGACCTGTTCATGTACGTCCTTTTCACTGGACTCATGGCGATGCCACTAATTCAGTTCGCGGCAATAGGGACTCAGATTACCGAAGCCTTCGCGGGCCTTGATCGCATCCGCGAGGTGATGAACATGGCGACCGAAGACAAAGAGGACGCGACACGCACGCCGCTTTTGGGAGTCAAAGGCGAGGTCGAGTTTGAGAACGTGTCGTTCGAGTACAACCCGGGAGTTCCGGTGCTCCGGAAGATCTCATTCAAGGCCGCTGCCGGTTCGACGACCGCACTTGTGGGTTCCAGCGGTTCGGGCAAGAGTACGCTCATAAGCCTCGTGATGAACTTCAACCAGCCGCTCTCCGGCACGATCAAGGTAGACGGCAAGAACTTGCAGATGCTTAAGCTACGCGATTTCAGGTCATACCTCGGCGTCGTAATGCAGGATAATTTCCTCTTCGACGGCACAATTGCTGACAACATCAGCTTCTCCCACCCCCACGCCACGCGCGAAGAGATTCAAGCGGTAAGCCGCATAGCACACTGTGAAGAGTTCATCGAAAAGTTCGAGCAGAAATACGACACGATTGTCGGCGAGCGCGGTGTAAAACTCTCGGGCGGGCAGCGTCAACGCATCGCCATCGCGCGCGCCATCCTCGCCGACCCAAAGCTGCTGATCCTCGACGAAGCAACTTCCAGTCTCGATAGCGAGAGCGAGGCTTTGATCCAGGACGGTCTGCGCTCGCTGAGGCATGGACGCACAACCTTCGTCATCGCGCACCGGCTCTCAACTATCCGCAGCGCCGACCAGATTCTCGTCTTAGAAGCAGGCGTGATTGTAGAACAGGGTACCCACGAGGAACTGCTCGCGACTGACGGACGGTACAGGCAGCTATACGACAAGCAGTACAAGTTCGAGCGCGACCAATTCATCAATCCCGGCGAAGATCTTACCCCCGCGTCGCCACAGCCCCTGAGGGAAACCGAGCCACGGGTTCTTTCGAATTTATAGGCGCGCAATCTGCTATTCGCTCTTTCGGCATTCTGCTTGCAGCCTAAGATAAAGCGCATCCCGATTTGTGCGGATTTGTTCGGATTTTGGCTCTGCCCGCGTAGCGAGGCGTGCTGAAAAGAACACATTAGTAGAACGCTTGTATGGGAAGGCGACACCCCGAATATCGGCGCTCATCTGTCAGGAAGAGACTAAGGACGGGAAGGAGAGCCGCTTTTCAAAACTGATCGATCGCGACGCAGCCACGGATCAGAAGAGCCGGGCTGCCAGTTCCTAAAAGGAGACGGCTAAAGGTTGGCTCGCACAAGAATGGCTAAGTTACGAGTTCAGTCCTGGTGGCTCGAGCCGGGGACAGAGATTTGCCCCGGCTGCCACCAGCTTTATCTCTACGAAACTGAATACCGCTGCACAGACTGCGATGGGCCGATGTGCTCCGACTGTGCTTCGGGGCGAGAATCGGGCGTCATCTGCGCCACCTGCGTCGCGTGTGCGGATCAGGAAGGCGATCGTGATGTCGAGCAGGAAGTCGAGGTGTTCTGAGTTATGGCCGCTCGAGCAATTTGGAAAGGGGAGCTAAAACTCGCCTCCACCAAAATACCTGTGAAACTCTATTCGGCTGTCACGGACTGTTCGGTCCGCTTTCATATCCTCGATGACAAGCACCTTATGAGGGTGAAACAGCACATGGTCGATCCCGATAATGGGGAAGAAGTCGGCAATCAAGAGATTCAAAAAGGCTTCGAAGTCGAACCGGGTAAGTTCGTGATTCTTACTGACGAGGATCTGAAAAGTCTCGAACCCGAACCTTCGCGCGAAATCGAGATTGCAGAGTTTGTGCCGCCCGAGAAGATCAGCCAGCAGTGGTACGAGAGACCGTATTACCTCGGACCTGACGGCGACGAGAGCGCTTACTTTGCTCTAGCGGAAGCGTTGGAGAAGCGGGGACGCGAAGGTATCGCACATTGGGTGATGCGCAACAAGCCTTACGTTGGTGCGTTACGCGCGCAGGATGGCTATCTGGTTCTGGTAACACTGAGGAATGCTAACGAGGTGATTTCCGCTAAGGACTTGCCTAAACCCGCAGGTCGCGAGCCCAGCAAGAAGGAGCTGGATATGGCGGAGCATCTTGTGAGTCTGCTCGAAGGCGAGTTCAATCCGGCTGATTTTAAAGATGAGTATCGAGAACGCGTGATGGAATTTATTGCGCGTAAGGCAAAGGGTCGAGCGCCCAGGTTAACGGCTGTCAAATCGAAACGCAAAACCACTTCCCTCGACAGTGTGCTCGCAAAGAGCATTGCAGCAGTGCGAAAGGAGAAGCGTGCCGCTTAAGAGAGCATCCAGGAGAAAGGAATCCACCGGCGGAGAGTCGCGCGTGCGACCATTTTGGTCGGGTACTCTGACCTTTGGTTTGGTTAGTGTGCCGGTAAATCTCTTCCCCGCCAACCAGGCGAGCCGCGCGCCTCTGCGGATGCTGGGCCCTGATGGTGAGCCGTTGGCACGTAAGTACTACTCAGAGAAAACCGAGCGCGATCTCGACGCGGACGAGATGGTGCGAGGTTATGAGGTCGACAAAGGAAAATACGTAGTTGTAACGGATGAAGAGTTGGAACGCCTCGCACCTGAGAAGAGTCGGGACATCAATCTGACACGCTTCGTTAAGGAAGAGTCAATTCCACCACTGTATTTTGAACGCGGTTACTTCCTAACTCCCGCCGCAAACTCAGAAAAGGCTTATAAGTTGTTGGTAGAAGCCATGGAAAAGACCGGGCAGGCCGGAATGGCAACTTTCGTGATGCGTGGCAAAGAGTACCTGGTGGCCATCTTTGCCGACAACGGCATTCTTCGCGCCGAGACGATGCGCTTTCCCGATGAGATCCGTTCGCCTGCTGAGGTTGGTCTACCAAAAAAGAAGAAAGTCCCTACGGCCACGGTTCGCAAGTTTGAAACGTTGATTGGTAGGAAGTCGAAAGCGAGCTTCTCGCCTACCAAGCTGGAGGATGAACAAACTGAGCGACTGCTAAAGCTGGTGAAAAAGAAACAAACCAAGCCCAGCAATGTCGTGCGGGTCGAACGCGAAGACCGTGACGAAGGGAATGTGATTGACCTGGTGCAGATACTTAAGAAGAGTCTCTCCGGGAAACGAAATGACGGTTATAGGGCTGTTGCGGGACGCCGGAGTGCTCGATAACACTCGCAGGCAGACGCCTCTAGCGTGGTCCGGTCACGAATACTGATTAAGCCCCGGTGATAGCTGATAATCCCATTTTCTCTAAGGGCAGTACAAGAGGCGGTGATCCCGGGACGACGCGCGCCAAGATGATGAGCGATCTGTTCCTGGGTTAGCGGCAGCTTTTCTTCACTTACTCGATCCTGAATCATCAGCAGCCAGGTGCATAAGCGCTCTTGCACTCGGTGACGTCCATTGCAGATGGCCCTTTGAGCGAGTTGTGCCAGGCGAGCACTGATGTGGCTTAGCAGTAGTTGCTGCAGGGCTCGCCCGCGAGCAAACTCCCGCTTGATGACCTCCGCCCTTACTCGGAGAGCGCTACCTCCAACGATGATTTGGGTCCAATAAGAAGGCGGGCCAGAACCGAGAATAGCCGACAGGCCAACCATTCCTTCGCTACCTACAATTGACGCGCCTGATGTACTGCCGTCCTCAAGCAAGTAGAGGTGAGAGACGACTGCTGTTTCCGGGAAATAGGCGTAATCAATAATCTTCTGCTGAAACCCGTATAGCTCATGGCCCGCCAGGAGCGACACTGGTTCAAGATACCGCAGCAATTCCTCGAACTCCGATCCGGGCAGGTTGGCCAGCACTGAGTTGGTCAGCAGGCCGTTGAACGGGATCGGTTCCGGAATATTGCGGGGGCGGTTGATTTTCAGCCTCGCTGCTATCGCCCGGTGTGTTCCGGGAGTGGCGGTGGCGAGAGAGTAGACTGAAGATCCGCCGGGCCACCGCGAAGCACGCTTTCGTTCAGGTACACTCATGGTTCAAATCTCCGGGTCTGGTAGGTGGAGAGATATTTTCACAGCCCCGGACATGCGGCTATTGGGAAATCAAGAATATTTGATAGGGATTTGCCCTAATCCGGCTAGCGGACAGGCAACCCATCCAGCGCTAGTCGGCTATGGAGCGAGAAAAGCACGCAGTAGCTTGCCAGTTATGGGAGGCCCGGCAAGTTTCGCTGATGGCAAGTTGGAAGATCCACGACCTGAAAATCTAAAATCTAAAATCCAAAATCGCAAAATTTATTACGTGTCTTGTAGCCAACCTTGAAGAACTGCATAGCGAAC
>JAMQPH010000447.1 GCA_023717605.1 Pyrinomonadaceae bacterium
CACGACAGGCAGCAAAGGGGCGTCCACGGTCGAACGATCTGCGACGCTGAACGGCGGGGCTACGATCATTAGTGAAGTTACCCACGTTTCGTGGACAGTTCCAGACAGGCACAATGGCCTTAGGAGGGCTGTGTCATTGAACGCAGGGAACGCCGGCACCATAGCCGGGAGTTCAAGCTTGAAGCGGTGCGGTTGGCTGCCGTTGGAGATAAGACCAAGGCCAAGGTGGCGCGGGAACTGGGCGTTCGGGTAAACCAGTTGCGGCAGTGGCGGCTGGACTTCGAGGAAGAGGAGCGCAATGGTGCTCCCAAGCAAGAGCTTGCCACGGCTGAGCAAGACCTCGGGACGCTGCGGCGTGAGAACGCCAGGCTACGGGAGGAGAACGAGATTTTAAAAAAAGCGGCCATCTACTTTGCGAAGGCGTCGAGATGAAGTACGCCTTTGTCGAATGCCAGCGCCGGCAGCATTCGGTGCGTACGCTGTGTAGGGCCTTGCGCGTTTCAGCCAGTGGGTACTACGCAGCCCGGAGCCGGCCGCCCAGCGCCCGGGATGAGCGGCAATCGTCTCTGATCACCAAGATCCGGGAAGTCCACCTTGCCAGCCGCCAGACGTATGGCGCGCCGCGAGTGCACGCGGAGCTCTCGGTTCAGGGGATTGCCTGCTGTCGCAATACGGTCGCCAAGCTGATGCGCAGAGCGCAGATTGTGCCCAAGGCGATCCGGCACTTCCGGGTAACGACCGACTCGCGCAACACGAAGGAGGTCTTCCCCAACTTAGTCGGGCGGTGCTTCAAAGCCGAGCGGCCCAATGCTTGCTGGCTCAGCGATGTGACCTACATCCCAACACGCGAGGGCTGGCTGTACCTGGCGGCCGTTCTGGATGTGTACTCCCGGGCCATTGTGGGCTGGGCCATGAGCCACACGGTGGGGGGCCAGTTGGCAACTGACGCGCTCGCTATGGCAATTTCCAGACGTGGCGTTCCCGCGCTCGTACACTCCGATCGAGGCTCAACCTACGCAACCTCGATATACCTGGACCTCATTAGGAAGCACGGGATCCGCCAGAGCATGAGCCGCAAGGGGAATTGCTGGGACAACGCGCCGATGGAAAGCTTCTTCCACTCCCTGAAGACGGAGCTTGTAATGCACTGCGACTACAAGAGTAGGGACCAAGCACGCGCCAGCCTGTTCGATTACATGGAAATCTTCTACAACCGCCAGCGCCGCCACTCCACCATCAACTACGTGGCTCCGCTAGCCTTCGAGGAATCAACCACCGCCTGATCGGACTGTCCACCGTTCGTGGGTAACATCACTTTCGGCCACAACCGGTCGTAGCGCCTTGAGCTCCAAAGCGGCCGCTCAGGGCGAATATGCGGCAGACGCGACGAGTAATATTCCATGTTCCTGACGCGCCAAATGCTAGCAAGCTGAACGCTACGCATGGCGATTTGATGGTTCAAGTTGATGGGCGGTGACAGTTCCGCACCGACATGGTGGCGCCGTACTTACGAAATGAGGATGTGTGGTTACCAAAGTCTGTAGCATTGCCGCGTTACCACAAAGAAGAGGCACACGATCATGGCGATTACCGGACTTGTTTTACAGGGAGGCGGCGCGTTGGGGGCATTCGAACTGGGCGTCATCGAATGCCTGCTGGACAACGGAATCAGACCGGACGTCGTATCCGGCGTCTCGATCGGTGCGATC
>JAMQPH010000661.1 GCA_023717605.1 Pyrinomonadaceae bacterium
TCGATATCGAAGACCGGCCAATCGGCATGAAAGTCGCAGAACTCGCTCAAATGTACTTCACAGAATCTGAGGCACGAACTGTTGGCGAGGGAGGTCCCGCCCGGCTCCGAACGTTCCTGCAGCTTTGGAGTCTCAAGGAAGCGGCGCTGAAATCAATCGGTCAGGGATTACCGTTTGGCCCTGACGTGTTCGAGTTCGAACTGGAGGGAAGTTTGCGCGTTGTTGACGCGCCGCGAGATCACGGTGGTGCGGAGAGGTTCAGTGCCCATCTGTTCGATCAAGCGGACGTCTGTGCCGCTCTGGTCGTGCGGATTCTCTACCAATTTCCATCATTGCATTCCTGCCGACCCGTAACTTTTGACAGGTTCGGAGGTCTTTGTTTTGTGGTTAAATTCAACGGTAACTGATCAAGATCCCCGTGGAGGGTTTGCCCCATGCTTCGGCGTAGCAAATATCTATATCTCGCGAACATCCTTCTCGTCATCGTGGTTTTCTCAACACACGCAGCGGCACAGGACAACAACATCTGGGACGAATACCGGCCGAGCGTCATTTCTGCGATGCCCATTAACGAGAAGTGGATCTTGTTTCAATATAACGTTCTCATCTACGCACCGGAAAAGAAACTAACTACAATTGGCGTAACGTTGCCGGGTATTACCTACAGGCCGCTTGCCAAGAACGGCAAGGGCACCTGGTTAGAGCTGTGGGCCGGGACGCTCTTCGCATGGACCGACAACTACCACACGACTAACAGCTTTGAAGTTCGTCCCGTTGCGGGCGTCAGGACGTTTGTGCCGAGGATAAGGAAGGTGAACATCATCAACTTTGGGCGGTACGAGTACAGGAAATTTTACCAGGACAACCAAACGACAGAGCAGCCGCGATTTCGCGACCGCGTCTCAATAGAGATCCCGCTGGCAAAGGGTGACAAAAGGTGGGCACCCGGAACCTACTATACGGCCGCCGATGTAGAACCGTTCTGGAGGCTCGATGACAAGTTCCTGGAAAAGGTCAGGCTGCGTGGCACGGTGGGTTATATAGTCAGGAGACGATTAGCTCTTGAGTTCATCTACCACGCCGAGTGGGCGGGCTCAAAAGGCAAGCCTAAAAATTATGTCGGCAACATCTGGCGTGTGAGTATCAAGTTCTTGTTCCCGAGAGGGAAAGGCATTTTTCCCAGGATCGATATTGACGATTAGCAGGAAGAAGAGGTAACCGCACACCTTCCAGCCGTGCGAATAGCTGGCCACAACTCGCACGCACTTGAAAAAACGTTGGTGGAATACTCACTCTCAAAATCTAGTGTTGAAATCTTTAGTTCCATCAGCTCTACCCATCCCATTTCCAAATCCTACACACCGGGGAAGCCACTACTACTAGCAAAAGTGCTAGTTAGCCAAGAGTGGAGCCGGTTTTTCCTGTCAAAATTGACAGTTTCTTAAAGCTCTTCTGGAAATAAACTCGAACCCAGATATTGAAAAGTTCGGGTTCGAAAAGGAGTTCAGAATCATGGCAAAGCGTACATAGGTCCGTGATAGGAGGCAAGAAAACAGCTCGGCTTTTTCAGATTGATAGGCGGCTGGCGTTGATGATCGACCTCCAGCTCGCATCTGAGATCCCGATGGTCCAGGCTTAAAGAAAAACTTGCGTCTCTCAACCAGGTGAATTCATGCCGATCTGGCTTTATGAAATTCGGCCGCTTTATGCCGCCATCATTATGGTGCTCTTCATCGAGGGTATTTCCTTGCTTGGTCTTTTCCTCGCCAGGCGTTTTCTGCTACCCCGATTTCGTTACAGCGAGGGCATCAATGATGCTGTCAGCGGCACCGTGCAAGCGATCGGTGTCTTCTATGGGATCACGGTTGGCCTCATCGCAGTGGGGGTCTGGAACACGAACTCGAAAGCTTCAGATCTGGTCTCAAAGGAAGCCACGTCCATTGCAGCCCTCTATCGAGACGTCAGTGGCTATCCGGCACCGCTACGAAATGAGTTGCGATCAAAACTGCGAGAGTACACGGTGTTCGTCATCGAGGAGGCGTGGCCGGCACAGAAGATTGGTAAGGGGCAGAACGTGGTGAGTGGTACGAAAATCCTGGACGACTTTCAATCCAAGCTGTTTTCGTTTGAACCATCCACCCAGGGTCAAAGTGCATTACACAACGAGACGTTAAGAGCATACAATACATTGATCGAGTATCGCCGGCTACGTATCGATGCAGTCGACAGTGGACTTTCGACCGTTATGTGGGCCGTGATCTGGTTGGGCGCGGCCATCAGTATCGGGGTTGCCTATTTCTTTAAGATCGAGGATGCGAAGATCCATTTCCTTCTGGTGGCGCTAATGGGAGGCTTTCTCGCGATTGTCCTTTTCATGATCATAATCAATGACAGGCCGTTCTACGGTTACATAAGCGTTCCATCTGACCCTTATAAACTGATTCTCGAGAAACTAATCGATCTATCTCCATAGCCCGGTTTAATAATGGCTTGATTAGTTGCTCAGTAGAAATTGCCTTAAAATGAAGACTCTCACGCCAATTTCTAACCCGACACTTGCCGCAGAAGGCTTCTCCTCGCAAAAGTGACAGTACCTGATCGCAGAATGCTGCATAACAATATTCCTCAGCCGGACACCATCGATACTCCTGAGTTTTGATGGAGACCCGATCTGGAGTCCTATCAAGGAAAACGAGCTGAAGTTCTGTGTCAACACCAACTGGGATTTGTTCCAACACGGTCCGACCAGTCTTGACTACCTTCGCAACGACACTACCTGGCTGAGAGCTACTGATTTGAAGGGGCCGTGTTCCTTCGCTGGCAAATTGCCAGACAGCTTCAACAAACTGCCGGACGACGACAATTGGAAAGACGTTAAGGCCAACCTGCCTGGCAAAGCTGTGAATCATCCGCCAACGGTTTACTTCAGTACGCAACCAGCAGAGCTGATTGTGATACCCGAGCATTGGCACCTACGCGCGCGGCGCTTTTGCGTATGGACCATACGGAGCAAGAGGTGCGGCCCAGGGTTCGCAGCGCACGCGTGTTCTTGGTACGTACAACAGCCGAGGCGGAGGTAACGCGGGAAGTTATCGCTCTTCCGGGATGTCAAGGGGAGGAGGTTTTTCCCGAGGTGGCGGGGGGTTCAG
>JAMQPH010000472.1 GCA_023717605.1 Pyrinomonadaceae bacterium
ACGATGAGGGGGAGGCATCGGCGGGGCGCGGTGAGCATTCGACTGACGCGAGGGATAACGTCGCTGCGGAGGTGGAGCACCGCTCATATCTGCAACGTCTGTGGTCGGAGATCTTGGGACTGCCGCCCGGCCAGCGCACCGCACTTCTGCTTAATCTGAGAGATGTGCAGGAAGGCGTCATCGTGCTGTTGCCGCTGACGGGCGTCGCGACTATCCGACAGATCGCCGAAGCGGTCGCCATCCCGACCGAAGAGTTTGCGAGATTGTGGAACGACCTGCCGCTGGACGACGCGGCTGTCGCCATCCGACTCGGCGTGACGCGGCAGCAGGTAATCAACCTGCGCAAGTCCGCCCGCGCCCGACTCGCGCGGCGGATGCGGGCGCTCGAGAGAACCGTGGCGGAATAATTAACCCGGGAGGTAATATCGCCGGCCGGTTCACGTCTTGACTTGATGGAGGGGGCTTGGAGTCAGAACATCTTTCAGCACAAAGCGTCGAGCTGTACCGACGGCGCGTGATGTCGACCGCGGAGCTGCTCGCTGCGGACGATCACTTCGCAGCGTGCGAAGACTGTCGCCGGCACGCGGGCGAGCCGCTGCAGATGGACGCCGTCGTATCGGCGCTGCGCGCCAATTTGCGGGCCGGAGCGACTGTCCTCGACTCCGATCATCTTTCATACGAGCAAATCGCGGCCCTCGTGGATGACGAAATCGGCGTTGCGGATCGCGAGGCTCTTGAGAGCCACCTCGAAGTCTGCGCGCTGTGCACCGAAGAGGTGAACGACCTCCGCGCGTTTCGCCCGGAAGCACTAGCTGTGTCCGGGAGAAAATCTGCTTCCGCCGCGCGACCGCCTCTTCGGGAGAAGCTCTGGTCCTTCTGGCCCACCACCCGGCCCGCGTTGCGCCTGTCGGTCACGGCGGCGCTCGCGCTCTTGTTTGTCTCGGCGTCAGTCGCGCTGTTCTTCGTGTGGAGGGGAACGCGCCCGGCGCCACCGGAGGTTGCGGAATCACCATCCCGCGCAGTCGGGGTTGAAGCCCCGCGCGCCCCAGCGGAAGCGTCCCCCGATTCAAAGCCTGACAGTAGTCAGGGCGACACGAACAGTGAAAACATCGCCCCACTCCCGTCACCCCGACCGGAGGTGCCGGCGGACGACTCGCAGATCGTGCTCGCGCTCAACGACGGTGGCGGGCGCGTGACGCTGGACGCATCAGGAAACGTTGGAGGGCTCGGGTCACTTCCGCCGTCCTCCAGGCAAGCGGTGAAACAGGCTCTGAGCACGGGGCTGGTGGAGGTGCCGCCGGGGTTGTCGGAATTGATGGGAACAAAGGGCACGCTGTTGGGGACGACGGGTCAGGGCCCTGGGTTTTCTCTCTTAAGTCCCGTCGGCACGATCACACGCACTGGGCGGCCTACTTTGCGCTGGCGCCCGCTGAGCGGAGCGACCTCATACACCGTCGCCGTGCTCGACTCTGACTTCAACGCGATGGCGACCAGCCCGCCACTCACGGGTACGGAGTGGACTCCGCCGCACGCGCTCGAACGCGGGCGCGTCTACTCGTGGCAGGTGACTGCCGTGAAGGACGGGAAAGAGATTATTTCTCCGTCGGCGCCCGCCCCCGAGGCGCGGTTCAAAGTGTTGGAGAAAGCGAAGGCGGACGAACTGAGCGAAATCGAGAAAGGCGCGGTTTCTCACCTGGCGCGAGGCACACTCTACGCGCGGGCCGGCCTGCTTGACGACGCTGAGCGGGAGCTACGCGCTCTCCTCGCGGCCAACCCGAAATCCCCAACAGCGCGAAAGTTGTTGCAAAGTTTGCAGGCGATTCGAAGACGGTAAAGCCCGGATTGCCAATTTTAGATTGTCGATAGAATCTTTCGCTGGTGCCAATCGGCAATTGGCAATTAAAAATCGGCAATGACCTCATCCTCCATCACCGACCACGACGAACCCGGCCCAGTAGAACGGGTGGCGATAGTCTGCGCTTCGCAGCATCTTGACGGCCGCCACCTGCAAGGCCTTCGCCGTCGAGACCTGAGATTTCCTAACCTCAGACTGAAGGTTCCGGTGGAACTCTAGCATCAAGCGTGTCGTGCTGGCTGACTCCACCTTCCACTGGCTAACGACTGTCGCCGGGCTGCCCGCGACAAAGAAGGCCCACGTCAGCCCGATGATGCCTTCGCCCGCGCCGACCCTTCCGCGTCCGGTTTCGCACGCCGACAGAACGACCAGGTCCGCCTTCAAGTCGAGCTTCATGATCTCCCACGCCTCCAGCAGCCCGTCCTCACTGGCACCCCCAGCTGACTGCGCGAGCACCATCTGCGAGTACATCGGCGAGGCGTCGTTAAGGATGCCGTGCGTCGCCAGGTGCAGAACACCGAACCTGCCCGCCTCGGCTTTGACGCGGTCTTCGCGCGCCTCCGCTCCGACGTACACCTGACTCCGCGCCGTCCCGTACAACTGGGCCAGGATCTTCACCTCTCTTTCGGTCTCCGGCAGCGGCTCGAGCCTCTCGTCCCTGTGTACCAGCTTGACGCGCTCGACGGTCTCCTGCCCGAGGTCGGGGTTTCCCATAGCCAGCAGAGTCGTGGACGTTGCCATGTCGTCAGCTTTCCTTCTCCGCAGCTTCGCCATCTCGCGCAGCACCGTCAGCGACGGCGTGTAGGAGAGCGCGTGGTCTTCGATCAGGTAACGGCCCTGCGCGTCCAGCAAAGCCTGGAAGGGCAGTTCCCACAGCGCGCCGTCGGGCACTATGACAAGAGTTTGTTTACTCTGAAGCTCCGCCTGCGCGGGCTTCAGCAGCAAGTCATACAATTTGCTGGCGGGCGGCCTGAAGGTCAAATCGTGCTTCGCGAGTTGCTGGCGGAACGCTGCAACGTGGTCGGCCAGTTCCTTTCGCTTGATCGCCAGCGTGTACGCCTTCAAATTCACCGCGCCTTGTTTATTAACGTTTCCCTTCGACAGCACGAAGAGGTAAGTCTTCTCGTCCGTGACGACGTATTCCAGCAGGGTGCTTTGCGCGCCGGGCAGCAGCTCGGCAGTTTCTTCAAGCGTCACGGTTTTAGCCTCGCCGCGCTGCACACTCAATTCCGGATGCGCCGCGTACAAACTTGTCTGAAACGCCTCGTATTCCAGCCGCGCCTTTTGCAAACGCGCCTTGAGGTCGGCGAGGCGCACCTGATCGGGTTGGGGGGAGCGGCCTGCGCCGGAGACCTGGGTGTTGATGGCGGCGAGTTTGGCTTCCAGTTTTCGCTCCTGCTCCTGCTCCTGCGCGGTCATCGCCTTCGTGACATCGGCCCTGCCACCGCTGAGCACGTCGAGGAGCACACGCGCCTTCGCCCGCTCGGCGTAGGCGAGAGCTTCACCCGGTCTGTTCTGCGCGACGAGCAGCCCGACCATCTCAAGGTACGGGGAGGTTTTGCTTTCAAAGAAGCGTTGATGTTCCTGCTCGCCGCCTGAGACTTTTGCGCGCATCCTCTCGACAGCCGCGATGGCTTCGTCGAACGACTGGCGAGCCCGGACGGGTTCGTCGAGAGCGCGGTAAGCCATGCCGGCTGCTGTCTGAGAAGAGATAAGCAGTTCGACGCCGCCGATTTCTCTGGCAATGGCGGCGGCGCGCCCGGCGACTTCCAAAGATTTCGAGTGATCGCCCCGCGCTTCGTGGAGGTGCCCGAAATTACCTAGTGCGACGGCCACCCCCCACTTGTTGCCTGATGCCTCGAATTGAGTGAGCGCTTTCTGGTAATACTCCGACGCCAGACGGTAATCGCCTTGACGAAGGTGGACGGAGCCGATGGGCAACAAAGTGTTGGCGATTCCCGCCTTGTGTCCCAAAATCTCAAACTGCGCGAGCGCCCTCCGGTGGTACTCCAACGCCAAGGCGTAGTTGCCCCAACGGGTGGAGGATTCCGAGCGACTGATGTACCACCGCAGCGTCCGCCTTCCGGCCCAGCTCCTCCCACAGTTTTAAACTCTTCTGGTAATACTCCGCCGCTATGTCGTAGTCGCCCTGAAGGAAATGAACGTACCCGATCTGGTTCATTGAACCGGCAACCCCAGCCTTATCTCGGAGGGCTTCACGCAGCGTCAGGCTCCTCTGGTGACACTCCATCGCCCGGCTGAGGTTGCCCTGCCTGTAATGCATGATGCCGACGCCTTCCAAGCCGTCGGCAATCCCCGCTTTGTCTTCCAACTCCTCGTTCAGCTTCAACCCCCTCTGGTAATACTCCATCGCCGGGCCGAGGTCCCCCTGTTCTTGATAGGTGAATCCAATCCGAAGGAGGGATAAGGCGATTCCTGCCCTGTCCCCCGACTCCTCGTGGAGCTTCAGACTCTTTTGATAACTCTCCCTGGCCGAGTCATAGTCGCCTTGCCTGGTATATGCGGCTCCGATGTCTTGCAGTGCGAAGGCGGCCTCAGTCTTGTTACCCACTTCCTCCGACAGCTTTAGACTCTTCCGGTAATGCTCCATCGCCAAGCTGTAGTCGCCTTGCAAGAAGTGAACGTGCCCGACCTGCTTCAGCGAGGCGGCGATTCTTTCCTTGTTACCCAAGTCCTCGCGCAGCTTCAGACTCCTCTTCATATACTCCATTGCGACGGCGAGATTACCCTGCCTGGAATGAACGATGCCTATATTTACCAGTGTGGCAGCTATCCCTGCCTTGTTGCCTGCTCTCTCACGCAGCGTCAAACTCTTCTGGTAATACTCCATTGCCAAACCGTAATCGCCTTGTAAAAAGTGAACGTATCCGATCTGGTTCAGCGACGAGCCAATTCTTGCCTCGTCTTTAGTGGCCTCGCGTAACGCCAGGCTCTTTCGGTGACATTCCATCGCCCGGCTGAGGTCGCCCTGCCTGTAATGCACGATGCCGAAGCCTTCCAGGGCGTCGGCAATCCCTGCCTGATCGTTAATCTGCTCCGCGACGCGCAACGCGAGTTGGTATAAACGCAGCGCCTCCGAGTAGTTGGCACGCCAAACCAAATCGTTTCCTTGTTTGACCAGTTTCTTTCCCAGCTCAGCCGTCACCAGTTCTTTTTTCGCCGCCAGCAGCGCACGGCACTCGCTTTCCGTCCCGGCTGCCGCCAGCGCCGTCGCAAGTTCTTCGACCGTAGAGATATTTCCCCCGGCCGGAGGTGTTGAAGCGCGGCGCGCTGTGTCCTGTGCGTAGCCGAAGGGCGAACCACACAAGGCGACGATGACGATCAGTGAGAGGCGGGATGCAGGGCGCGGCATGAGATCACCTCCTTCAACGCGATTCCGGGTGTTCGGCTCCGAGTTGGCGTTTGACCCGTGCGGTTTTTAGGTTGGCTCATCCTCCGAAATGAAGGATCGTCGTCGGGGGGTTGTATTGTAACTCCACTGCAAACTGCCCCTCAAAAAATTTGCCTCGCTTGGTAATACGCCGCCTCTCTTCCCATCGTTCAGCTACAGAAGACGGTTCCCCAGCGTTGCCCCGGCCCCGTCGCCGCCCGACAGCGCGATCTCCGTCAACGGCGGACGCAGGGAAAGGTCGCTGAATCTTAGAAGGAGACGTTTATGACTAAACGGCAGCTGACGCGTTCGACGACTACTGCTTCGACGACGGTCCTGACGAAGGTGATTGGCCGGGCGGTGCGGCAGCGGGTGCTACCCCTGGAAGTGACGTGGATTTATATCCGCGACAGGATAGTCGTCAACGAGGACCTGTCGACGGAGATCGACGATGAGATTGCCTTTCGCAAGCTCAAGAAAGGAAGCACCCTGCTGCTGGCCGCCCGCCGCATCGAGCACACGAAGAACTACGTGCTCCGATTGGAGGGCTTTCCTCTCATCCTGGTGGCGGAGAGCTACAACGGCAACGGAGGAGCGATTGACACCAGCGGCTCACCCGGTGCCAACGGAGACGCTGGCCCCGCTGGAAAGAGCAAGATTATCGGTTCGCCGGTAAAGGCAGGTGACCCCGGACAGAATGGCAAGGCCGGGAGTGCCGGACCATCGGCCTCATCGATAACCCTGATCGCGGCCAAGATCAGCGAGGCACACCTCATCGCCCGGGGAGGTCGCGGAGGTGCCGGCGGCGCTGGGGGCAAAGGCGGAAATGGAGCGCCCGGGAAGCTTGGCGTCCCGAACAAGTTCCAGACGATCACCCCGGGACCCGGGGGGCCCGGAGGCAATGGCGCCAACGGAGGAGCGGGAGGGAATGGCGCCCAGATCACGGTTCGCTATGTGTCGCTCGACAACCCTCTCCAGCTGGACGCCGCCGGAGGAGC
Organism: Pyrinomonadaceae bacterium; assembly: GCA_023717605.1. Taxonomy (GTDB): domain Bacteria; phylum Acidobacteriota; class Blastocatellia; order Pyrinomonadales; family Pyrinomonadaceae; genus PSRF01. The sequence continues at coordinate 6,245 of JAMQPH010000472.1, forward strand.
CGGTGGCACCCAGGGCGCTGCGGGCCCTGGCGGCAAGGGCGGCGCGGCCGAGGACGTCGCACCGGCCGCAAACGGCGCCGCCGGGAAGGCCGGAACCAAGGGAACAGCCGGCTCTGCGGTCGTGCCCGTCGAGCAGCACGTCAGTAGCGACGCCGTCTGGTGGTCCTACGTGGTCCCCGCCCTCGGCAACCACGCACAAGAGTGGGCGAAGTATCGCACGCGCGTCGGCGAGTATCACTTCCGGAAGTACAAACCAGGGATTCGGGTCCCCGTCGCCTCTCGAGTTCCGGTTCTCTTTCGAGTAACGTCACTCCGGCTCCAGGCGCTTCATGAGTTCACGATCGCCATGCGGCTTTGGACTCACGCGGACGAGGCGCGCCAGCTCGCTCAGTACATAAACTTCAATCAGAGTCCCATCGGCGTCCCCTACAACCACTACCTCGTGCCCGATTTCGAGCGATACGAGGAGGTGGTGACGGACTACGGTCCGATGGTACAGAGCCTCTTCGAGGTCGCGAGCGATCTCCTGACGAACGCGGCGGACGTATCCAACAACCGCGGCCGACTTGCCGGCGAGCTGGGACACGTTCAGGGTCTGGCCACCGCGCTCGATTCGGATCAGCACGCTGCCGAGATTGGCGCGGAGGCCACGAAAGCCGAACTCGAGCTGGCGAAGACCCGGCTGGCCACGAACCAGGCCAAGCTCGACGCGCTTCATGAAGAAATGCTCGACGACAGCATGGAGTTGGCCGGCAAGATCCTCGGGACCGTCGCGGCGGTGGCAGCGGCCGTCGTCGCAGTCGCGGGGGCTGTATATACGAGCGGCGCGTCGCTGGGCGCCCTCGCCGCGATCCCCGGCTTGCTCGTCGATGTCCAGGGGGCGCTCAACAGCGGCGACGTCGACGCGCAGGGAAACTACGTTCACGACAGCGCCGGCGATATGAGCGGCTGGGTCGACTGGAGCGCCGACGGAGGACCCGCGCTGACACCGGAGGCCAAGAAGCTCGTCGGTGGGCTGGAAGACCTGGTTAAGAAGTCGAAGAACTTTTACGACAAGTTCGAGACGGTGAAAAATCTTTTCGAGGCGAAGGTGAACGGAGAGCTCGAGAGCAAGGAAAAGGAATTGCTGATGCAGCGAGTCGAGCTGACGATGGCTCGCAACATCGTGGAGCTCAAGACGCTGCAAAGCGGCTTTCTGATCGCCGCGGCCAAGCAACGCAAGGCGACTGCCGAGGCCGACATCCAGAACCTGAAAGAACAGGCCCAGACACTCGGGGCAAACATCGCCCTGCTGGCCCAGATCGCGCGGGTGCTGATACGACACGCGCAGGGCTACGCCGATATCCTGACGAAGTATAGGTTCTTCGCCGCTCGAGCGGTGGATCTCTGGACGACGCGGACCGACTGGAGCAAGTCGTTCTCGTTTGCCTATGGGTATCTGAATCCGGATGTCGAGGAGCACGCCTTCCTGGCGGCGAGTCGCGGGAACCCGAGCCGAATGCTGGGATTGCTTCAAGGCTATCTCGAGACTTGGGCGACCCTGCCGGGGCTGATCGACCTGCGAGACGATTACGAAGAGCACCTCGGTAAACTCGAGCCCCACCGGAAGTTCGTGAGCATCACCGACTCGCAAAGCCTGGCCCTCTTCAAGGATGCCGGTACGATCACCGTGGCGGTCGACGGGATCCCCGCCGATCAACTCAGCCCCAAGGTCGAGAGCGTCTACGTGGCCTTGGTCGGCGCGACGTCTCAGTTCCCCAACGTCGAGATCGATATAGAGCACTTAAAAGCGATTCCGGGTGTTCGTCTCCGGGCTGGCGTTGACTGGTGCGGTTTGTCGGGTGGTTCATCCTTCGAAAGGAAGGATTCGTCGTCGGGGGTTGTATTGTAACTCCGCTGCAAACTGCCCATCAAAAATTCTATCCCGCCTGGTAATACAGCCTGGCTCTCCCCATCTTCAAACTACAGCGGTGAAGTTCCAAATGACTTTCATTTAAGGAGCAAAACTAGGAAGAGATTTCGAAACTTTTTGCTCGCCTCAGCCGGTCTCCTTGTCTTCGTGTTATCGCTCATGCTGACGACTGGTGGTCGCACCATTGCACAGATAACCAGCGAGTGCATAAGGATCTGCGATGAGGTTCCCGTTCGCGTGGCGCTAGCGAACGTCGCTCGAATTGTCGGCGATGTCAGAATCACCAACGACGGTGATTCACCGATTCCGACGCGCGTAAACGGTGCGATACAGGTGGACAGCTCGGCACGAAACGCCTTGAGGACGAAATCGGGGCTACAGGTTACTGACATTTTCCAGAGAGAGGTGACGATCACGTTAGCGCCTGGCGACTCCAACGAGAAGGTGTCGTTCCACGTGCCGCAGTCGAGGCTCCTCGTCATCGAGGGGGCTTCGGGCTTTGCTCAGATGGGCCCCGGCGCTCAGGCCCCGCAAGTCATTTTCAAGACTATGGCAAACGGTGATCCCGGCGTTCACCTGGTGTTTGCTAACCCAGGGGCCGGAGGCTGGACTCTATCCGCTCCCGGATGGGGCCCCGTTCTGGCGTATGCCGATCCCGCAAGCACGGTCGAAGTGACCTTCGCGCGGGCGGGCACCACAATCGGCACCGCCACGATGACGCTTACGTTCACAGGACACTTCATCGACCAGTAGTGGGCAGCGTGGGCTGTGGTTCGCTCAAGGTTAGCTGATGCAGATCAACCATGAATCCGTGACGAGCTTCGTCACATTCGGAAGACCAATGGAGAACAATTATGAACAAGCTCAAGAACTTGTGCACCGTGGTCGGAGTTCTGATTGTTGTCGCCAGCCTCATGCCCGTTCTCGTGCCAAACACCAGCCACGGCCAGGCAGTTGAGAGAGGCAATTCTGCACGTGGTACACGCAAGTACTATCTGACGACCACGATTCACGATGGAAATGAAGTGCTGGCGGCCTGCGCGCGCGGCTACCATATGGCCTCATTATGGGAGATTCATGATCCTACCACCCTCCGATATAACAATGTGCTTGGGTTTAATCGGAGTGATTCCGGAGGTGGTCCACCATCCGGAAGCTTCGGATGGATCCGTACCGGTTGGGATTCGGAGCAGGAGGGTTTTACCGGCTCGAATAACTGCAACGCCTACACCAGCGATTCTCCTTTCGGAGAAGGCACTGCTGTTGCTCTTGAACGCGTTTGGCCAGTTGCAGAAGGAAGGGTCATCAGCCCGTGGAGTACGACCGGCGGATTATGCTCTGAACCGGTCCGCGTGTGGTGTGTTCAAGATTGAACACCTTATCCTCCATCACCTACTAAGATGAATCCGGCCCAGTAGAAGGGGTGACGCGTACCCGCGCTGCGCAGCATCCTTACGGCCGCCCGCTGCAGAGCCTTAGCCTTTGAGATCTGAGACTTCTCCATTTTTGACTGAAGGTTGCGGTGAAACTCCAACATCAACCGTGTCGTACTGGCTGACTCGACCTTCCACTGGCTGACAACCATGGTCGGAGTGCCTGCGACAAAGAAGGCCCACGTCAGGCCAATCATTCCTTCGCCGGCTCCGACCCTGCCGCGTCCGGTTTCGCACGCCGAAAGAACCACCAGATCGGCGTTCAAATCAAGCTGCATGATCTCCCACGCCTCCAGCAGCCCGTCTTCGCTGGCACCTGAGGCCGATTGCGCCAGAACCAATTGCGAGTACATTGGACTCACATTGTTGAGGATGCCGTGCGTCGCAAGGTGCAGCACGCTGACGCTTTCCGCCTCGCTCTTCAAGCGGTCTTCGCGAGCCTCTGAGCCAATGTAGACCTTGCTCCGCGTCGCGCCATACAGTTGGCCCAGCGTCTTCACCTCTCTTTCGGCTTCAGGCAGGGGGTCGAGTCTTTCGTCCCTATATACCAGTCTCACGCGTTCGACGGTTTCTTGTCCGAGAGCCGGGTTGCCGATCGCTAACAAGTTCGCGGAGGTTGCCTTATCGTTAGTTTTCCTCCTCCGCAGGTTCGTCATCTCGCGCAGCACCGTTAGCGAAGGCGCGTAGGAAAGTGCGTGGCCCTCGATCACGTAACGGCCCTGCGCGTCCAGCAAAGTCTGGAATGGTAATTCCCACAACGCGCCGTCGGGCACGACGACGAGCGTTTGTTTACCGTTTAGGTCCGCGCGCGCCGGGCTCAGCAACAAGTCATACAATTTGCTCGCGGCCGGACGGAAGGTCAGATCACGTTTCGCGAGTTGCTGGCGGAACGCTGTAACCTGCTCGGCCAAGTCCTTCCGCTTGATCGCCAGCGTGTGCGACTGCAGCTTGACCCCGCCTCGAGTTATGTCGCTCCCTATGGTCAGCACAAAGAGATAGGTCCTTTCATCAGTGACGACGTATTCCAACAGCGCGGTGCGCGCGTCGGGCAGCAGCCTGGCAGTTTCTTCAACTGTCACCGTTTTCACATCGCCGCGCTGCACTCTCAATTCAGGATGGGCGGCGTAAAGACTTGCATGAAAGGCCTCGTATTCCAGTCGCGCCTTATAGAGGCGGGCGTTCAGGTCGGCGAGTCGCGTTTCCTCAATTTGCTGCCGCTGCTTCTCGCGGGAGATTTGCGTGTTGAGAGAAACAAGTTCGCTCCTCAGTCTCCGCTCCTGCTCCTGCTCCTGAGCAGTCATGGCTTTCGTGATCCTGGCACTGCTTGTTTGCAGTACGTCCAGCAGTACGCGGGACTTGGCACGTTCGGCGTAGGCGAGGGCCTCGCGGTGATCGTTTTGCGCTGCCAGCAACTCGATCATGGCGTGGTACGGGGAAACTTTATTTTCGAAGAAGCGCTGCAGCTCCTGTTCACCGCCTCCGACTTGTGTGCGGAAGTCCTCGATTGCGGCGATGGCCTCTTCAAAAGCATGCCGAGATTGCTCGGGCTGGCCGAGCATACGGTGAGCCCGGCCCGCCGTGGTGGGCGCTTCCCAGAGCGTTTCCCGGAAGCCGATTTCGCGCGCAATTGCAACGGCGCGCGCGGCTGTCTCTAGAGCGGAACGATAGTTCCCTTGCTCGTATTGGACGGTGGCAATATCGTTCAGCGTCTCGGCGATTCCGCGTCTTTCGTTCAACGCCTCTTTCAGTGTTAAGCTTTTCCGGTAATACTCCAAGGCCAGGTCATAGTTCCCTCGCACTTGGTTAGCGAACCCGATCTGGTACAACGCGTAGGAAGCCAACAGCCGTTCTCCCAGCTCCTCCGAGAACTTCAAACTCTTCTCGAAATGCTCCAACGCTAAGGCGTAGTCTCCTCGGTCGCGGTAGGCGACGCCGAGGCCAATCAGCGTATGGGCGATCGGCCGCCTGTTTCCCACTTCCTGTCCCAGTGCCAGGCTCCTCTGGAAATATTCCAGCGCCAAGTCTGTGCTCCGTTGCACGAAATGCACGTTCCCGATGCCCGTGAGCGTGGTGACCATCCCAGCCTTATCGCCCAGCGCCTCCCGCAGTCTGAGGCTCTTGTGGTAATACGCCAACGCTAGCCCGTAATTGCCTTGAGAGTAATTAACGCTTCCTATCTTTGACAATGTGTCGGCAGTGAGGAGTTTATTCTCAAGCTTCTCCGAAAGCGTCAAACTTCTCTGGTAATGTTCCAGTGCCAGAGGGTAGTTGCCCTCGACCTAATAGACGAACCCGATACTGTTCAGCACGTAGGCGATTAAATTCTTATCTCCCATCGCCTCCGACAGCTCTAATCCCTTTCGGTAATAATCCAGGGCTAGACCGGGGTTTCCCCACATGTAGTGAAGAGAGCCGATGTCCCTCTGCAGTTGGGCAATCCCACGCTTATCATCCAAAGCCTCGTTCAACGCCCGACTCTTCTCGTAATATTCCAGCGATTGAACGTAGTTCCCTCGCAAGTAGTGAATGGATCCGATACCCCGCAGCAGATTAGCCGTCAGCTCCTGATCTCCGGCCGCTTCCGATAAACTCAAACTCTTCTGGTAACAGTCCAAGGCCGCCTTGTAGTCCGCTTGATTGTATTTAACTCCGCCGATGCCCCGCAGTGCTCTGGCGACTCCCGACTTATCGCCGGTCTGGTTTGCGATGCGATACGTTAGGTAGTAAACCGCTAGCGCCTCCGTGTATTTCCCTTGGACTCTCAGCTTGTCGGCTTGTTCGATCAGAGACTTCCGCAGTTCGACCGTCATTAAATCTTTCTCCGCTGCCAGCAGCGCTGTGCACTCATCTTCAGTCTTCGCCGCTATCAGCGCCGCTGCAAGGTCGTCCTCTGCTGCCGCCTCGCGCCAAACCTTCCACGTGCCTTTCTCTTTGACAAACTCCAACACGCGGTTCATTTTCCCGAAGTCTGCGGCGGGCTTGCCGGTCTTCACATCCAGTGCGGTTATCTCGATAGCGACACGCACACTCGCTTTCTCACTCGCGACTCTCGTCTTACTGATAGTCAGAGTTTTTACTTCGATGCTGTCGTTGGCGGCGAAGAGCTCCTGTATGGCTTTGCGGCGCGACGCCAGATCAGGAGAGTTCGCACTCCACAGGCCGATAAGTTTTTCCAAGTCTTCCCTGGCGTAGGTGGCGAAGAACTCTTCTACGACTGCACGCAGCACAGTCTCGTCGCCGGGCGAGGCGTCCTGGGCCAGGCCCAGGGGTTGGAGGCACATAGCGATGATGACGATCAATGACAGGCGGGATGCAGCGCGCGGCATGAGACCACCTCCTTAATGGTTATTCCGGGTGTTCGTCTCCAGGCTGGCGTTTGACTGGTGCGATTTGCCGGTTGGCTCATCCTCCGAAAGGAAGGATTCGTCGTCGGGGGTTTGTATTGTAACTCCGCTGCAAACTGCCCATCAAAAAATTTACCTGCCTGGTAATACGCCTCCTCTCTTCGCATCGTTCAGCTACAGAAGACTATTCCCCCAGCGTTGCCCGGGCGGCTCACCCCGGCGCCACACCGTCGCAACGCGGTCTCCTTGAAAAGCGGACGCCCTATTGCCAAAGGTGCTGAAACTCAGGAGTCAAACGATAAGCCTGATACGGCGATGAGAGTCATGGCCTACCAAGTGGATCGGGTCGAAGGGCGATCGCTCGCGGCTCATCCTTACCAAAGTATGAAAGGAGCAGGATCATGCAGATAAGAAGCACATTCACAAACGCGCTAGCGCTTCTCGCGCTGGCCGCTGGACTTGCAGTCATCATGACGGGGTGGCTGACGCGCGAAGTGCAAGCTATTCAGGACTCGGAAGATTTTCCCTCCCCTTTTGGTCTCATCGAGATGACTGCTGGCCAGACCGCGCGTCTCAACGCAGTCGTTGGCAACCCAAACGACAACCCCGGTGACGAGCCTCGCGCCCGCCGCGTACGGTTGACCTTTGATGTTTACGTCCAGGACGAGGAGACACCTCCCAACTGCGGCGGGATCGTGCCGGTGCCAACGTGCCTCGCTCGCTATCACTTCCTGCGCCGCGAGTCGCGTGACGTAGAGCTCATGCCGGGCCAGGCGGCGTCCTTCGCCTTCCTGGCGTCCGCGGCGACAAAGATCGACGCCTCCGTCAACTTCCTCGGCGGGCCGGACACGCAACCGGGTGAGAACCGGCGCCGTCGCACACCGGAGCCACACCTCGCTGCGACACTTGAAGTGCGTGAGAGTGCGCGCACCATCTTTGTTGTTCCAGCTGTCGCGAAGTTTTTCAACCCACAGCCCGACCCGCCCGGCCAACAGCAGTGAGATGACGAGTTTCTGCATGTCGGAATGCGGACGTGAAACTCCCGCATTCCATTCGCCATCCGAAATCTCAAAGCTCTGTGATTAGACCACTGAAAGGAGATTCATCATGTCCAGGCTCAAGAACTCGTTCATTGCTTCCATTGGGTTGCTGGCGCTCATCGGCGTGCTCGCCCTCTTGACCCCGCGCACGAGCCAGAGCCAGACCGACACGGTCGGCCCTCCAAAGCCTGTTGTGGTCATCAACTCGCCTTCGGAGCCTGTGCCAGTGACTGGCATGGTCAACGTGGGCAACCTCGGCAACAGCCCGCTGCCGGTGCGCGACGTGGACAATGGGCAGCAGCCATTTCATGAGAACACGGGAATCTTTCTCTCCAGCTTAAACAGCGGCACTACAACCACCATCTTCACCGTACCGGAAGGAAAGCGGTTCATCTTGGAGACCGTTTCAGCCCACGCTGAACTAGACCCAGTCGATACACCGCATAGGGTAGTAGTCCTGACCCAGCTGGGGAACAAACCCGTCTTTCATGAAATCTTGGTCTCCAGACAGGGACTAGACCTCAACGGGCAATCGGTCTTCGTCGGTACGCATTACATGCGGGCCTATGCCGATCCCGGAACAGAGGTGAAGTTCCAGTTCTCGCGTAGCAACACTACTAACAGCGCGTTCGCAGAAGTGACCATCTCGGGATACTTCGTGGACCTACCGTAGCTCCTGCGCGGACGCGGGCGGCCATCAACAGATCACGGAATGCCGACTTGAAACTCACGGATTCCATTCGCTCCGCGAAATCTCGAACGTATGTGACTAGACCATCGAAAGGAGAAGTGTCATGTTTTCGAAACTTAATCGCACAACTTTATTAACGGTATCCGCGTTCGTGGTCGCTGTGATCGCTGCCGGATGTTGGTATTCATTAAATACTCAGCCGGCAGTCACGAGTGTGATGGGACCGCAAGAGTTGAACGCAAACTCTGCGGCCAGTGTTAAGTCGGATTACGGCAAACTGCCGCTGAGTTTCGAACCTAACCAGGGTCAGACAGACGGTGAGGTCAAGTTTCTGACGCGCAGCAGCGGCTATGCTCTGTTCCTAACCTCGAACGAAGCCGTGCTGCGTTATCAGAATGAGCGGGCCGGCAACGACTCAACTGATACATCAGTCTTGCGGATGAAACTTGAAGGTGCGAACACTAACCCACAGATCACTGGCATGACGGAGTTGCCTGGCAAGAGCAACTACTTCATTGGTAACGATCCCCGACAGTGGCGCACGGACATACCCACCTACGCCAAGGTCAAATACGAAGCGGTCTATCCGGGCGTGGACCTGGTCTACTACGGCACACAAGGGCGGCGGTTGGAGTATGACTTCGTGGTGTCTGCAGGTGCTGATCCTCGTCAGATCAAACTTAGCTTTGCGGGCGCGGACGAGCTCGAACTGGTTGCCGAAGGAGATCTCCTGATTCGAACCAATGGACGACAAATGCGGATGCATAAGCCAGTTGTCTATCAGGAGAAGGAGGGGGCGAGAGAGGAGATCACTGGTCACTACACGCTCAGCGATCAGCGTGAGGTCGGCTTTGAGATCGCTACATATGACGCAACCAGGGCGCTGGTGATTGATCCAGTCCTGGCCTACTCGACATTTCTCGGAGGCACAGGCGAGGACACAGCTGTTGAGATTGCGGTCAGCAAACATGGCAACGCCTATGTGACCGGCCTCACGACTTCGCTTAACTTTCCGACCAAGCCGAACGGCGCCAGGTTCGGAACTGCCGGTGGTAGTGATGTGTTTGTCACGAAGTTCAACGCCGAAGGCAATCAGCTTATCTATTCGAGCTACTTGGGAGGCAGTAGCAACGAGAACTTTTATGACGATCTGGAAGTGCCTGGCGTAACTTATGGCGGCATCGCCATAGACTCGATTGGCAACGCCTTCGTCACTGGATCAACCAGATCATCTGACTTTCCGCACACACCCGGTGCATACCAGCAAACCCTCAAAGGCCTCTCCGACACATTCGTGACCAAGCTAAACTCGACGGGGAATACGCTCCTTTACTCGACTTTCCTTGGGCAGAACGGTGTCAACGCTGCAGACGGCGGTCAGGGAATCGCAGTGGACGCCCTCGGTCAAGCTTATGTGACTGGACACGATTACGCTGGAGGTCTACCTGTCAACGGATTCTCTGGTCATGCGGCAGGCTGCGATGGCTATGTCGCTACGCTCAATACGAGCGGAAGCGGGCTGCTCTACTCGACCTACTTCGGCGGCGACTCCTGCAATCTTGGATGGAACATCGCGGTCGACGGAAATCAACACGCCTTCGTGTCAGGTGAAACATCGTCAACTAACTTTCCGACGACAGCCGGAGCTTTCGATATCACCTGCGGTACCGATGGTCAGTGCAATAACCCCGGCAGCGGCCGCATCTCGGATTTCTTCATTACTAAGGTTGATACAAAACTCACTGGGCCAACATCACTCAGATATTCCACCTATCTCGGCGGCAGCGGCGAAGAGCGCGTCACGTACAACGGCAGCATCGCAGTCGACTCGGCAGGAGAGTTCATTTACCTGACTGGCCTGACGGCCTCTACTGATCCGGTGGACTTTCCCATTAAGAACGCAGCGCAGCCGCTGCCCGGCGGTGGCGCTGACGCTTTCATCACGAAGCTGGACATCTCGCTACCTTTGAAGTCCGGACTTGATCAGATCGTCTACTCGACGTATCTGGGTGGTCCAGGCACCGAAATCGGTACCGGCATTGCTGCGGATGTGGACGGCAACGCTTACGTTGCGGGAGCAAGCGGCGGCACGTTCCCGTCCACTGAGGGATTGTCAGGCTGCATCGATCCTGGCGCCTTTGTGGCCAAGTTCGGTCCACTGGGTGAGAAGAAGTTCGCCATGTGCATCAGCGGCCTTGGACAGGACACCGGATTGGACATTGCGATAGACCCGGCGGGCTGCGCCTACGTGACGGGTTTCACCGAGTCGAACAACTATCCGACCGTGAAAGCCTTTCAGCCGCTCTTCGCAGGCGGCACGGGCGCCACCCCTTCCGATGCGTTCGTGACAAAGCTTTGCAGTGGTCCAGATCATTTCAAGTGCTATGACGTGCGGGCACAGGAATCTTTCATACCCTTTACCGTCACTCTCACCGACCAGTTTGAGGAAGAGGAACCGGTGTTGATACAACGTCCGGTCACGCTCTGCAACCCGGTTGCGAAATGTATTGATGCTGATCACAACTCCGCCACCCCGCCGGACTGCACGCAGGTCTTGAACCCCGACGACCACCTGGTCTGTTACGAGACCAGGGACCAGAGCGCCAGTCCGCATTTCGAGCGGCGGGAGGTGATCGTTTCGAACCAGTTTGGTCAATCACAACGCCTGACAGTCTTGCGGCGCACAAACCTGCTGTGCGTGCCGTCGCTCAAAGCGCAGGTGGAGCCACTGCCGTGAGGG
>JAMQPH010000477.1 GCA_023717605.1 Pyrinomonadaceae bacterium
AGAACTGTGCATCCGATTTGAGAACCAGCTGATAAAGTAGGTTCATATTCGTAATGCCCTGCATGAAGCCTGCACAAAACATCATCTCGCCAGTTGATGAAATGTCTGAACTTTCGCCGTCCGTATATGAGACGAGTGAGCCACATCGCTTTAATAGTTCGTTTCCGTCCGCATAGCACCACGCAGGGATAAGCAACAGAAGAACGATCAAGATTACTTTCATGGCAGCCTCCGGCGCGTTAAATCTGTACATCTGCTTATCGCAAGACTTGAAGCGAACGGCTCTTCCAACGTGACAGGTTTTTATCCGACTCTGCCATTGCGCTTCTTATGTGGATTTCTTGATGGACTTTCCCTTGCCGCGTCTAACTATCCCCTCTCTTAAAGGCTGCTTAGCAGCTCGAGTGGAATACCAAGCAGTCGTGAAGCATTACCGGCCGCGATGTACTGCTGCTCGGTATCGTTCAACCCCAGCGTCTCTAGGTCCTGCAGCTGCAGGCCTATGTCCTCACGAAAAGGAATATCAGTGCCGAAAACTACATGCTCTGCCCCGAACATCGAGAGGGCCATACGAAGGGCCGGCACGTTGCGGCACACTGTGTCGTAATAGAAGCGCTTGAAGTAAGCCTCAGGCGGCGCGCTGAGGTTCTCATTGCACGCCGGGAACCGCTCGTAGCCCCACTGTAGCCGTCCCATCAGGTAAGGCGCGAGTCCACCCAGGTGCGGGAAAATCATCTGGAGGCGCGGGTGCCGCTCGAAAACGCCGGCATAGACGAGTCGCACCGCAGCGAGCGTCGTTTCGAACATGAAGCCCACCACGTTGGCCAGGTTTAACTCCAGCATGCAGTCGAGCCCCGGCGGTGAGATGGGATGAAGAAGAAACGGAAGGCCGCGCCGCTCAAGCTCAGCATAGACAGGCAGGAACTCGGGGTCGTTTAACGGTCGCGCGCCAGCGCTGCCCATCAAGGCTACGCCTACTACTTCTGATCGTCCGGCGAAACGGTCAAGCTCCTGCACCGCCGCATCTGGGAACTGCAGCGGCAGCGTCAAAAAGATCCGGAACCGGTCGGGGTAAGCGCGGGCAGCTCGCAGGATCATGTCGTTGGCCATCTGCGTCAAATCCAAGGCGGCAGGCTTATCCTGTACCAGCGCTCCGTGGAATGGCACTGAAAGCACCTGCATCGTGATCCCCCACTTGTCCATCTCTTCTAGCCGCCCATCCAGATTGGTCATGCGGGGATCAGTGCTCATCCATTTGATCAGACGCTGCGCGTCCTGACCGGCCGGCGAATTGTCCTTGCCGAAAACCGCCCGAAGGCCGTCAACATAAGCGGTGGAGAATAGATGGGCGTGCACGTCAATACGCATAAGGGTTTTCCTCCGTGAGACTGTTCGCTCTGATCAGTAGAAGCTCACTAATCATGCTCATCAATGGTCAGCCTCAACACAGAAAAGACGCTAACTCTAGACCGTTAGTTAGCCTCTTAGCACTGGCTGAGAATAGCTGTCAATGAAAGTGTTAACGACATGAAAGATGTTAACCGGGTGGGTGGACCGGAGAGCAATTCGGAGATCTATTCGAGGGCGGCTTCGAGTCCTCGACGATGTCTTGGGCAAGCACAATCTGGATCGGTACCATTT
>JAMQPH010000493.1 GCA_023717605.1 Pyrinomonadaceae bacterium
CATCTGGGGCGGGGCAATGTTTGCGGCCGAAGTACGCGACCAGCCTCCGTCGCATCTCCAGATAACCCTCTCCGCTTGAGCTTGTGCCCTGATCAAGCCATTGCAGCAGCTGGTCAAACGCATCTGGCGTTAATACCCAATCCTTCTTTGGCTCAACGCTTTTCACAATGAATACCCAGCAGCCACACAATCCTTCTTAACCAAACCGACACCGTTTCCTTAACGGCGTTATCTCATCATGAGGGCTGAGTGAAATTCAAATGGTTCTAAGATCGATTCCTGCTCGAGTTGAGTGCCGGGTTCCATTGGCTACCCGCAAATGGTTCTGTGCGCACGTCGACGAATTTGTCAGCGAACTTTAGAGACACCACACAGTGGAATTCTTTCCAAAGTTTCGCTGGGGGTCAAGGAGGAGTGCGCAGGAGTGGAGGTTCATTTTGGGTGCCGAGGTTGGGGAGTTCGTGAAGCGTTGAGTTTCGGCTCAGCGGGGCCGGACAAGCAAAAACCTGAAACCCAACTAATTCCGTCAGGCACAAGGGTTTTGCCTGATGGCGAGATGTCCGCTGTTGAGGAAATCGAGGGGCAGTTGAAAAGTTCGCGCCTCTCAACGAACGATCAGTTGCGAGTTCTCAAAGCCTCGCTCGTCCTGGACCACAGTCGGATTCCTTGGGTCGACTAGCCAGTTCCCATCGACTATGAACTTGTACTGATATTTACCGGGCGGCAGACTAATTCGGCAGATCCATTCGTTGCCGGCCCGTTCAAAGAGATACTGCGACTGGTTCCAGCCATTGAACGTCCCCGCTACGGCCACAATTCGTGCGCCTGGGAAGTCGTTGAGTTTGAAAGTGATGTTTCCCTCTCGACTTGGTGCCGGTAGAACCAGACGCGGGGCGACGATCGTTTGCCCCCATCCCCGTAGCGTAAGGCTCTCAATGTTTCCCGTAGAGTCAAAATTGAAGGTGATCCGTGTATCAGATGATTCAGAATCCAAATAATCCACGATCGACTGGGCAATTAGCCGGCGCTTGCCTGCGTGTGACGGCTTGAACCAGAGCTCGCCGCCTTCCACGGTTACATCCAGAACAAAATTCTCCATAACTCCGGGGTCAACCGAGTACCGGCCGACAAATTTTTTCAGATCCACCGCGTGGGCAGATTGAAAGACGGGAGCTTGATCAGGAACCGGCCTGGCCGCCGGCACGTCGTTAACGATGGTTGCAAGTTTCCCGTTGATATGTGCAATAGCTGCTGTCCCTGCCTGTAATAGAGCATTCGTATCAGAAAGGACTACTACGTTGCCCAACTCGCTTTCAGCCACAATCGCGGTGCGCGTTGGAGGTGCACACTTCTTCACATCTGGTTCAGCACATTCCTTGCTTTCAACCGGGACCACATGCGCGAGACCGTTGTCGGCTTGTTGCAAGACAGGGTTGGTCTGCGCAACGACCTTTTCACCTGGCGGCATCGCGGCTATCAGCGAGAGGATTACGCTGCCAACAAACACTGTGAAAACAAGCAGTCTGTGCGCCAGAGAAAATCGTTCGCCGGTGCGGTTAGCCACAATACGCTCGAGCCTGTGCTTGAGCTTGGAACCGCCGGCCGCAGACAGGCCCGAGACTCTCGAACTGAGACAAAAGCGGTAAATCTTCTTAATACTCGAGGCATAAATCTCTTCGGCTCCACTCCATCTCAAAACTACGTCGTCGCAAGCCTCTTCGCGTTCCTTCAACAGCCAGGTGTCGATCAACCAAACGATCGGGTTGAACCAGAAAACACAACACAGAACCATGTTCAAATTGCTAACGAGATTGTCCCAGCGTAAGACGTGGGCCATCTCATGCATCATCAGGGTTTCCAGCTCTTCATCGTTGAGTTGACTGCTGATCGCCTCCGGCAAAAGAACAATCGGTTCAAACACACGCCACACGCCCGGCTCGCTTACTTCCGGTGTCACGATCAGATCGATGCGTCGCGTGATTCCCAGCCACGAAGTCACTTTAGTGAGAGCCTCCCATTCTCTCCCGGCTCGTATGATGCGACCTGCTTCAATTGCTGAGGACACTTGCCGTCTCCTCTTCAACCAGCGGTAAAAAAACGAGGCGGCGCCCAACAGCCAAACAATACACACGACCAGGCCCAGGGTATTCCCACTGGGCGTCGCGAGTGGTTCATTGACCGAGCTTTTCAATGGTTGCGCCGGTTTTGTGGCCGTGAGATACCCGGCCGGCATCACCACCGGCGAAACCACGGGCGTGATGTAATGGAGCGTCGGAGTAGAACTAGGCGACGAATCAAAAATTGACTCGACTTTAATTCCGATGCCACTCAGCGCGAGAATAATGACGGCCGAGGGAACGGCAAACTTTATCGAGGCCGCCAACCAGACCACATAACGGGCCCGCGCCGGTCCACGGCGGAGCAACAGCGAAGCCAGCAGAGCTATAACGAAAAAGATCGTCGCCTGCCAGAGATGATTCAACGCCAGGCGCCAGGCCCAGTTGGACCATTCTGAGAAAACCTGTAAATCACTCATGGTTCCGTTCCTCTGCACGATCCGGCGCGCCTAACGTCTGCGCGCACTTTTCTTCTCTGTCTTATTCTCAGGCTGTTCAACGAGATCGCCTTCCAACTCCCTTATGTCATCAAGAGTCAGCTTTCCGATCTCTACCAGGTGGGCCATTAGGGGACGCGCGGAGCCGTCGAATAGATCTAACAACTCGTGAATCAGACGATGGTGCGCGGCTTTGCGCGTCACGATGGGCTCAAAAATGTGGGCATTGCCTATTTTCTTGAGTCGGCGAACTGCGCCCTTCTCTTCCAGACGATAGACAATTGTCTGCACCGTCGTGTAGGCGGGACGTTTCTGATCCGGTAGCTGCTCCTGAATCTCACGCACTGATGCGATGCCCAGATCCCAAAGGGCGCTCATTACTTCAAGCTCGAAACGGGTCAGCTTGACGCTCTTCTTCTTAATCAAAACGGCCTCCCTCAGTCTCTGTACTACAGTTGAGGGTCACGCTACGACCAAAGTAGTAGCATGTCAAGACTTTTGTGACGGTTTGGCTGACCAAAAATGCGCCCGTGTTCAGTTTCAAGTCTTCGCCAGGGTACGTTGTCGGCAAAGCAGAAGTTGCAGCCGTATCCATTTGTGCAAATCCGCCTGTTCTATTTGTGACTGACGTCAACAACCTGACCCGCGTAGAGCATCTGGTAGAGCGTTTCGGCCCGGTCAGCTTCGAGTTCCCTGAGCAAAGCATACTCTTGCAGCGCACCATGTCGATCGTTTAGCGCCAGACAGGCAATTGCCAAGTTGTAGTGCGCCGCTGCATACCCAGGAGCGAGTTCGATGGCCCGCTTGCATGCTCTTACCGCCTGTTTGAATGTACGCAGCTCGTAGTAGGCGACGCCAAGATTGTTGTGAACCTCCGCATCGTTCGGATTCAGCTCCAGTGCTCTCTGAAACGCCTGCGCCGCTTCCCGCATTTTGCCCCCTTTAAGATAAGCGTTTCCGAGGTTCCGCTGCGCAGCTTGCAACTTCGGATTAATCTCCAGCGCCTGTCCGAGAAGAGCAATCGCCTCAGTAAAGCGCCCCAGTTCGATGTACACGCACCCCAGGTTGTTTAGGGCTTCAGTATGTTTTGGGTTGAGTTGGAGTGCCCGGTGAAAGGATTCCACAGCATCGCTTGTCCGTCCCGCCGCGTAATAAGCGACTCCCAGATTGTATCGGGCGTTAGTGTAATCGGGCCTGAGTATCAGAGCTTTTTTCAGAAACAAATATGCATTTTCGTATTCCTTGAGACGGAGGTAGGCCGTGCCTAGATTGTTATGGGCCAACGCATAATTTGGTTTGAGCCTGATCGCTTCCTTGTAGGCTGATACCGCTTCCGCGTATTTTGCCGCGAGAAAATAGCTATACCCCAGATCGTTATGTATCAGCGGCGAGTTTGGCATTAGTCTAATGGCCTGTCCAAACGCCTCGATCGCTTCGTGGTATCGGCCAAGCTCAAGTAGCCTGCCACCTGCGCCGTAATAGAATTCCGCGTCGTCCGAACCGGTTGCCGGATCCTTCCGGTCGTTCAGCGACGCCACCGCGGAAGCAGCAGTCGCGGCACTGACGCCGGACTGCGCAGACGCTTCCACGCCGCCCAAAACAGCCACCAGGATAACTAACAAGAGGTTTACGTTTTTCATTTCACCCTCCAGTACACCCCACCATCTACTACATCTGTGGCGCAACCTACTACAACTGTAGTCTGACGGTCAACAACTATTTTGTGCAAAGGTGTGGGAGCCAGTAACAGATGAGGATATACCCACTCGTACAGTTTTTGGTAGACGCGTCCGGCTCTACGGATGGTTTGACTCTACGTAAGTACTTTCCCAATCGGGGTCCCATCGCATCCTCCGAGAAAAAGGAAATCATTTGACAGGATTTACAGAATTTACAAGATTAGCCCGCCTCTGCCATCCTGTAAATCTTCGTTCATCCTGTCTAAGTTGTGAGCTTTGGTGCGAGGTTTTTACAGATACGATATGAACGCGGGGAATCGGTGATCCAATAAGGGCCCAAGCGAAATGAAAGAGGTAGTGGTGGAGGGGGTTGGCCAGTTAAGCCAAACCGACGCTGGCCCCTTTTGTCATTGGTGATGGCACAGAGTTTTCTTCAAAAGATAACTCACCGTAAGCGATCCTGGGCGGCTGGCTTGATCGCAATGCGCGCAGCACACATTCCAGTCTTAAAAGTCCCTCACCTAGTGCTGCACTTACAGTGGCTTCAAAGATCTGATCATCAGTGTAGTGAGCTCGGTGGAGTTCGGCTATATCATCATCAGTAATCAGATAGGCGTGCTCAGCAACTTTCTTAACATATGCGCCCAGAGCTCCAGACAGTTCACGACCTTCACTGATCGTTTGCCGGATGGCAGGTGAGAGCGATCCAGGCCCTGAGAGAACTGCGTTTCGCAGGCGCGTCAACTTTCTGCCGTGGGGATCAAATGTGGGCGCATCAAGTGAGGAAGAATCAAATGTAGTCTGCCTGACAACGGTGCTTATCAAGCTGAGGTCGGGCCTTCGATTGTAAACACCAGTCGTCCAGTAACCGCTAAGCCTCTTGTAACCAAATATCACAAGCAACTTGGCAGCTCTGGAAAAGAGCTGTTCGGAAGGAATCTTAAAACCAAGCGCATCAGCGATCCGAGTAATGATATTAAATCCCGCACAAACATATGTCGCCTCCAGGATCGCACGATCCGTTAAGCCAGCGGCTCGCGAGGCGGCGAGATCGTCGGACACGATGGTCCTGGGCGAACATGTAACCTTCTCTAGTAAGGTAAGAGTCGCGCGGAGTCGCTGGTCGATCTGGGCCGTGCGCCAGTCAGCGAAGACCTCGCCCGTTAGCTCATGACCGAGTAGTGACCACGCGACCGCGCGGTGAGCGTTGGTTCAAAAAAGACACCGGTTCAGACTCGCGGTGAAGGCGCCAAACAACTCGCGCTCCCCGATGGTCCACTCTGACGGACCACGAAGTAAGTCATGGCTAAGATCACAGAAATGTTTGCCAAAGTACTCCGGCCGGTATGTGAAGGTTTTGACTACGTCGAAGGGCTCCGACAGAGTCAGGACGTGAGTTAACTTCAGCAAGAACCTTTGCCGAATCCCATGACCGGTCTGTAGCTTGGATAATCGCATACCAGCTTTCCTGGATTCTAAGGCCGAGAGGTGAGCGACCAATTCGAACGTTACGCGAATCAAAACGCCAAGGAACCAGGAAGGTAACCTAAAACGGAACTGCTGAAGGTTTACTTTGAACGCAGGCAAATAAAAATAGAGCCGCAACACGGTATCACCGAGGCAGAAGGCGGTCACCAACCTAAGGGCGGAGGTTCGTATCAACCTTTCGGATGAGTCGCCATGCCGGGCTTATGAATTTCTGAATAGGCGTCTAATTTCCGGGACTTTAAGCGAAGGACCAACCCTCTAGCGATGCAGACAATGAACAATGCATAGAAGAAGGCGAATCCAACGTGCGTGAGAACCAGAAGTGAGTAGACCAGTGCAATCGCGGCTCCGAAGATAACCTGCTCCCGCCATTGGCTCGGTGTAGACCCGGGATCGGTAACCATGTAAAAGGTGAATAGAATGAAACTCACGCCCGTCATCGGGACTAGACAGACGATCAGCGGGAGATCGTTCATCAGACAGCGCAGCGCTCCCTGTAGGGCGAAGCCGATCACCCAGCCCAGCACTAGCGGCAAGCGCCCCGCGTAACGCCAGTTCATGAAAATTCCAACGCAACCCACCAGGACCGGAAACGCCCAACTCATTCCGCCTGACAGACCTTCAGTAAATTGCCACGGCATGATCGGGGCCATAGACGGGAAGAGCAGAACAGTTACGCAGATCCCTGTGTTCGAGGGGTTGAGGAAATGGCGTCTGGACTTATTCACGGTTGCAATGAATAATGCCTTCGAGGCGATGGCTACGGCCGACGCGAAAACAAAGGGGAGGAGCAATGCCCCCGTATATAACAGCATGGCGACCGCGAGGCCTGCGATGTGTGCAGGCAAAAGGAAATCGACCAGCTTCCAGACTCCTCCAGCGAAACGACACGGTCTTTCATTTGCCCAAGCATCGGCGATCTCTAAAACGATCTCGGTGGCGTAGGCGGTAACGAGGGCTACGAACATTTGCGCCCACGAGCTCTCGAAACCCAGAACGGTGTGGCCAAGAAGGTTGAGCACAGAGATGCTGATGGCAAAACGCCTGAGTGCCGCCAGACGCAGATCCGGTCCACTCATGACGAGCCTCCTGACTTAGGCCGGCCT
The DNA here is from genome assembly GCA_023717605.1 of Pyrinomonadaceae bacterium. Lineage (GTDB taxonomy): Bacteria > Acidobacteriota > Blastocatellia > Pyrinomonadales > Pyrinomonadaceae > PSRF01. The sequence goes on from JAMQPH010000493.1 coordinate 6,828, forward strand.
GCCAGCACTGTGTGCCAGCCGGGTTTCAGGCTCAACTTATCCTGGCGAACATGACCCTCTGAATCACGCCAATCAATTCTAACGCTGACAGGCCCCTCGATCTGTCCTAAGCCGAAATGCAAATCAGGGCTGCGCTTGCCGCTATGTCCGTTACCCCCATCGACTTGACGTGTCAGGACTTTCCCGTTAGGCAGCGTGACTCTAACGACTGCGCCGATGGCGGCCCGGCCGGTCATGTCAGGTGTCGGATGACCTTGACGAACAACAGTGTCGCCGGGATTTCCTGCGGTCAACGGTAAGAGCAGATGAAGGCCGAGAAACGCTCCAGATCGGGGGTGCTCATTGTGATAATAGGTAGCCGTCCCCCACATATTTGACACGACCATGTCGAGGGAGCCATCGAAGTCCGTATCACCTATCGCGATTCCCCGGCTGACATACTCCTCCCCAAACCCGATCTCGCGCGAGATATCCACATAATGATCTCCTATTCGCACAAAGAAGGGATTCTGATTGTGTCCAGCGATATCAGCACCTTGTTCAATTCTCGGCCAGGAGGTTCTGACGTTTGAGATGAGTTCATCATTGGCGGTGGCGAGCTCCTGAATCTCAGGCCATCTGTTGGAAGTTCCTCGGATGAACCCCGTCGCCTGCAGTGCCTCCAACACTCCGTCGTTATCGAAGTCGTCTAGCTTTGCATCCCAGGCCCATCCACTGCGCGACAGGCCCAGCGCTTCGCTGCGGCTTACGTATGGAGCAATGCCTTCCCGCATTCGCGTCGTTTCTCCTGTACTGACGAAGAGCATTTGACTCTCCTGAAGGCCTCCTGGTTCAGTGATGTTGCTGACGTATATGTCGGGAATGCCATCCTCGTTCAGGTCACCGAAATCTACGCCCATACCTTTGAACGAATCCTTCCCCAGCACATACGATTTCGGCAGGTTGAAGTGCGCCTTGCCCTCCAATAGTGCAAAGCGAATACGACCCGGCGTTGATCTGTTCCAGAACAGTCGATCGGGCCCGAAGTCGTGGGCAACGTAGAGTTCGGGCAGCAGGTCGCCGTCCAGGTCACACGCGCCAACGGCTAGCCCCCAACCTCCTCCCACTCCTGCGGGAAAAGCGTCGATGACTTCGTCGTAAGTGACGGTGGGATCGTCTCCAGTGCTCGAACCTGTCCAACGGTAGATCCGCTCGCCCCCTCCGTTGGCTGCGTGCGAGAACGACTGTGGCATTGAGACCGCTCCATCACCGGCGGGGTTATACAGATCCGAGCCGTCTTTGAAGTAGTTGGCAAAGATGAGATCGAGATGACCGTCACCGTCGAGGTCGGCTGTAGTCGCCGAGCCTGTCATCCAGATATCGTTCCCCACCTCCCCAAGCGGGCCGCGGTTCGAAAAGATATCGCGAACCACGTAATTAGCGGCGCTGAGCGGTGCTCCGTCGCTCTGCTTCGATGGACGCCACAGGAAGATCAAAGGAGTTCTTCCCGCGTAGTAAACGACAACGTCTACGTGCCCGTCCTCGTTGATGTCTGGCAGAAGCACTCCGAGGGGGGCCATCCTGTTGCGATCGAATAAAGGCGGTTTTTGCGCCAGGGCGAAAGGTGAATAGCGTTTGCCGGTCTCAGGAAGGGGCTCGATGATCACTTGATCAGTTCGAGTATCAATATGGCAGACATCATTTGAGAGACCGTCACCGTCCATATCGTTAAGGGCGACGGCGGCTCCGACCGTTGAGACGAACGCAGAGATACGCCCTAGACTAGGATGGACCTGACGTTGATGACGAACGGGTGGACCAGTAACCTCCGAAAGCCTTGAATGTGAGAATCCAAAGCGGGCTGCGGCCTCGCTCACCTCTTGCTGACTTATCCTCAGTGAAAACCGTAACGCCAGAAAGAGAGCGGCTACGATGAGAATCGCTGCGAACGTCCTGGCATTGTGTCGAATCAAGGCTGAGCTCGTTACAAGCAATCAGTTCTTAAAAGGAACTAAGGTCCGCCTTAACTTTCCTGAAGGTGACCCGAGTAAAGGGCTTTGGTCGACGTTTTGTCAACGGCAGTTACCTGGGACTACCGAGTATAGTTTTGTTTCCATGCCAAAAACGATCGATCGTGAGATTCCAGGCATCAATATCACTCCACTTCAAAGCGGATAGTTCGCTCCGCAGCATCCTGCTATTACATCTAGGTCAACCCTCTTTTCGGTCTATTGACAGCCGAGGACTCTGGCTGTAACCTCTGTGGTCCATAGCACACAAGGGACGCCGGAGACAGTATTGCCCAGCAGTCTCACGCTCCTTTCTCTTTCTCGGCAGCTTGTGCGAGTGCTGCTTGCCGAATGGCCTTCAACACTTTGCTTCAACGGGCTCTTTGATCAAACTATCTCAAACAAAGAAGGAGGTTGAGATGTTAAACAGAAAAACCACGACCAGACTATTTCTTTCTCTGGTTTTCCTTACGCTGAGCAGTGTCGCGGTTGGAGCTGATCCAGTTGTTTTAACTGGTCCAGTTGTTAACCCAGCCAACGGTCACACCTACTATTTACTTTCATCCGATACCTGGACTGCTTCACAGTCAGCAGCCGTCGCACTTGGGGGCAATCTAGTCACGATTAACGATTCCGCAGAGAACGCATGGGTGTTCACTACATTCGCAGGCTTCGGCGGTGTTACCAACCGCTTCCTCTGGATCGGCCTTAACGACGTTGCCGTGGAAGGCACATTCGAATGGGCTAACGGCGAACTGCTCACTTTCACAAATTGGTCTTTCGGTGAGCCAAACAACACTGGGGGAAACGAAAACTACGTGGGCATGTACCCGATCGCCTTTAGCGGCGGCGAGTGGAATGACTTCAACAACGGGACATTTCAAGGTTTTGAATCGGGTGGAGTAGTTGAAATCGTTCCCACTCCGGAACCTGTCACAATTTTGCTCTTCGCCACAGGATTAACTGGTTTCGCTGCAGGAACTCTAAGACGCAGAGGTCAGGTTGCAAGGTGAAACCAACAAGCAAACGCTCGCAGATCTACTTGTCAAAGGTAAGAAAAAATTCGATGTTTTGAGGCAGGGTTTTCGTTATGCTCACCAACACGAAGCCTGAGCTTCGCATTTTCCTCGCGCAATCGTTCGCATTCAGCTCTAGCCTTCTCAAGCTCGGCCCTCATAACGTCGTCACTGTCCATATCATAACTCCCGTGAGAAAAGAGTATGTTTCCAGATCATTACAGCGAAAGCGCGTTCGTCCGATCTTGCGCTGTTACCTTGGTTGCAGTAACGGATCGTCATCTGATCATACTTCGATCAATTGACTCTCACACGAATACTTGCGACCACCAGAAAAGCTCAATCATCTGCAGTTGCGGCACGCATATTGAAGAGTCTGGAAGCTGTCTGGAGGAGCGCAGTGTTTGGCGAAGGGAGGTAGAGGCGATCAACCTCTCATCCCTTTGTCTTTTACCTAACGCGTGGTCTTAGTTGGCGCCAAACCTCTGCCGGTACTCACTGGAAATGATGAACGACTTAACCATCTCGGCCTCAACAAAGTTGCCGTTGAAGGAATTCAGCTTATTCAGCCAAAAGTTAAAGCCGGACGCATCGGGATCACGACGCAGATAGCCGAAGTATTCCATCGTCACAAACGTGCGATTAAACTCGGCAGCGGCGAATGTTGGATTTTCCGCCACCAGTCGCAGTGCGCGCGCCCGGGCTGCCTGGTCAGCACTCGTCGGCGCACCGAAGAACAAGTTAATAAGGACAGTACGCTCCGCATCTGTAAACGCGACGCCGGTGTTGGCGATGAGGCCGTCCACAAACTGCGCCGGTGTCAGCGTCACGGGGAACGCTGACGAAATTAGCGAGTCTGATCGTGCCTGTCGGATCGGTACCGAAAAATTGCCTTGGATAGTATTTCCGCCGGCGCCGTCCAGCCGCATGCCGAAACGACAGCGGTTGATAACCAGACCTCGCACCGTGGTACCACCCGCAGTGATTGTCAGGCACGGATCCACCACCCCGACGTTGGTGCCGTCGATCTCTATTACGAGAGCCGCATTAATGCCATCCGCCTGGGTGTTCGGGCTGGTTCCGATTTGCGAGTAGCCGTCGATAATCACGGGATCGGTGATCGTCGGCAGCGGTGAGCCCGGAGTGAGCGTCGAGCCTCCTCCAGCGGGAAGATTGAACTTAATGGTATCCACACCGGGGCTGGCATTGGCATTATTAATCGCCTGTCGCAACGATCCTGCGCCGCCATCGTTCGTGTTGAAGACGATGAAGGTTGTCGCCGCTGCTGCCGGCGAAACAAGCCGGCTCCAGGAATAGCCGAGAAAGATGGTCAAAGTTGCGATGCTTAGGACGAAGAGGTAGGAAAGGCTTCGATCTCTTAGGGTTTGCATCATGTTTCTATTTGTCTGAGGGCGTCCGGGGTTCGTACCAAACCGAAGACAATGAAAACTTACGGTACAGCAAATCTTAGTTGGCTCCGCGGTGGCGCGTCAAACTACGTTCACTAAGTCGATCGCGGCTATGACTTAGGTCTGTCTATCTGAATTTCCATCACAATACCGTAACAGCCTACGAAGGATTTGCGATCCTTACTTATTCACGTCAGTCCCCCAAATTATTTTTACTCACAGTCAGAGAAGTTCAAGATCACTGTGGCAGTCCGACTTTTGCGCATCAGGTCCTGGAAGAGCGGATCTGAGTGTAGGCTGTCACCAAATCGCAGACCTAGGCCCCAATGACCTTGGTGCCGCTTTGTGATAAGGTGAGTCACCTCAATGCTTGACCATTCAACGTCAATCAAAACATTTCATGCGAAGAGTAAGTGTAAGCTCGGGTCAGTGATGAAAGTTTCAGCGTGGAGAATCGGGCTGATGGCCGGCAGTACCCTCGTAGGCTTGTTCTCGCTGCCGGTCTGCGCACAGCAGGCTGACCCTGCGGCGCCAGTCGTGGTGCAGCCTGGTGCGCCGGGCCAGCCAACCCGGACGCTGCCACCGTCGACGAGGGCCACACTGCCGCCACGTTCACCGGCAGATGTGCGGTTCATGCAGGGCATGATCATGCATCATGCGCAGGCAGTTGAGATGACCGCGCTCATCGAATCGCACACTGTTAACAAGAATCTGCGGTCGTTGGGGGCGCGAATCAGCAGCTCGCAGTCGGACGAAATAAAGTTTATGCAACGGTGGCTGGAGGCCAGGGGAGAACCGATTTCGCCGATGATGCCGGAAATGACGGGCATGAATATGCCGAGCCATGCGATGAATATCGCGAGCCATTCCATGCTTATGCCGGGGATGCTCACGGAAAAGCAGATGGAAGCTCTAAAAAAAGCAAAAGGCAAGGAGTTCGACCGTCTATTTTTGACTGGGATGATTCAGCATCACAGCGGTGCGTTGATTATGGTGAAGGACTTGTTCGACACTGCAGGCGCTGGTCAGGACGCTGAACTGTTCAATTTCGCGACCGATGTCGACAGTGGCCAACGCGCTGAGATCAGGATTATGCAAACAATGCTGGGGAAAAACCTTTAGAGGAGAAACGATGAATCGAGTACACACCATGGCTTTCCGTTTGCTCGTAGCTTCCCTTTTGTTCTGCTTGTGTTTTGCAACGAGAACCCAAGCGCAAACGCCGCCATTGCCATCTCCATCTCCGTCTCAGGAGCCCGCGAAGCCGGCAGAAACTAAACCGACCAACCAGGAAGGCGAGGAGAATCCGTTTGCTCCTGAACCGGCGGCAACGCTACCGGCTGGAATGACTGGCTCCGATACCAATGACCCGCGCGCCAAACTCGCACCCGGAATGTACGACGCAGCTGAAACATCGATGGGCCTCAAGCACGTCGTGCTCATCAAAAAGCCTGACGCGTTTCAACTCGGCTCCGCCAATCCAGATGATCCGAAGGTGCAGAAGACTCTCGGTCTACTCGGCGTTGGCGCTGGTGACTCATTGAAAATGCCGAAGCCGGTACAGTTGGTTATTGCTCAACTAGCTTTTGCGAACTCCGACCTTGCGTTCCAGGGCAATCACCTGTTTCAGGGAAACTTCTATGGCATCAATATCTATGACATCTCCAATCCGGCGAAGTCCACCTTGTTGACTTCGATGGTATGTCCGGGAGGGCAGGGTGATGTGTCGGTTCATAAAAACCTACTCTTCATGTCAGTGGAGATGCCCAACGGTCGACTCGATTGCGGTACACAAGGATTTCCGCCGGAGCCTACGCCGCCCGCCGGAGAAGAGAAAAAGCCTGTGCCGGCAGCGCCCGCCGGAGAAGAGAAAAAGCCTACTGTGCCGGCAGCGCCCGTCGGAGAAGAGAAAAAGCCGGCCTTGCCGGTAGCGCAAAAAGATCGTTTCAGGGGTGTGAGGATTTTCGATATTACGGACGTCAAGAATCCGAAGCAGGTTGCCGCGGTGCAAACTTGCCGCGGCTCGCACACGCATACGTTGGTGGTCGATCCGAATGATAAGGAAAACGTATACGTCTACGTCTCCGGAACGTCTTTCGTCCGCCAAAGCGAAGAGTTGTCCGGCTGCTCGGATGAACCACCGGAGAAGGATCCGAATACGGCGCTGTTTCGCATTGATGTGATTAAGGTGCCACTGGCAGCGCCGCATGAGGCTCAGGTCGTATCTAGTCCGCGAGTGTTTATCGATCCGCGGACGGGCGCGCTCAACGGCCTGAATAGCGGCGGCACTCATGGCAAGAACGGTCTTGAGAAGCCATCGGACTCCAATCATTGCCACGACATCACCGTGTACTCAGCGATCGGGTTGGCTGCCGGCGCCTGCTCCGGCAATGGAATCCTGCTGGACATCAAAGATCCGGTGCATCCGAAGCGTCTCGATGCGGTAAACGATCCAAACTATGCGTATTGGCACTCGGCCTCGTTTTCGAACGACGGGAGAAAAGTCGTGTTCACCGATGAGTGGGGCGGCGGATTGGGCGCGCGCTGCCGGGCGAACGATCCGAACAAATGGGGCGCTGATGCGGTTTTCAGTTTGAAGGACAACAAGCTGAGCTTTGCAAGCTACTACAAGTTGCCGGCCGCCCAGGGAGACAGCGAAAACTGCGTAGCACACAACGGCTCGCTCATTCCGGTTCCCGGCCGTGACATTAAAGTGCAGGCTTGGTACCAGGGCGGCATCTCCGTCATGGACTTCACCGACGCGGAGCATCCGGTTGAGATCGCGTATTTCGATCGGGGACCGATTGATCCGAAGATGCTCCTGCTCGGCGGCGACTGGTCCGCCTACTGGTACAACGGCCACATTTACGCTTCGGAGATCGCCCGCGGCCTGGACATCTTAGAGCTGACGCCCACGAAGTTCCTGACTCAGAACGAGATCGACGCCGCGGAAGCGGTTCGGGTGGCTGAACTCAATGTGCAGAACCAGGAGAGAATCGAGTGGCCGCGAACGTTGGTCGTGGCGAAGGCGTACGTGGATCAGTTGGAGCGATCGCAAGCGCTGTCCGCTGATCAAATCGCTGCTGTACGGAAGGCGATTCAAAATGCCGAGAGCTCACACATGAGGCAAAAGGAGCTCGCAAAACTTAAGAGCTTCGCACAGTCGTTGGAAAAGGGCGCTTCCCCAACGAAGGGTGCAGCAGACTCAACCCGAATGCAGGCCCTGGCGGAAATTCTGAAGTGACCTGCCCGTTAGACGCGCCAGGGTTCAAGGCCGTCATGATTCGTTATCCACCGAACGTTAGCACGACGGGGAAGCGCACCTTGCCGGCCTCAGTCGCTGAAGAGGAGCACGCAACCGAAAAGATCGCGCGACGCGGTCACACGTGAAGCCTCAGAACATCCTCTGCCACACTATTTGCGCAGTGATCTGAAGCCCGCGCGCACATCTTCTGAAAAGAACTGCGGCTGCTCCCACGCTGCGAAGTGACAGCCTTTGGGTAGCCGGTTGTAATGGATGAGTTTGGGGTACGCCCGCTCTACCCAACTCCGCGGGGCGGCGTAGATCTCATCTGGAAAGATGCTGACGGCAACCGGAATGGCGACGTTCTTCGGGGCGAAAAAGGCAAGCTTGTTTTCCCAATACAAACGAGCCGAAGAGATCGCCGTGTTCGTCAACCAGTAGAGGGTGATGTTGTCGAGAATGTCATCTCGCGTAAGGCCCTCGGACTGGCCGGCAAAGACGCGCGCCATGAGCGCCTCACTGGCTTCGTCGTGGTCGAGTATCCAGGCCGCCAAGCCGACGGGCGAGTCCGCAATCCCGTAAAGCGTCTGTGGGCGGTTCCCCATCTCGAGGGCGTAGCCAAGGCCGTGCTTATAGAAAAAGGCGAGCCGATCGAAAGCATGTTGCTCGTCGGCTTCGAGACCGGATGGGGCCGGCGCACCGGTAAATGCCGCTGCGTTAATGTCGTTTGGAACCGCGCCCGGCATGTTGGTGTGAATGGCGAGCAATTCCGGAGGCGCCAGCACGCCCATTAGCTCGGTGATGAGCGCACCCCAATCGCCGCCTTGCGCCACAAATTTCTTGTATCCCAAGCGGTTCATCAGCACGACCCAGGCACGCGCGATGCGGTCGGGGTCCCAGCCGGGAGTGGTCGGCTTGCCTGAAAACCCGTAGCCCGGCATCGACGGAATCACCAGGTGGAACGCATCCGATGCGCTCGCGCCATGTGCCGTGGGATTGGTCAGTGGATCGATAATCTTTATCTGCTCGATGACCGAGCCGGGCCATCCGTGGGTGACAATGAGCGGCAACGCATCTTCATGCTGCGAACGAACGTGAATGAAGTGAATGTCCAGCCCATCGATCTCGGTGATGAACTGCGGCAGCGCGTTCAGTCTCGCCTCCACCTTGCGCCAGTCGTATTCCGTTCCCCAATAACGCGCGAGGGCCTCCATGGTCGCGAGCTGCACGCCTTGCGATTGATCGGTGACCGTCTCGTGATCGGGCCACCTTGTCGCGTTGATGCGCCTGCGCAATTCGATCAGTTCCGCCTCTGGAACCTCGAAGTGAAACGGTCGAATCGAATTCTTGTCAGCTGCCTGCTTGCTGCCTTGTGATGTAGCACTGGTTTGGGTCATGGTGTCCTCCTTTTGAGTAGTTTGGATGTTTTGGTTTGGATTGTCTGAACGCTCATGGCAATCTCCATTCTAACAGGACCATCTGACTTAGCGACCTGCTAGAACCGTCATTGCGGTGAAGCGATGCTTCCGCTTCGGACCGTGACGCGGTGGCTCAGTCGTTCGAGCGGCGTCATGGTGATCTCCTCGATCGCATGAAACTGGACGCGCGACGTCGGATCTATCAGACGAAGGTATCGACGACACCTTCGTATTCAATCCGCCGCGTGAGCGGCCGGCGAATGTGCGCGCCTCACCCGATCGGATGCGCAAGATGCCGCACGCCGCCTGCAACTGCGCGATTCGCTGGAACTGGATCCGGAGCTCGCCACGTTTGCGAGCTGACACGAGAGACACTAGATTGTTTTCTCCGCACACTTTGGTCATTCGCAAGACAATTGGATGCTGATGATTTGTTAAGATGGTGATGAGCCGAAATGAACTCCAGGTATGCAAGGAAGAATTCGAATATGCTGAAGGTCAACGTGATCACTACGGGTGGCACAATTGAAAAAGTTTATTCTGAGCAGACTAGCACGGTCGAAAACTTGGATAACCAAATCGATCGATATCTCGGTCGGTTGCGGCTTCCGGACTGCGAAGTCCGAGTGGTGCCGCTCATGAATAAAGACAGTTTGGAGATGACTGAGGCTGACCGCAGTGCAATTCTTGCGCTCATCGAGCAGATGTTAAGCGAGCGACCGGCAGTCGTAATTACTCACGGTACGGATACAATGGTTCAGACGGGTCGCTATTTGAGGCAAGCTCTACCTGAACTGAAGGTTCCTATTGTGCTAACTGGCGCGATGACTCCACTGGGGTTTGAAGGAAGCGATGGTTTACAAAACCTTACGGAGAGTCTCTTTGCTGTTCGGATACTTGGTCCGGGTATTTACGTCGTAATGCACAATCAAGCCTTCCCAATAGATCGGGTGCGGAAGGAACGCGAAACATCCCGCTTTGTTTGGATCGATTAGGGTCGGAGTGTTAGCATTCGGGGCCGCCTTTATAGGATCTATGCTTACGGCTGAGTTCATTAACACGTTATTTGACGCTGAACTGCCAGAGCCCTCGCATTGGGAGTCTTCTTTTCCTCCGCGCAATCTTCCGCCGGGTGCGATCGTGACGCGCTTTGGTCCAAGCCCAACAGGTTTTTTGCACACAGGCGGGGTCTACGTCGCCACTCTTGGCAAGAACCTCGCACATCATTCCGGTGGTTCGTACTTTATTAGAATCGAAGACACCGACCAGGCACGAGAAGTCCCCGGTTCGCGCGAACAGTTTGCACGCGCATTCAAGTACTTCGACATTGAGTCAGACGAGAACGACTCGAATTCAAAGTGGGGACCGTACGAACAGTCAAAGCGAGAGCTCATCTATCACACCTACGCGCGAGAGTTGCTGCGGAGCGGCCACGCCTATTTGTGTTTTTGCACTCGTGAAGAGTTGGCCCAGATGACGGAAGAACAACTTGCGGCAAAACTCCAGACCGGCTATTACGGTTCATGGGCGCGTTGCCGAAATCTTTCGCAGACTGAAGTCATGAGCCGTCGCCAAGCCGGAAAGCCTTACACGATTCGGTTTCGTTCGCCCGACGGTCCACCCCACGGTCCACCTAGGCGCGTCGAGTTCCTCGATCTGATCCGCGGTCGAATCGAACATCAGGACAATATAAACGACATCGTGTTGTTGAAGAGTAGCGATCAATCTCCGAGACTTCCTACTTACCACTTTGCTCACGCGGTTGACGACACTTTGATGAGAGTCACGTTGGTACTTCGAGGTGAAGAGTGGATCTCTTCAGTGCCGTTGCATCTGCAACTATTCAACGCACTTGGTTTCGAACCAATACCGTATGCCCATATCGCTCCGCTGATGAAATTCGACGGAGCGAGCCGGCGCAAGCTGAGCAAGCGAAAAGATAACGAGGCTGACGTCGCGTTTTACATAGAATCGGGTTATCCCGCAGGCGCGGTGCTACATTACTTAAGAGGCCTGGCCAACAGCAGGTTCGCTGAAATGACGTTCGAGGAATCTGCGTCGTCTGCTCTCAGTTTAAGCGAATGCGGAGTGGCTGGTCCGATCTTCGATCTGGTGAAACTTGAATCGATCAGCCGCGAATTTATTGCGCAACTCCCCACCGAAGAGGCGCTGGAAAGTTTGCTTACCTGGGCTCGGGCGAATGATCCTGAGTTGAGCGCAATACTATCCAGGAATTTACCGCTGGTTCGCCGCATCTTTGCGAATGAGCGACAGCCCGGCGTAATGCAACGAAAGGATCTTGCAAAATGGGGGGAGTTCCAGGTGTCGTACGGTTTGTACTTCCAGGAGTTGTTTCCACCAGTAAGTGATCCTTCAGATCCTCGCTTCGCTCCAGTCGACTCTGACATGGTAGTTAAGTTGGCCAAAGACTTCGTTGATTCGTATCGGCATGAGGAAGACAAAGAGGCCTGGTTCGAACAGATACGCAGTTTGGCCACCGCCCATGGCTTCGCTCCAACAGCAGGACAATACAAGAAGAATCCGGAGAGTTTTGCTGGTTCGATCAGTCATGTGAGCAATGCCATTAGGATCGCCCTGACCGGACTAAAACAGAGTCCGGAACTTTTCTTAGTAGCCCAAAACCTCGGGGAGGACGAGGTATTGAGACGTGTCAGAGCACTCACCCTAAGTGACGCGTCGCGCAGCGTATAAGATATTCGAAGTTTACTGCAGCGGGAGTTCCGAGGCAGAATTCAACCGGCCACCTCGACGGACGTAATCAACACGAGATGACCGTGCCCAGCATCTTTTGTAAACTGAAACAGATGTCTTAATCAGAGCTTTAGTTACGGAGCAAGCAAAAACGTGCCTTTTGTAACTGAATCTACCGAGACTTCGCCAGAATCGCGGCCAAGTAATGATGGGCCCTCGAATTTTATTAG
>JAMQPH010000496.1 GCA_023717605.1 Pyrinomonadaceae bacterium
CTTAGTCGGTGGGGATGGGCGGCTTACTATTCCGAACTACAAGGCAATAATCGGAGGTTAATGCTGGTCGCGCGGGTCGCACGGCCATTAGAACAGGTCAAGAGCGATCAGATCGCCGGGTATATTGTCGCGCGTTTGGCAGCCAATGAACTTCACATCAACAATGTTGCCGTGCGGATAGAGTATCGTCGGCGGGGCATTGGAAGTGCACTGTTGACGCATATCCTGGAGGAGGGCCAGGTCATGGCCGCGACGGCCGCGTTCCTGGAGGTTCGGGCCGGAAACTCCCTGGCACAGGCACTTTATGAGAAGTGTGGGTTCCGGGGTGTCGGCCGGCGCCGGAATTACTACTCGGCCCCGATGGAAGATGCCCTAATTATGAGCGCTCAACTAAGGCAGAACGCTTGATTCGTGTGGTCAATTGGGCTACCATTTTTTCGTGCCCGAACATTTCATGGTGGTTTCTTTGAGCCCGTCAATCCACCCACCCAACCATCCCCAGTTCATCGTCTGAAAGGAGACACGCACGCCAATGGACACTGTAACGACGGATAGCCTAAAAGAAGAGTTGATGACTCGTGACCCTGAGTTTCGTGAATTAGCAAGAGAACACACCCGATATGAACAGCGACTCAGTGAACTCTCAGCTCTGACCTACCCCAGTGACGAAGAACAGTTGGAAGAGATTACTCTGAAAAAGAAAAAGCTAGCTCTCAAAGACCAGATGTACTCGATTATCTTGCAATACCAGAAGACTAACAGCCTGGGCCATTAAATCACCACGGAGAAGCAATCTTCTCCTGGTTCGAGATGATAGGGGACGTGGGATGTACAATACGCGTCCCCTTTTGTGTAGTTGGAGGGTTCCCTCAAAAACGTGGAAGACATGACCATGGTCACCATGTGGGCAGCCTCGCTTGGACGGTGGAGGATTGAATAGAAGTTTGAGAATCGCTCGCGAAGGATTTCCGTATATTCTGGCGCCCGCACTGTTGTCGATAATCCTGTTGGCTGTAGGTTATTGGTATGTGGCGATTCCTTTCGGGCTGCTGGCCGCCTTCATGGCTTACTTCTTCCGAGATCCAAAACGTGATCCCCCGGTTGATCCCAATGTCATTGTTGCTCCAGCCGACGGAAGAGTTACGCGAGTGAGCCAACTGGCGCCAGGTCACGACAACTCGTCAACGCTGATCAGTATTTTCCTCTCGCCTTTGGATGTACACATTAATAGGTCACCCATAGCCGGCAAGATAACTGATGTCTCGTACACCAAAGGAAAGTTTTTAATGGCGACGGATGAGAGGGCCAGCCTGGTAAACGAACAGAACGCACTCACTATTGAGGGAAGCAGCGTTACGATCGTGTGCAAGCAGATTGCCGGAATCCTGGCGCGGCGAATCATCTGCTGGAAACACGAGGGAGAGGTGGTCGCGCTGGGAGAACGGTTTGGTTTGATTAAATTCAGCTCGCGCACCGATGTTATCTTGCCGGAGAGCGTTGAGGTTTTGGTCACAACGGGCGTGCGAGTAAAGGGCGGAACCACAGTTATCGGCCGGCTAAAATCATAGGAGCGATTGCCATTCATCCTGAACACCAGCTAAAGAACCCCGAACGGCGCGGTCTAAAAAAGGGACTGTATCTCATCCCTTCGGTTTTCACGGCGGCGAATATTGGTATGGGGTTCTATGCCGTGATGGCGGCGGTTAGGGGGTTCCAGTTTATCGGCGGCTCAGAACAGGACCTCGTCCACGCATCTACCTATCTTGATAACGCGGCGAAGGCAATTGGCTGGGCAGTTCTTTTTGACATGCTCGACGGGCGTATCGCGCGGATGACCAAAACAACAACAGAGATCGGAGTCCAACTCGATTCAATCGCCGACGTTGTCACGTTTGGTCTCGCGCCTGCAGTCCTGGCGTACGTATGGGGGTTTGGCGCAAGTTTGAAGGAAGGAAGCGATCTACACCAGCTAGCATGGTTTCTCTCGTTCATGTACCTGATGTGTGGCGCTTTTCGTCTGGCCCGTTTTAACGTGCAGGCTTCGCGTCCACGCATTCTTGCCGAAGGCACAATAAAAGTTGATAAGAAGAGCTTTGTTGGTCTGCCAATCCCTGTCGCTGGCGGACTGATCGCGGCAATTATCCATTTCAATCCACTTCCGTTGATGCACTATGGACCAGAAAGGGCGAAAATCTACTCGGTACTCCTTATGACGCTGATGGGAGGGCTTAGCCTGTTGATGGTCAGCACGCTTCGTTTCTCGAGTTTCAAGACAGTTGGAACTCGCAGCCGCAGCATGCGAGCGATAATTCTTGCTGTGGGTATAGGAATGCTCATTTTCTTGTACTCCCGCCACGTTCTACTCTTGCTGGTAGTTTCCTATATTTTTCATGGATTGCTTTCGCGCGTGGTGGGAGTTTTCCGGAAGCGTCCAGAGCTCAGCGAAACCAAAATTGAAGCGGAGCAGATGTAATCGTCTTTGGGCTTTCTTTTGGCTGAGCGAATGCAAGAAAGCCGTGCTCGGTTGTTAAGAGCACCGCGTCGCCGACAGCGATCGGCGAAGCAGACGTCGTTATCTCCTCACCCGTGGGAAGGGAATTAACCTGGCGCCCATCTCTCAACCCGAGCACAACTCCCGCCGGACTGGATAGCGGAGTAAATAACGCACCGTCCTCGGCAGTTAGCGGCTGCGCGGATATCCTTCCTGGGAGCTGTCTTTTCCACCCCCGCCGGCCATTCAGCGAAAATCGATAGACAAAGTTATCCAAAGATGCCACGAGCAGCGCGTTGTCAACGAGGGCAACTGCTTCCACTCCGGCGCCGGTGCGTTTGCGCCAGAGCAAACGTCCATCCACTGATCTAACGGCGTAGAGGTATCCATCTCCAGATCCAAAATAGACCGTGTCATTCCCAACCGCTGCTGGCCCACGGACAGATCCCTTAGTGCGATAGCGCCACAACATCCTCCCAGTCGCCTCGTCGATGGCGACCAAATTTCCGTCGTCATTACCGGCATAGACCCTTCCATCTACCGCTACAGGATGGCCATTGAAACGCCCGCCGTATGGCAGCGTCCACAAAATCTCCCCGCTGCTCTTATCAAAAGCGTGAAGTCGCTCATCGCCACCTGCGAACAGTTTGTTTCCACTAATCGATAGGCTGCCTTGCAGTGGCACTGCCAGCGTCCGCATCCATTGCGTGACGCCACCCTCGCGACCAAGCGCGCGAAGTGTGCCGGTTGCTCTGCGAACTCCGGCCTGTGACGTACCGCCTTCTGGTCCTATTTCCGAGGCCACATAAACCGCGCGGTCGTCGGCTACTGGCGATGCCGAAAGTTCACCACCCATTTCCGACCGCCAATTGAGTTGCCCGTCGCGTGCTCGAAGTGAAACGATTGTTCCTCCTGCCAGAGGAAGGTAGATTCGTTCCTCATCAAACGCCGGAGTCAGATTCAGCGTTAAATTTGAGTCGTAACGCCACCTAATTGTTAAAGGCTGAGAAAGGGCCAATTGCGATGTGACACGAGAGTGACGAGGATTCGCTGTTGAGGCTGCGCAAAAAGCAATGACGAGGAAAAGAATGATTCTCTTTGGCAAACTAGTTATCGGCATCCTTTCAATTCACTTTAGCTACTATACGACAAATTGTAACCCGCAGGTTTTGAGTTATTCCGATGCGAAACGTATAATCCACGACTTCCCGTTGCAGCCTACTCGCTTAGACGCGCGAAAACCATTAGAGGTTATCTTTCTTGACCAGCACTAATCATCACGAAACCATCATCATACTCGACTTTGGATCTCAGTATACACAGCTCATAGCCCGGCGCGTTCGCGAGGCCGGAGTCTACTGCGAAATTCTGCCCTTCAGTACTCCATCCGAAAGGATCGCAGCCCAGCATCCGCGAGGCATCATTCTCTCGGGGAGTCCAGCCTCTGTTTACCAGGAGGGAGCACCAAAGCCGCCATCAACTCTCGTCGAAACCCTGGATTGCCCATTACTCGGAATCTGTTACGGCCTGCAGGTGTTGGCTTTTGAAATGGGCGGCGAAGTGAGGCCTTCTCCCAGCAGGGAGTTCGGCTATGCACGGTTAAAGGTAACTGACCCTAACAGTCGTTTGTTCACGGGGCTTCCTGGCGAAATGGATGTGTGGATGAGTCATGGGGATCACATGACCAGCGTGCCGCCTGGATTTCAAGTGACAGCGGTTACAGACGATGCGTTGAATGCCTTTGAGGATGCAAGCCGCGGAATATTCGGCGTGCAGTTCCATCCGGAAGTAGCTCACACGCCACTGGGCGCACAAGTGCTACGCAACTTTCTCTTCTCGATTTGCGAGTGTCGCGGAGACTGGTCACCTGCAGCGGTGATTGAAGAGCAAACCACGCGCATTCGAGAGCAGCTTGCCGGCAGCGGTAACGTGGTCTCCGGTCTTTCAGGCGGAGTCGATTCCACTGTTGCGTCAGCCCTTGTTCATCGAGCAATCGGAGAAAGACAGACTTGTATTTTTGTAGACAATGGTCTGTTGCGCGAGGGAGAGTTTGAATCAACGTTGGCTTTGCTGAAGCAGTCGATGAACTTGAATATTACCGGAGTGCGTGCCGGGGACCTTTTCCTCGAGGCACTCAAAGGAATTATCGATCCGGAAGAGAAGCGCAAACGGATTGGCAAAGTTTTTATCGATGTCTTCGAGCGAGAAGCAAATAGACTGGGAGGAGTTGCCTACCTGGTACAGGGAACTCTCTATCCTGATGTGATCGAATCCGTTTCCGTGCGAGGGCCGTCAGCGGTAATCAAGAGTCATCACAACGTAGGTGGTTTACCTGAGCAGATGCAGTTGCGCCTGATTGAACCGCTGCGAGAGCTGTTCAAGGATGAAGTGCGTTTGATTGGCAGGGAACTAGGCGTCCCGGAAGAAATACTCACACGCCATCCGTTTCCTGGCCCCGGGCTGGCGGTTCGGATTATTGGAGAGGTGACTGAAGAGCGAATCAACCTGCTCCAGGCTGCTGATAGAATTCTGGACGAAGAGTTGCGGTTGGCAGAGCTCTATCATTCGGTCTGGCAGGCCTTTCCGGTGCTGCTTCCAATTTCGACGGTAGGAGTGATGGGCGATGAGCGCACTTACGAACGAGTGGTTGCCATCAGAGCGGTCACGAGCGTCGATGGAATGACGGCTGACTGGGCAAGACTGCCGCAAGAAGTGCTAGCGCGCGTATCTTCCAGACTGATATCCGAAATCCGGGGAATCAATCGCATTGTTTACGACATTAGTTCAAAGCCACCGAGCACGATCGAGTGGGAGTGACGTGATATAGTGTCGTAGTCATTTTGAATTCGTAATGCAGGCCCGCTGGGGCAGATAACCGCCAACATTAAGTTTCCTCCATCATGCCGGATCAAAGATTCGTTCACCTACATCTGCACACTGACTACAGCCTCCTCGACGGCGCGATACAGATCAAGCCACTTGCAAAACGCACCGAAGAACTTGGCATGTCAGCGTGTGCCATGACTGATCATGGAAACATGTTCGGCGCGATCTCTTTCTACAACGCCATGAAAGGGCGGGGAGTGAAGCCAATAGTTGGCTGCGAGACCTACATTACGCGGGGCAGTCGGAGTGATCGTTCCGCGGGTGCACCAGGCGAGAAGGCGAATTTTCACCTGATCCTCCTGGCGAAGAATCTCGAAGGCTACCAAAATCTTGTCCGGCTTACTTCGAAGGCTTACACCGAAGGCTTCTACTACAAACCACGCATCGATAAAGAACTGCTGGCCGAGCATGGGAAAGGGCTAATTGCGCTTTCGGCCTGTATGTCAGGAGTGCCTTCGGCAATGCTGGCCCGCGAGAGGTTCGATGAGGCCGCCGCTGCGGCAATTGAATTCGAAGAGATACTGGGAAAAGGCAACTACTTCCTCGAAATCCAGGAACACGGATTAGAAGCTCAGGATCGTATCCGAAAGCCCCTGGTTGAACTCTCAAAGCGTACAGGCGTTCCCCTGGTTGCCACTAACGATGCACACTACCTCATGCCAGAAGATGCGCGCGCACACGATATCCTGTTGTGCATCGGCTCGGGCAAGACGGTCAACGATACTAATCGCCTGCGTTATCCCAGTCCCAACTTTTATGTTCGCTCGCCCGAGGAGATGTGGCGAGTCTTTGGTGACGAGTTACCTGATGCGTTGACTCGCACCGTGGAGATCGCGGAGAGATGTGACCTTCATCTACCGGAGAACGTCAACTATCTTCCAAACTATCCCATTCCGGAGTCTGACGCAGGGCTCTCTATCGATAAATACTTCGAGAAGGTAATCATGGAGGGCTTCGAACGCAGGCGCCAGACGGTGTGGGATCGACAGATATCGCGGAACGAGTTGCAGCACTCGCTAACGGATTATCAGACCCGACTCTCCAGCGAGATAGCTATGATTAAGCAGATGGGTTTCGCGGGATATTTCCTTGTAGTCTGGGACTTCGTTCGATATGCCCGGGAACACTCGATCCCTGTGGGCCCTGGCCGCGGGTCAGCTGCCGGCTCGCTGGTCGCCTACTGTCTGGGAATTACTGATATCGATCCCCTCAAGTACAACCTTATCTTCGAGCGTTTCTTGAACCCCGGGCGAGTGTCTATGCCTGACATTGATATTGACTTCTGTGTCCGAGGACGAGGCGAGGTTATTAATCACGTTGCGGACCTCTACGGCCGCGAGTCCGTTTGTCAGATTATTACTTTCGGGACACTCGCCTCGAGGGCCGCGATTAAGGATGTCGGACGGGCTCTCGACATGCCTTACGCTGATGTCGATCGGATTGCCAAGCTCATCCCTCCGCCGGTTAGGGGCAGAAACGTGAGCCTGGCGCAGGCCCTGGAGCAAGTTCCGGAACTTAAGAAGCAGGTTGAAACAAACCCCCAGGTTAAAGAACTAATGGAGATTGCTCAGCGCCTTGAGGGATGTGCTCGGCACTCGTCGGTGCACGCTGCTGGGGTCGTTATCTCGCCAGTGCCACTTCAGGAACTCATTCCTATTGCCGTTTCTGGGAAGGATGAAGTCACTACTCAGTACGTAATGTCCGATCTCGAAAAAACGGGCATGCTTAAGATGGACTTTTTAGCGCTTACCGCGCTTACGGTAATAAATGACTGCTTAATCTCGATTAAGCAGTCGCTTGGGCAGGAGATTAACTGGGCGGATTTAGCGCTTAACGATGAAAAAACCATGGCTATTTTCGCAGAGGGGCGTACAGATGCTGTCTTCCAGTTTGAGTCTTCTGGAATGCAGGAAATATGTAGAAAGCTAAAGCCGAAGAGCCTTGAAGACCTGTCCGCCTTAAACGCTCTCTACCGGCCCGGCCCAATTGACGGTGGTATGGTTGACGAGTTTATCGAACGGCATCGTGGAAAGAAAACGGTGCGATACCTGGTACCCGAAATGAAGGAAATCCTGGGGAACACGTTCGGTACCATGGTCTATCAAGAACAGATTATGCAACTTGCTCAGAAACTCGCAGGATACACCTTGCCGGAAGCAGACTTGATGCGCAGGGCCATGGGCAAGAAAAAGCGCGAGGAAATGGCGGTACATGAAGTTAAGTTCGTCAATGGTGCGATCGAGCGAGGAATCAAGCGCGAGAAGGCGGAGAAGATATTCTCTCTGATGAACAAGTTCTCGGATTACGGTTTTCCTCGCGCACACAGCGTCGCATACGCCTACCTGGCTTTTCAGACTGCGTACCTCAAAGCGCATTTCCCGGAGCATTTCTATTCGGCAGTCCTGTCAAGTGAAGCTCAAGACGCCGCCAAAGTGTTTAAGTATTCAAAGGAACTCCGCTCCCAGGGGATTCATCTCTTACCGCCTGACGTTAATGAGAGTTTTTCTGGCTTTACGGCACTCACGGGCGCCATAAGGTACGGCCTGGCTGCAATCAAGGGAATTGGGCAATCGACGGTCAAAGCAATTATTGAGGCACGCAGCGGCGGTCGTTTTCGATCGTTTTTTGACTTCGCAGAACGAATCGAGCAGGGCGCAATCAACAAGAGGGCCCTCGAGAGCTTGGTAGGGGCAGGGGCGTTTGATTCACTCAAACCTGAAGTCCGGGATCTGCGCGAATGGCGGGCGGCGCTTCACGCCTCTATAGATCCCGCGCTGGCCCGCTCGCAGCGTGCGAAACGTGAACGCCTCCAAGGTCAGAATGGATTGTTTGCCGCTGTGGCGGACGAAGAGGGACTAGCTGAAGAGGTGTCCTTGAGTTCCAAACCATGGACCCACACC
The DNA here is from genome assembly GCA_023717605.1 of Pyrinomonadaceae bacterium. Lineage (GTDB taxonomy): Bacteria > Acidobacteriota > Blastocatellia > Pyrinomonadales > Pyrinomonadaceae > PSRF01. Next base: position 8,278 of record JAMQPH010000496.1, read on the forward strand.
GAGTTGCTTGCGAATGAGAAAGCGGCCGTCGGCTTTTATGTTACCGGACATCCATTGGGAGATTACGTTGCACTGCTACAGAGTCTTAAGGCCACCAAGTCCAGTGAGCTTGGCGCGCTGGTAAGCGGCAGTCGAATTTGTCTGGGTGGGATCATCAACGACTTGCAACCACGCACTACCAAAAAAGGTGATAGATTTGCACTGCTTCGCCTTGAGGACGAAGCGGGAGGAACCAAATGTGTGCTGTGGCCGGAAACCTACCGGAAATATTCCGCAATGTTGCAGAACGAATCGCCGGTGCTGGTTACCGGTCGCCTCGAACTCAGCGAGGACAACCCACCGACTCTGATTGCTGATCAGGTGCAAAGTCTCGACGACATCCTCAAGGATCGAGAGATGATTGTTTTCCACGTTCCGGCAACCGATGATCAGGAAGGTTTGTTCGATTCAATTCTCCACCTAATCAACACGCACCCGGGCACTTGTGATGTAACGCTTGAGACGCTAATTGATGCTGATACGGTGGTTCTGGTTAAGGTTAATTCTGCGCTGCGGGTTACCCGCTCGGCCAAGCTGGAATCCGCTCTGAAGCAATTGGGGTGTACCGTCAGGATAGAAGCGGTTGCAGAAACCCAGAAACGCGTCTGATAATGGCAAAAGCTAAAATGGCGAAACCGAATAAAAAGCTCTCGACGGAGAGAGGCATCGAAACTGCGCCTGAAGAGAAATCTGCATTTGAACGGGTGCAATTGGCCAGGCATCCGGATCGTCCGCATACCATGGATTTCATCGAGCGGTTGTTTGAGGAATTTGTAGAACTTCATGGCGACCGGAGATTTGCCGACGACCCGGCGATAATCTGCGGCCTGGCGCGTTTTCACGGCCTGCCAGTAGTCGTCATAGGCCACCAAAAAGGGCGCGACACCAAGCAACGCAGTTATCGCAATTTTGGAATGCCAAAACCCGAGGGTTATCGTAAGGCCTTGAGGGCGATGAAACTGGCTGAAAAGTTTCGACGTCCGATCCTTACGCTGATCGATACGCCAGGAGCTTATCCAGGCATAGACGCCGAAGAGCGCGGTCAAGCTGAAGCCATCGCCTACAATCTCCGAGAGATGGCTAAACTAAAAGTACCCGTGATCGTGACTGTCATCGGGGAAGGAGGGTCAGGCGGGGCGCTCGCAATAGGCGTTGGGGATCAGGTCATGATGTTAGAGAACGCCGTTTATTCGGTCATTTCCCCAGAAGGGTGCGCGGCGATTCTATGGAAAGATGCCGGCCAGGCAGAGCGCGCAGCCGCGGGCCTCAAACTCACGGCGCAGAATCTCTTCCAGGAAAAGATTGTGGACCAGATCATCAGCGAACCGCCGGGCGGGGCTCATACGGATTACGATCAAGCCGCGCGCTATCTTGATTCCGCATTAAGCGAGCGGCTGGCAGAAGCCGTAAGCAGCAGCCAGGAAGCTAGATTGGCAAAACGCTACGCTAAACTGCGGCAGTTTGGTCGGTGGGGTACATCGTAACCGCCGCAATCGAGTTGCTCTGTTCTAGCCGAATTCCTACTTCTAAAACGGAATATCGTCGTCCGACGGATCGGCACGCTCCTGAGCCGGTTCACCGGCAGGCGGCCTGGAAATGGGAGCTTCTTCTCCTCTTCCGCCGCCAATGAATTGCATGTCGGTCGCGTGAACTTCCAGAGTGTGCCTGGGCTTTCCATCACGGTCAGTCCATTCCTCCACCCTTAGCCTGCCTTCGATATAAACCGGCCGACCCTTGGTGAGGTACTGTGAGGCAGTTTCGGCTTGCCGTCCCCAGAGAGTTACACGAAACCAGGTGGTCTGATCTTGCATCTCGCCGGCCTTGTCCTTGCGACGTTCGTTTGTGGCCATCGTGAAGCTACAAACGGGCGTACCCTGGGGCGTGTAGCGTAGTTCGGGATCGCGACCCAGGTTGCCGACGAGAATAACTTTGTTGAATGACATGATGAGGAACCTCTCTCAGTGTCTTAGGGTTACGGAAAATCTGGGCGATACTACTAGCCACAGAATATGCGGTCAAGCACAGTAATTGAATGCGCTACAGCGAGGAAGGTGCTATCGCCTCTGGCTGCATATTTCTGATAGACTAATCCGCGTTAAGTCATGTCGTGATTCCCGGAAATGAAAAGCAGAGTCTACATAGAGACGTTGGGATGTCAGATGAACGTCGCCGATAGTGAGCGGGCAGCGACGAGTCTGCGACAAGCCGGCTACGATCTGACATCGTCTGCTGAAGCTGCGGATGTTGTGTTGGTCAATACCTGCTCCGTACGCGAGCGGGCCGAACAGAAGGTATATAAACGCATTAGACAACTCCGCAGTCTCTCGACCAAGAAACCCTTGATAGGGGTGATGGGCTGTGTAGCCCAGCTGGAGGGGGAGGCAATTTTCGCGAAAGCTCCGGACGTTGACATGATCATCGGCACACGCGCCACAGATCGCATCTCTGTCTTGATCGAGCGCCTAAAGGACGGGGAAGAAGCGGTCATTGATCTCGAAGAGCGCGCCAGAGGCGAATCGTGGGAAGTCTCGCCAGTTGAAAGACACTCTCCTTTCGTGGCTTTTGTGCCGATTATAGAGGGCTGCAACAAGTTTTGCTCCTTCTGCATTGTTCCTTATTCAAGAGGACGAGAAAAGAGCCGCACAGCTAGAGAAATCGTTGACGAGCTAAAGCGGTTGCGTGAGCTTGGTTACAGAGAAGTGCATTTGATCGGCCAAAACGTAAACAGCTACAGACCCAGATCGGAAGAGGGACTTGAACACAGCAGAGGAGCAACACCCTTCTGCCGGCTGCTCCGGGCCGTTGCCGAAACGGGAATGGAACGAATCAAATTCACAACTTCGTTTCCCAGAGACTTTCATCCTGATATAGTGGGGGCGATCGAAGAATGTTCAAATCTCTGTGACTGGGTTCACTTGCCGGTGCAATCGGGCAGCGATCGTATTTTGAAGGCCATGCGTCGCGGTCACCTGGTTGATGACTACTTTCGGAGGGTAGATGCGATTAAGAATTCCAAGCGGCGACTGTCATTGACCAGCGACATTATTGTTGGCTTTCCAGGTGAGACAGAAGATGACTTTCAAGACACAATGAAGCTGGTTGAAAGGTGCCAGTATGATGGTCTTTTTATTTTTAAGTACTCCAGGCGTCCGGGCACCCCGGCGTCCAGGCTTGTTGACGACGTTCCTGAGAATCGAAAGAAGGCGCGCTTCCTTGAGCTTGAGTCTCGTCAATTCGAACTACAAAGCAGGATCTATCAGAGCTATATTGGGCGAGCCGTGAGTGTGTTGGTCGAAGGTAGGAGTGCCCGATCAGAAAAGGATCTAACCGGACATTCAACTTGCCACAAGGTTGTTAACTTCAACGGCGGGTCGACTCAGCAGGGCGAGATTCTGAAAGTGCGGATCACAGAAGCCAAATCCTACAGTCTCTACGGCCAGCAAGTTAATTGAGACTGCAGATGCGAGTCGCCCATCGGGCCACCCGCGTGGGGTGCTCAGAGGGATTTAGAGTAAGGGAAGGATGGAGCTTATGGAAATCGAGGTCAAGATCAGAGCTCTGATGATGGATCCGAATAGTGGCACTCCCATTATTATTTTGAAGGATATCGAAAGCGATACCATGCTCCCAATTTGGGTGGGAGCTTATGAAGCCAACGCCATCGCTCTTGAAATCGAAAAGATCGCTCCTCCTCGGCCCATGACTCATGACTTGTTACGCAATCTGATCATAGAACTCGGAATTCAGGTGGAGCGAGTAGTTGTGACCAGCTTGAGGGACAACACATTCTTCGCAGTTATCGAAATGCGCACCAGTGATGGCAATCCAATGATTCTTGATTCGCGCCCTTCCGACGCGATTGCGCTTGCCTTACGCGCTGATTGCCCGATCTACGTCGACATGGAAGTAATCAAGGCGTCTCGCAACTCAGTGCCAACAGAAGAAGGCGAGGAGCCGGCAATTAGTGAAGAAGAGTGGCCCGATGTTATTGGCGAAGCTGGCGATCTCCCGATGTGACTTGTAGCAACTTTCTGAACATTGCCAGCTGGGAATTGATGCTCAATCTGGATTTGACACGGAATACTGTCTTTATGCCCTCGTGCAGTGAATGCTAATCGCGATCGCAAATCAAAAAGGTGGCGTAGGAAAGACCACTACGGCCATCAATTTGGCCGCCGCATTCGCCAGGCTCGGAAAGCGCACCCTTCTCCTGGATCTTGACCCTCAGGCAAACAGTTCTATTTCATTCCTGGATCCACTTACCGTCGAGCGCTCGGCCTACGAGTTGATGATGGACGGCGACGCGCCTGTGGAACAGACCATTTACAGAACGCCGGTGGAGAATCTGGATCTGGTACCAGCGCGGATTAGTCTGGCAAAGCTCGAGTCCAAGTTAGTTGGGGACTTCGACGCGCCTTTCCGCCTTAAGGATCGTTTGGAACCATTCAAGAAAGAGTATTCGGTCATAATCATTGATACACCGCCGACTTTGGGCCTCATTACTGTCAACGCCCTGGTTGCTGCCTCGCACGTTCTCGTTCCGATTCAGTCGTCCTACTTTGCTCTTGAGGGTACTGATGATCTGCTCGAGACAATCGAGAAGGTGAAAGCTCGCCCCAATCCGAAGCTCGAGTTGCTGGGAGTTCTGGTCACCTTACACGACAAGAGAACTACGCTGGCCCGCGAGGTGCACGAACAAATTCGGCGCGTCTTCGGGCCCAAGTTGTTCGAGACTGTGATTACCAAGAGCGTGAGACTTGAAGAATCGCCCGCGTACAAGGAATCAATTTTTAGCTTCGCGCCCAACTCATCAGGGGCACTGGAATATGCAAAACTTTGTGAAGAGGTACTAAGCCGTGTCTAAAAGGGGACTGCCAACTGGGCTTCAGATGCGTCATGACGCGCACTACGTCGAAGAGCTGTCGCAGCAACAGCCCGCTGCCGTGGGTCGTATGATCGCGGTCGACAAAATCGATCCCAACCCGGAGCAGCCACGCACGGAGTTTGGTGACTTAACCGAGCTCACGGCTTCAATCGCAGAGAAAGGCGTACTGGAGCCACTCCTGGTCAAGCCTTCTCGCTCAACGGGACGATGGATGATCATCGCAGGTGAACGCCGTTGGCGAGCAGCACGACAAGCCGGATTGACGGAAGTGCCATGTGTGGAAATGGAAGTTGACGAAGGCACAGTTGCGGAGATCGCGCTAATTGAGAACATGCAGCGAAAGGACCTGACGGTTTGGGAGGAGGCGGATGGGTTGCTGGCTTTGTGCGAACGATTCGGTTACACCCACGAAGAGGTGGCTCGAAAAGTCGGTAAGAGCAGAAGCACAGTCACCGAGGCGCTTTCCATCGCCGCAATCCCTCTAGACGTCCGCGAAATCTGTCGCCAGGCTGACGTGTCGGCAAAATCAATGCTGCTACAAATCGTGAGACAGCCTGATGACGATGGAATGCGAAGGCTGGCGAAGCAAATCGCTTCCCGTGGTCTAACGCGCGAT
>JAMQPH010000503.1 GCA_023717605.1 Pyrinomonadaceae bacterium
GACGAATTGCGGGGCCATCCTCATGGACCAACAAACCAGGATAGTTTTCCAACCAGGTCGCAGATTCTTAGCCTGATTGAAATGCATAAGGGCGCCCTCATAGTCCTTTTCCAAGAGTCTGGATTTTCCCTTCTCCAGTGCCAGGTGCGCGGTGCATTCCTGGAAATTCTTTTGTAATGCGGCTTCTTCACTGGCAGTTAAACCACCACGAGCTTGTATTTGGCCAAGTAGTTCCAGCCTCCGTTCCAACTGACTGATTCTGTTACCTGAGAGGCCGGAACTTGAAACTGTGTAGTGGAGCAAGACCTCAGGATGACAGGCAAAGGTGGCCCCTTTCTGGGCTAAACGCAGCCACAAATCGAAATCGTGTCCTCTTCTTATCCCCTCGTCAAACAGTCCTACTTCGTAAATCAGTTTCTTACGAGCAACTACACCGGAAGTAACTACACCTACGTTAACCTCCAGCAGACTCTCCGGCGTGACAGCGCAACGTGAAGGGGCTAGTTCCATGTAAGTGCGTCCGGCTATCTGCGGATCGCCGAGCATTAGGGCGTCAGCGTATGCAATATCTGCGCCGGTTTTTTTCAGAAACTCCAGCTGTTCTTGGAGGTATGACGAAAGCCAGCGATCGTCGGCATCCAGGAAAGCAATGAATTCTCCTCGCGCTACTCGCAAGCCAGAGTTTCGCGCCGCTGCAGCGCCTCGGTTCTCATGTTTTAGGTAAACGATCCTGTCTCGATAAGGCTCAAGCACTTGTTCGAGCTTCTCTGTGTCTGGCGATCCGTCGTTGATGACAATCACTTCGTAGTCGGAGAAAGTCTGTCCAAAAACAGAAGCAAGCGTATCGCTGAGATACTCGGACGAGTTGTAAGCGGGAATTATCACGCTGGCGTTGGGCACGGTGTCAGGGGAACTATTTCTCCCGGGCTTCGTCGTCAATTCCGTCTCACCATTCCTTGATCACCTATTGATTCAGAAGGGTTTGTCATTCGCTCAGCGTCGTTATAGAGACGAGTACTGGTTTACGCCGATGGCTTTAAGCCGAAATTAGACAAACGCTCATCGGTGGTCTCAACCTGAGCATCGTCGACGGTCTCGCGAAGGTCGTAGATTCGATGGAAGCAGATGGCATATCCAATGATGAAATAGACATACCAGTCATAGGCTACCGATAGAAAAAAGCTACCCACCAGGTAACCGGCAAGGCTTGCTTGCAAACCAACTGTAAGGTAGTAGTACCGCGTCAGCTTTTGGTCGATTATCGTCTCGCGCTCCATTCGCCGGAGCCGCTTGTATCCAGCAACCAGAAAAAGAACATATAAGATAAAGGCCGCGACACCCATCTCCGCAGCAACCTGAGTATAAGCGTTGTGGGTGGTCTGTCCTCGTTGCCCAACTATAGGAAAGTTGCCAATGCCGATACCGAACACAGGATTAGCCGCGGTCATTAACAGTGAGCGTTTCAGAAGTTCCCGCCGAGAAGTAGCCGAGCTTTCCGAATCGGGATTCAAAATAGTCGACATGCGTTCACCATACCCGCCCGGCGCAAATGCAAAGGTTGCGGCGACTGCGATGACCAAAACCCCGATCATTAAGAACCGGTTACGCCGGCCCAGCTTCCACGCCAAAACGGATCCTGCCGCAACAATTCCGAGAAACCCTCCGCGCGACTGCGTAGTGAAATTTCCAGCGATCATCAACAGGGCGCCCCCACCGTAGAGAACCTTCTTAAGAATGTTAGACGAAGCGAGAAGCATTGCGATGGCGATCGGGATCATGGTCACCAGGTGTAGCGCCATTGCATTCGGTTCGCCGAACATGTTGTTGATGGTGGCCTTGGCACGAGCAATATCCGTGGGCGCGGGGGTCGCAGCCCCGTAGTTTTGTAGAGCGAGTGCGCTCATATAAAAACCGGCAGCCAACGCGAGGAAGAGCATCAATTTTAGCCGGCGCTCGGTTCGCATCACGTTGATCATGATGATGAACAGGAGAACTGTTTTGATGAATACCTTGCTGAATGTGTCCCACGCATCGAAAGCACTAGCCGCCACGGGAATCGAAAGAACTGCGGTGACGGTCAAAAGCAGCACTAGATTAACTTCACGTGGGCGTGCCGTCAGGTTGCCCTCGATTGTTAACTGAGTGACGATGAAGCTCGCCAACATCGCAATCCCCAGCCAGAAGGGCAACCACACCGTCCAGGAAAGCGCTGACGTAAGCTCGTATGGCCGAAAATAGGCGATGGCCACATAGACAAAGAGCGCAATGAAACTAAACGTGTGTCCTCTACGGACACTCCAAACTTCAGTCTTCGATGGAAGCGGTTCGTCCTTTGGGAGCGCCGGCGCGACCTCTTGTAGTCCAGTCTCCTTTAACGAGTCCGCTCGATTCTTCGAGAGAGGGGGTTGGGACTGCCCCAATTCGGAAACAGAGTTCGCCTGTTCGCGCGCGCGACGATTTATCCGTGAAGGCTTCACGGGTTCATAGTCAAAACTGCGACTATCAATCTCCATGTGCCCGCCTTTTCTCTCCGAAAGCGATCTTCACTTCTTTTGTCACTACCAAGTTGGCTGCAGCGGTTAAAGAGTTCCCCTTCAACCCAGCCGCGTTATCCGTTCCACTCTAGAAAATCGTGTAGATAAAAGGCGCCAGAGCAGAGCTCTGAGCGAAAACCAGTAGTGCACCAAATAACATTAACATCACAATTATGGGAAGCAACCAGAACTTCTTTCGCTCGCGAAGCAGCATCCAAATTTCACGCAACATTGATAGCATCTCTAGATCTCCCTATAAGAATTGAATGAATGAGAATTATGAAGCACTACTTGACGGCTGGACACGCTTGCGTCGCATACTCGGGGAACTTGGCCCGAAGCTCCGGACACAGCGACCGGTCGAGTATATCCCCGATGGCCTGAGCCCCTTCAGGAGTGTAATGGATAAAATCATAGAAGTAACGCGATGATTTTGGCATCTCTCTGGCCAAATCAACTACCAGCACGCGACTGTCGCGCCCAACCCGCCGAGTAACCTCATTGAAAGCCTCTATTACATCCCAATACATTTTTCCCGATTGTCGAGGTCCATAGGCCTTTATACGAGCCAGATCGAGGCCGGTAACGTCGTCTATTCCGAACCCTACTAACAGTGGCTGAGTGATAAACACCGGCTCAATACCAGCCTTTCGACAAGTCTCAACGATCTTCTCGAGCCGTGCTTGATAGCCGCTTAGAAACGCCGGACTGGCATTGTCCGCCAGGTATTTCTTTTGTTCTTCTTCAGGAATATCCAGATAGCCCTGCTGCTTGAAGTCGATCTGCTGGTGCAATAGGCCAGCTTTGTAGGCCGTGTAACTTCGGTACATATTTAGCGCCAGTGCCGCCACTTCGCTATACGCAGAAAGCGATTTTATGAAGGCCTTAGCCGAGCCGAATTGCAAGCCGCTCCTGACGTTTTCCGCATCCCATTCAGCAATCGTGCCGCGAGCTACATCATTGGCTCCCACCAGAAACAACGCGACTTTGGGATGAAGAGGAACTATAAAGTCCTCAAGCAACACTTGATGCCCATGGGTTGAGTGACCATCGAGTCCTGCATTGTTGATCCATACCGGTGAGAAGCTGCGCTTTAGGTCTTCACCAAGGCGCGCTGTCCAGGTTTGATCATCAGAGAGAAAAAAGCACTGGGTGGTGCTGCCACCGATAGTCACCAGAGAGAGTTGATTTCCTAGGTCGGAAGGGGGGTTGGGTCCGCGAAAGCCGAGGGAGTTTCGCGTTACTGTAACCTCTGAGGGGAGAGCCTTAATGATGTCATTCTTGATATGATAGGTCTTATTCGTCGTCAGGACTATACGATTACCCTTAATTCGTGTTTGCAGCGGATTGTAAACTTGCAGGAGCAACTCAAGGAGGAGGAGCGCGACGATCACTCCAAAAAGCGAGAGCAAGACCTTACCAAGAAAGGATCGAAGCCGGGAACCTCCCTGACGCGCAGGCGAGATTACGTTTGATACTTGTGCCGACATGGTGAAATGCAGTACCGCGCGTGCCTTACTAAAACAATCTCTCGAATTGGTTCTTTGTCTGTCGGGTATGTTCCCGCGTTATCCAATAAGAAGACCGAGGTGACCGCCGTCTCTCCATTGGATCATGCCCAATCAACCGCCGCACAAGACCCACAGGTGTAAACAGGCCATAGTAGAGAAGGGAAAGTAAAATTCTACTGTTTACGTAGCCTAGTATCGCAGCAATACCCATCCAGAAACGGTGGAAGGCGCGCGCCGCCACTGGCACGAATAGACCGATCAGTATGAGTACGCCCGCGATGCCGGCAAACACTGCCACCTGGGTCATGCGACCGCGGTATATGTTCCATATAGCAATGGCGAAAAAAACAGCGGCGACTACTAGTGCGGTTTTCCGCGCTTGAGAGTCGCTTACCGCAGGTTTATTTCGGCCCTTTCGTTTTGTCTTCTTCGGCTTATGTTTTGTAGACTCAATCAAGCTGAAACTCCTCCTGCCAGGCCATGTCGTCAATAAAGATGCCCTCGCCCTGCTCATCTTTTGTTAACACATAGTCTTCCATCACCAGGCAGTCCATCTCTGTTCGCATGAAGCAGGTATAAGCTTGTTCCGGGGTGCAAACAATCGGCTCGCCGCGCACGTTGAATGAGGTGTTCACTACAACCGGGCAACCAGTCAACCGCCCGAAGGCAGCGATTAAGTCATAGTACGCCGGATGGTCTTCGCGCCTTACTGTCTGGATGCGGGCTGAGTAATCTACGTGAGTGATTGCCGGAAGGGTCGAGCGAACTGCGTTGAGTTTTTCAATCCCAAACAATTCTTGCTCAGCTTCAGTCATCTCTCGCCGCAAATCCTTGCAAATGGGCGCGACCAGAAGCATGTAGGGCGAGTCGCAATCCATTTCGAAGTAGTCACTAACCCGCTCCCGTAGAATCGAAGGTGCGAATGGACGAAACGATTCGCGGAATTTGATCTTGAGATTCATTTGGGATTGCATCTTGGGTGAGCGTGGATCCCCTAGAATGCTCCGCGCACCCAGTGCGCGTGGACCAAATTCCATCCGACCTTGAAACCATCCAACGACTTTCTCTTGGGCCAAGAGGCTCGCCACATGTTCGGCCAATTGCGCGCGATCTATGCGCCGGTAGTTCGCCCCAGTGGTCTCAATAAAGGCTTTAATCTCATCGTTTGAAAATGACGGCCCCAAATAAGCACCTCGCATTGCGTCGCGGTGAGGGCCGCACATCGCGGCGACATCCCGGTCATTTCCGAGATACTGATACCAAACTGAAAGTGCAGCCCCCAGCGCGCCTCCCGCATCGCCCGCTGCCGGCTGAATCCATACATTTTCAAACGGTCCTTCACGCAAGATGCGACCGTTGCCGACGCAATTCAAAGCGACACCACCGGCCAGACAGAGATTCTTCTCTCCCGTTTCGCGGTGAACAGTACGGGCCATACGCAACATGGCTTCCTCCGTCACCTCTTGAATTGAACGAGCAAGATCCATCTCACGCTTTGTTAGGCGACCTTCAGCCTCGCGCGGCGCCCCACCAAACAACTTATCAAACTTGCCGTTAGTCATTGTGAGACCGTGTGCGAAGTTGAAGTACTTCATGTTTAGACGGAGGGAACCGTCGTCGCTTAGGTCAATAAGTTCGTCCAGGATCTGCTGCACGTACCGAGGTTCGCCGTACGGCGCAAGTCCCATCACCTTGTACTCGCCGGAGTTGACTTTGAAACCAGTGTAGTAAGTGAACGCAGAATAGAGCAGTCCCAGCGAGTGCGGGAAATGCAACTCCTTAAGCAGGTGCAACTCGTTGCCCCGTCCGTACCCGTAGGATGATGTCGCCCATTCTCCTACACCGTCCATGGTCAGGACAGCGGCAGACTCAAATGGCGAAGGGAAAAAGGCCGAAGCGGCGTGGGACTCATGATGCTCGGTAAAAAGGACCTTGCCTTTATAGTTCGCACTCTTTCCGATCTGTTCGCGAATCCAGAGCTTTTCGCGCAGCCACAAAGGCATGGCCATCAGAAAAGAGCGAATCCCGCTTGGAGCAAAGTCGATGTATGTTTCCAGTAGCCGTTCAAACTTAAGCAGCGGCTTATCATAGAACGCAACCAGGTCGACTTCCTCCGGGGAGATCCGCGCCTCTTGCAAGCAATATTCAACCGCTGCGGCAGGGAAACGGTGGTCGTGTTTCTTGCGACTGAAGCGTTCCTCTTGAGCGGCGGCAACAATTTCTCCGTCTTTGATAAGGCAAGCTGCCGAGTCGTGGTAATAGGCTGAAATCCCCAGGATGTACATAGCTGTCATTAGGATCCTAACTTAACGCAAAATCATACTATGACCGAGGCAATTGCGTTTTTGCGGAGCCATCCACCGACGAAAGCGACAAATCGCCTACACTTCATTCAGAGAACCAAAGCGGCTCTAATTCCCGGCCTCAATGTGCTCGAGATAGTTTATTTTGTGCTTGTCCGAAGCTGCCAGCTTCGGTCTGCTCCGCGCGGGAATACGGAATTCGTGACACGGGATTGAACGCGCCGGCACAATAAACCAAAACAAAGCTGCTGGCTCTGGGCGCGTCGGCCAAATAACTCCAGTACACCCGCTTCATGTGGGCATATAATCACACAAGCTTTCTATCAAAGACTAGTCCAGCTGCCCTACTGACTTCTGTGTTGCGTGTCAGCAGATGTTATGGCATGGAATCCCCCTTGATTGGTTCGCCCAGAACGAAGAAGCTGCGACGCTTACTGGCGTAGCAGCTTCAAAAAAGGCTATTTACTTTAAATTCGCGGTAAGTTCTATCAGTGCAGTATCAGAAAGTCTCCTCCACCTGGACTACAACTTCACTCTGTTCACCAGTATATACCAGGGTTTTTACACGCTCGCGTAGGGCACTTTCAAAGCGTCGCGCTTCCTCTACTTCCGAGAAAGAAAGAGCGCGTAGCTCCTGTTCAATGCGCCGGCGATAGTCCGAGACCAACGAGTCGGACACGCCAAGAACGGCCGCCACTTCGAGCTGGGTAGACTGCTCGGGACTAAGGTAGCAGTGCCACAATACACCGAGAATTCGGTTGTACTGTTTGATCTTTCCCCTTACCGTCTCGTGCAGGTTTTTCAAGAACTGATCAACAAATCCCGCCGCTTCATCTTCCGACTCGCGCCGTAATAGTCCCTGTTCAGCATTCTCGCGCTTATCAACCGGTTCGAAGTGATTCTCGTTGTCGCTGTCGTCACCGTCCAACGGGACAAGGTAAATGTCCATCACTGGAAGTCGAGACATCACCAAACTGCGCAGGGTGCGCACGTCCGCGGGTGAGTCCATGGCATCCAGCACCGAAACGATGAGGTCCTCGAGGTCCGAGTTGCTGATAACAACCTGAGAATCGCCAGTGCAGCCAACCATGCGGGTGTCACGTGCTCGCACGGAGACCATATGAGCTCGCTGCTCAAGATCATGCGAGTCCCGGCGACGTTTTCCGTCGGGCCATTCGCTCAAGCCGTAAACCCGGTCAGCAAGCCTCCGATGGGGTTCATCGTTCATGCCGCTTGAATCAAAGCGGCGGAAATTAGAACTGGATTGGATGAGCGTTGAAATCCGCCGGGCCAGACGGTAGCTTTCGGGATGACGCTTCCGGAGTTCTGCCGTCAACAGGTTGGTCAGTTCAATCTGGCTGATTTCACACTCAATCTCATAGTCCGTCATCTCCGTCTCGAGATAGTGTTCAAATCTGTTCTTACTTAAGAGCTGAACAAACAGTTCCTGAGTTAAATCTGTGTACGCGGTGGTAGCGCCTTCCTCCACCAGGAGTCCTGCGCTTCGCGAAGCTCTAACCAGGGGGTGGTGAGAGACAATGCGGTGGAGCTCAGTCCAAAGGCGACCTACGTCTGAGGAACGAAGGCTTTCAACCCATTTGCCACTCTTCGCCTGTCTTTCCGAAGTGCGTCGCGTCCGTGGCTGATCTTCGCTGGTGCTGGGTTCTAGTTCTTTGTCGATTTCGTGACTTATGGATTTCACTGGATTATCCGTTGCGGCCCAGATGGTTTTTGTCGGTGCTGCTTCAAAGGGAGGCAAGTTTTAATTGTCCTGGCGGGTCGTTTACTGGACGCCCGGTGATCTCTCAAAAGGAGTTGATAGAAAGTCGCATTGCAGATTTGGTGATGTTGAACGTCCTGGGAGGACTGAGAACCACAACCGCAGTTAACCCACGGCTCAAGCTCAAATCACTGGTTATTGAAGAAGATACTTACCCGTTTTAGGGTATCAATTTGGGATGCTGGCTCTAGTGCGAGCCGATGATCAAAGTGAAGTTCTTCCTGGAAAGAAAGAGCCAAAGAGCCGACGCCCTCTGACTTAACGCGGCATATCTTAGCAAGATTTTAAATAATGGGCAACATCTTTTTACACTTGGCCAAAAGCATTGATAGCATTGGGGAAATAGTTCGGCTGGAAGGGAAAAAAATCTGGAATCGGTTCCGAATTAAGCCTTTCCTGCTGTTGAATAAGGTAGCTTCTCGACGGTTAGGCGAACCGCCAAATGCCCCCGTGGCCCTTCGTTGTTAGCCGATTGGCGTATCGAAGTCCGATTCTGTGCAGCGGCACCAGGGGTTCAAATGAAAACCTCAAGCGTAGACTCGTTCACAAAGACGATCGCTTGCCCTTCGTCTAACTTATTACTCTCGTTCCATTTACAGGGCCTTTCGCCTGAGATCATGACTCTTGTAAGGCACCATCTGGCTGCCTGTGACTTTTGTTGCGCCGAGGTGCCACTGCTGGCTCATTATCAAAGGCCACTCAAGGGCGAGTGCAAACCGCCTGACATACCGATTAATCTGCGGATTCTGGCCGAATCGCTACTAGGGAAAAGCGCGGTGCGCAAGGTGCCGAAACGGAAGAAAAGCGTGAAGTTTGGGCTTTCAATAACCGGGAGTTGAAATAGGCTCTCGCTTGACTGCCGGCTCAGGCCCCCCAGAGACTCCGTTAGCTTGCGGCAGATCAATTTCAAAAGTGCTTCCCTTCCCTAACTGGGAACTGACTCTCACCTCCCCGCCATGAGCCCGCGCTAAGTGTTTAACTATCGCCAAGCCCAAACCAGTTCCCCCCATGTCTCTTGAGCGCGCCCGATCAACCCGGTAGAAACGTTCGAACAGACGTTCGAGATGCTGCGCCGGAATCCCCTCCCCGGTGTCCTTAACTAGAATCCGAGTGCGGGCGCCCGCTTCGCAGCCGATTGTGACCATTCCTCCATCGCGGTTGAATTTGATCGCGTTATCCACAAGGTTAGTGAGCATCTGTTCAAGGCGTCGCGCGTCCACGAAGACAAGTGTATCTGGTGGAACATGGTTCTTTACAGTAATGCCGCGCGAAGACGCCTTCGCGGCAAGAGACATGATCACGTCATTGATTAAGGGACTGAGCTCAATTTCTTCCGCCTTAACACCCACATTACCAGCTTCAATTGCACTTAATTCGAGTATGTCGTCGATGAGATTCTGCATCCGAGCGGCATTCTTGCGAATTATCTCAAGGAATCGTTCACTGTTTTCCCGATCATCAAGTGCCCCTGCTTCGAGTGTCTCTACAAATGCCACGATTGCAGTTAGTGGGGTCTTCAGTTCGTGGGAGACATTCGAAAGAAACTCCTGCCTCACCCGCTCGAGTTTTTCGAGTTGTGTTATATCGAAGAAGACGCCAATCGCTCCAGCCGTGCCGGTACCGTCGCTGTTGCCTAAGGGCACCACTCGTAGATCAAAAACCCGGCGCGTGGGAGCGTGTGTTTCGATTTCCACGCCCGACCGTTCATTTCCTTTGAGCGCATCGTGAAACGCACTGTAGATTGCCGGGTTTCGAGTCAATTCGGTCAAACGTTGAGACTCAAGTCTGCCTGTCACCAAATTGAACAACCGGTGCGCCGCAGGATTTGAAGCAACGACACGCATGTCGTTGTCGACGACAAGCAACCCCTCGCGCATTTCGTCCAAAGTGGCCTCGAAGAGCTTACCCAGGGCGAAGATCTCGGTTGACCGAGAGTCGGAAGAACCGGCTGCATTCTGAGTGGGAAGTGAGGAGGTGCGTTGTTGTTTGGCTTGGCGGTGTTTCAGCAGGAAGTATCCCGCCAAAAACCCAAGCGTGGCTGCCACTAACGCGATGAAGCTGTACGAAAAAATAAGGATAAGGATCCCGACAAGAGTGGCACAGATGGCAAGCAAAAACCTGTGGGGCCTAAACACAATCGCTACCTTCGTGATCAATTGCCTTCCGGCTTTTGTGAGCACCCGGTAAAGCGGTAACCGACTCCGACGACCGTTTCAATACAATTGCCGCAGTCTTCTAACTTCTGGCGCAAGCGCCTAATGTGTACATCCAAAGTACGGGCGTCACCATAATAACTGTAGCCCCACACGTTATCCAGAAGCTGCTGGCGGGTTACTACTCGGTCGGCGCTCTTGGCTAGAACCGAAAGCAAGCTAAATTCCTTATTAGTAAGTTTGATTTTGCGACCATCACAAACAACGCGAATGTCAGCGAAGTCGATCATCAGGTGGTCGTCTTCATAAGTCTTCGTGGCGCCTTCGTCCATGCGTCGCAAGACTGCGCGCACGCGCGCCAGAAGTTCTCTTACGGAGAATGGCTTGGTTATGTAGTCATCCGCGCCAAGATCCAAACCCGCCACCCGATCAGATTCTGATCCTTTGGCAGTCAAGATAATAATCGGCGTGCGTCTGGTTAAGGGCTCCCTGCGAAATCGACGACAGAGTTCCGTGCCACTCATGCCTGGTAGCATCAGGTCGAGCATAATTAGGATTGGTGGGTTGCGTTCATTCAGCGCCTCGATCAAGCCCTGCTCGCCAGTAGACGCAACGACAGTCTGCAGGCCTTCTCGCTCGAGGTTATATTTCAGACTCTCCGAGATATCAGGATCGTCTTCGATGATCAAAACGGGTCGCGCCATTAGGCCCTCAATCGCTGTGCTTGATAAAAGCGGCTTCCGCCATGTAAACAGTCAACTCGCAGATATCAGTAACGTAGTCGCCGATGCGCTCCAGATGCTTGGCCACAAAGATCAAGCGCGCGTCACGACTGGCTGTTGAAGGCTCGGATACCATTCTCTCGATCAAGTTATGAAATACTCGATTGTAAAGCTCGTTAATATCGATATCTCGCTTGATCACCTCTCGCGCCGCCAGCGCGTCGTTGGAAGTGAACGCATCTAGCGCAGCACGCAACATGGCAGAGGCTTGTTCGGCCATCTGGCGGAGCTCGATATTCTGCTTAAGCTCCGGCTCGTTATTGAGATCGATTGCCGCGCGCGCGATGTTACAGGCATGGTCTGCGATCCGTTCAAGAACCGGGGCCATTTTAGCCACCGAAATCACAAAGCGAAGGTCCCGCGCCGCAGGCTGCCTGAGGGCGATGATATCGATGCATTGCCGATCGATTTCGACTTCAACCCGGTCGATGGCGTCATCGTGATTCAGCACGCCGCGAGCAAGATCGCTGTCCCGGTCCATCAGCGAGTGCATGGCCTTCTGAAGGGCTGCTTCGGCTTCGCCGCCTAGTAACAACACACGATCTCGAAGCGAATTCAGTTCGTCGTCAAGGTGTCTGTGGTATTCCATGTATATATTTTAGATTTTGGATTTTGGATTTTTGATCGTCGCTTCGCTCAAGCCCTGGTTTCGTCCTGGAAGTCCAAAATCAAAAATCACCAATCTAAAATCAAAAATCCTTTCATCCAAACCTTCCAGTAATGTAATCCTCAGTCAGCTTCTCGTCGGGATTAGTGAACATTTTCTCGGTTGAATTCACCTCAATGAGCTTACCTAGCCAGAAGAAGGCAGTCGTGTCGGATACGCGAGCCGCCTGCTGCATGTTGTGGGTAACGATCACTATCGTATACTGCTTCTTCAGTTCAACAATCAGCTCCTCAATTCTCGAGGTGGCCATCGGATCTAAAGCCGATGCCGGTTCATCCATTAGCACGATACTGGGACGAATGGCGAGGGCCCGAGCGATGCATAGCCGCTGCTGTTGACCGCCGGACAAACCGAGGGCGGATTGTTTTAAGCGGTCCTTAACCTCTTCCCAAAGCGCGGCGTCTCTCAGCGCTTGTTCCACGCATGCCTCCAGTTCACCCTTGGTCGAGGTCATTCGATTGATCCTTAAACCGTACGCTACATTGTCGAAGATGGTCTTGGGAAATGGGTTGGACTTCTGAAATACCATCCCGACGCGCCGTCGAAGCTCAACCACATCAGTTCCCGGTGCATAGATATTTTGACCGTCAATGATGACTTCGCCCTCGGCACGCGTTCCCGCAATTACATCATTCATCCGATTCAGCGTTCGAATAAAGGTTGATTTCCCGCAGCCGGACGGGCCGATGAATGCAGTAACCACCCGCTCCTGGATCTCCAAATTGATTCCGTGAAGGGCTTGCGCGCGCCCGTAATAGAAGTCGAGGTCGCGCACAACGATCTTGCTGGACGAGCTGCTGCCAATCGGGTTCCCGAGCTTAATCTTTTCGGGCTTTCGGGCTTCTATCATTTGCATGAAACCTGGGCTGACATAATTCCGCGCTAACCAAAATGCCCTGTGATGTATTCCTCTGTTAGTTTCTTAGCGGGATTCTCAAACATGTCTTTTGTCGGAGAAGCCTCAATAAGCTCTCCCAAATACATAAAGGCTGTGACATCTGATACGCGCGCCGCCTGCTGCATATTATGCGTGACAACAATCACCGTCACCTTACGTTTGAGCTCGAAAATAAGGTCTTCGATTTTACTGGTGGCAATCGGATCAAGCGCTGAAGTTGGTTCGTCAAAAAGGAGCATTTCCGGATCAGTCGCTAGAGCACGCGCGATACAGAGACGCTGTTGTTGACCACCTGACAGGGTGTAGGCCGACTGGTGCAACCGGTCTTTCACTTCGTCCCAGAGAGCCGCAGAAACCAAAGACTGTTCGACTTGCTCCTCGAGTTCCTTACCCCTTACCCCTCTCAAACGTAATCCAAACGCCGCGTTTTCAAAAACCGACTTCGGAAATGCATTAGGTTTTTGGAAAACCATACTGACCCGCAGCCGCATCTCGAACGGATCTGTTTCCGGACCGATTGCGTTTGTACCACTTGGCTGAAGAATGATCTTTCCCTCGTAACGCGTATCCGGATAAAGGTCATGAATTCGATTGAAGCATCGCAGCAAAGTGGACTTGCCACAACCGGAGGGACCAATAATTGCGGTAACCTGATTCGCTCCGAAAACCATGTTGATATTCTTGAGCGCCTGCAGTCGTCCGTAAAAAAAGTTCAACTCCGAAACTTCGGCCTTAACGTCGTGGGTCTGTCCGGCGTCTCTGCCATCCGACTCTCGGACTCTTGGGCTAACCTGAAGCCGGCTAGAGTCGTCTGTCATAGTCATCTTGGACATTGTGCCGATATCTAAATTCCACGCTTGTATATTCATAACGTCCAATGGCCTTTACCACTTGATCC
>JAMQPH010000523.1 GCA_023717605.1 Pyrinomonadaceae bacterium
GGCTTGGTCATCTGCCTGATTGCCATCACCACACGTCGGGCGGCCCAGAGCAGACGGGAAAACTCCTCGGTGTCCTTGCGTTCGATTAGGTCCGCCATAAACGACACATCGCCGCCGGCACAAAACGCCCGACCGGCACCGGTCACGACCACCACCCGAATCGCCCGGTCACTTCCCGTGGCCTCCAGTGCTTCTGCCAAGTCACGCCGCATGTGCCCAACGAAAGCATTAAGCTTCTCAGGGCGGTTTAGCGTAATCGTGGCGATACCGGAATCTTCAGTGACGTCGATATGTTCGTACATGGTGGAAGGGTGTCAGGTATCGGGTGCCGGGTGTCGGTAGTAAAATCCAAACCGGCACCTGACACCCGAAACCTGACACCTATTTGCCTTTAAATACTGGTTTGCGTTTGTTTACGTAAGCGTCGATGCCTTCCTTCGCGTCTTCCGACTGAAACAGTTGCTGCTGCAGCTCGCGCTCGAGTGCAAGTGCCGACTCGAAGGGTATCTCCGCTCCGGTCTGGACACTGCGCTTGATGAGACCGACTGCGAGGGAGGCCCGGTTAGGCGTAATGAACTGTCGCGCATATTCCAGCACTCTTTCTAGAAAGGCCGTAGCATTCTCTGTTTCGTAGATGTCGTTAATGATCCCGAGTTGTTGGCCGCGTTCAAAATCGAACAGCTCGCCGCTGGCCATTAACTCAATTGCCTTCGACTTGCCAACCATACGCACCACCCGCTGCGTGCCGCCAGTTCCAGGGAGAACACCCAGAGAAACTTCCGGCAAGCCCATCTTGCCCGCGCCTTTGCGGGCAATGCGAAGGTCAGCGGCCATCGCGACCTCCAATCCTCCACCCACGCAGTGTCCGTTAATCGCGGCGATCACGAGCTTTGCCGTTTGTTCCAGACGCGACAGAGTTTCATTGGCGTGGAGACAAAAATAGTACTTGAAAGTGGGCGTCACGTCAGCAAGCATCTGGATATTGGCGCCGGCGCAGAAGAATTTCTCACCATTGCCCGTGATCACAATGACCTGGACACTCTCATCCATTCGGGCGGCTAGGATGCGTTGATCCAGCGTTTGCATCATCTCGTGTGTGTAGGTATTCGCCGGAGGATCGTTGAGGGTCAGAATCGCCACGCCCTGGTCGACGACGTAGGTTACGAGATTGGCTGTTTCGGTATGTAGCATAGACTTTAGTCTGTGGATCGCTGTGAACATTCAAACCGACACACAGACTAAAGTCTATGCTACATACCGCGTCTTTGCGTGATTACCATGCCATCGCTATCACTCGAGCACCCCTGAAGCGCGCCACACACTCACCAACTCCGTCCTGGGCTGAGCGGTGGAGTTTAGTTCTTCAGGCGCCAGTTCATCAACAAAACCATGCAGAAATAGTCGGGTGACGTGTTCAACCAGCTCTGCAACCTTCAACTTACCGCTGGGATCGTACCAATTGTAAATCCAGTTCATCATTCCGAAGAGCGCGTATGTGGCCGCTGTAAGATCCACACGACGCTTCTCAGGCTGCTCGGCTTGCAGCTCGCTGAGAATCTCTCGGGCCAGTCTTGTATATTTCTGCTTCTTGCCGGAAACATGTTGATGCAGATCACCAGCAAGAGAATCGGCCTCATGTGAAAGAACTTTCATCTCCGCCATGTTAGCCGCGAAAAATGCGAGGTGATTGTCGATAAAGATTCGTAGTTTTTGAATTGGTTCCGATACTTCCGCCAGTCGCTGTTCCAACCGATCCAGGACACGCCCGAAGCAGTTGTCCTGAATCAGAAACAATAATTCTTCCTTTGATTTGCAGTAATGGTAAAGGCCAGCGAGGCTCACTTCAGTGGCGCGCGAGATGTCCCGCATCGAAGTGGAGTGATAACTCTTTTCGGCAAAAATGCGCGCCGCATTGCGCAGGATAAACTCCAGCTTCTGATCGAATTTCGGATTTCGAATTTCGGATTTCGAACTTTGTGACGACTGTGCTTGGGTGATTTCTGTCATAGGTACTAAGTTCCAAGTTCAGACGAAATCCGCAATCCGAATTTCGAAATTCTTAAAGCCTCACGTACTCAAATTCGAACGGCTTGCCTTTGACTCCCGCTGCCGGAGGTGCGATCCAGTTAGCGATCTTGCCGGGCTCGACCACCGGATGCATCAGGCTGCGCACGTATTCGCGGTCTTCGATGGTTGGAAGCCACTCTGCCTTCCGCTGCTCAAATTCTGCGGCGCTGATCGGATTTCCTTCGATGTCGAAGTGGTGACCGGCATACTCACCCACGTGGCGATGGAACCGCGTGTTTGGTAGGTAGATTCGATCGCTGATGCCAGCTTCGGCCAGTGTCTTGTTCCAGCGCGCCAAACCCTTCTCGCAGTCTCTTACGTATTCGCCCCGCAGCACTTCATTCAAAGCGTTTCTAAGCGCAACTTCGCGTGAACCAAGCTTCCCGTCTTCGACAACCGTCATGGTAAATGTTTGATCCGCAGCGAGATGGTCACTGTACAGCTCCTGTTCCTTGTAACGACCCTTGAGGCCGGCTGCGAAGAAGTCTGCCGAGTTGGAGCTGATCTCTCCGCCGAACAAGTCGAGCGAATAGCTAAACCAGAAGTTGACGTGCTTCTGAATAATGTCCAAAGGGATGCCACCGAGCTGGCGCACATCACCTTCTTTCATTAACTGCGCGGTGCGCTTAACGATCCGATTGATGCCGGTGTCACCGACAAACATGTGGTGCGCTTCTTCAGTCAGCATGAACTGACAAGTGCGCGCGAGTGGCTCAAACCCCGACTCAGCCAGTGCTGAGAGTTGATACTTGCCGTCGCGATCCGTGAACATCGTGAAGCAGAAAAAGTTGAGCCAGTCGTCACAGGGCTGGTTGAAGGCCTCCAAAATGCGGGGTTTATCGGGATTGCCGCTGCGACGTTCCAACAAAGCGTCCGCTTCGTCACGCCCATCGCGTCCGAAGTAGCGTTGCAGCAGGTAAACCATGGCCCAGAGGTGACGGCCCTCTTCCACATTCACCTGAAACAGGTTGCGCAAGTCGTAGAGCGAAGGGCAGGTCTTGCCGAGCTCGCGTTGCTGTTCGACTGAAGCGGGTTCCGTGTCGCCTTGCGTGACAATGATCCGGCGCAAAGAATTACGAAACTCACCGGGTACTTCCTGGTAAGCAGGCTGACCATAGTTGTCACCAAACCCAATCGTCGCGCCGGGTTCAGCCGGCTTGAGAAAAATTCCCCAACGATAATCGGGCATCTTCACGAAGTCGAAGTTGGCCCAACCATCAGGTTCAACGCTGATCGCCGTGCGCAAGTAGACGTCCTTATTCTGAAAACCTTCCGGCCCCATCTCGCGCCACCAGTCGAGATAATTCGGGAGCCATTTCTCAAGAGCGCGCTGCAGTTTCTTGTCCTCTGCCAGATTTACGTTGTTTGGTATGCGATCGTATAGATTCATGAATTAACCTTAGCTACGTCCTCTTAAAATCAAACTGAGCCTGCGTTGGCTTTCCGTAATTAGTTAATGCACCGTGTTCGCCTACGGCGTTAGGGCGTTGGAAGATCCAGTTTTGCCAGGCGGTCAAACGACCGTAGATCTTGGTATCCATGGTTTCGGGTCCGGCAAATCTTAGAGACGCTTCCATTCCCGTCAGCGCGTCCGGCGACAACGAAGTTCTTTCTTCAATCGCCACGCGGATTTCATCTTCCCAATCCAGATCATCCGGCGCAAAAGTGACCAGGCCCAGTTCGTCCGCCCGTTCGGTGTCAAGCCTGCTTTTCTGAACGAGGATCTCGCCAACGCTGTCGGGCGTTGCGATGAAGCGCGATTCCAATCGTGTCAGTCCGTTGCTCATCGGCAATGGACCAGCATTCAACTCACTCACCGCGACTTCAATAGGTTTATCCGGGCTATTGAGCATGTAAGTCCGATCTGAGGCGATTGCAAGTTCAAGCAAATTTCCGGCAAAGCAACTGCCAGGTTCAATCAAGGCAAAGAAACTCTTCGCAGTGAGATCAAGTCGCCTGAGCACGCGCGCCATGTTCAACGTGATTTCGCGAATCAGCCAATGGTCCTGGTGTGCCGCCAGGGTCTTATCAATAGTCAAGACGTCGTCGATGTTTCCTTCGGTGCGAAGGCAGACGAGGCCGGTCTCCGGTTCATTCACACGCAGATGCAGCAGGGCATCATCAAGTTCCCGGTACGCCTGCAGTGGCCAGTACGAGTCACCGAGGATCTGAATCTGTTCCGGCGTTGTCGGCAGACCGGACTCCGGACCGCGGATGGTCAAATCTGCGTAGCGTTGTTCGCGGTTCAGTTTCACACTGACGTACTTGTATTCCCGACCATCAGCGCTGGACTCAAATGCGAGCGAATTGAGTTTTATGCCGGGCCCGGAATTCATCTGACCATTGGCTTCTACAATGCTGTGGACCCGCGCCTTCAGTCCTTCCTGGAACTTGCTGGTAGGACAATAGTCATCGATGAGACCCCACTCCTTCGCGCGCTTGCCTTTTAGTCCCTCCGCCAGCGTCGAAAACACGTCGGCGCGATCGCGGCGGACCTTGCGTTTATCCACCAGTCGCGTCAAGCCTCCGGTGCCAGGCAATACGCCCAGGAGTGGTACTTCGGGAAGGGAAACGGCGGAGTTGCCATCGTCAACCAGATAGATCTCATCGCAGGCAATAGCCAGTTCATAACCTCCACCGGAGGCTGTTCCATTCAGCGCGGCCACGAATGTCTTGCCCGAATGAGTTGAAGAGTCCTCAATCGAACACCTCGTCTCATTCGTGAACTTACAGAAGTTAACCTTGAAAGCGTGTGACGAAGTGCCGAGCATGTAGATATTGGCGCCGGCGCAGAAGATGCGCGGCTTAAGGCTGGTGATCACCACAACCTGGACTTGCGGGTGCTCAAATCGGAGACGCTGCACCGCATCGGCTAGTTCGATGTCGACTCCGAGGTCATAGGAATTGAGCTTGAGCTTGTACCCTTCGGCGAGCGTTGCCTCCTCCTGAACGTCCATCGAGAGAGTGGCTACCGGACCCTCAGTCGTAAGCCTCCAGTGCTTGTACTGCTCGGGCGATGTCTGAAAGTTAATTAGCAAGTTGGTTCTCCAAGCTCAGGTTTAGGTGATCGATTCGGGGCATAAGAGCATTTATAGCCCCTAAACATCGAGTTCTCTCATCACGTTCGAACGTTCGTTCGAAGAGTCTGGATAATAGACTGGTGGGTGTTTGGAGGTCAAGCGACCGGGACGGAATCACGGTCGCCTTTAAGGAGCCTGGCGATGTTGTTGCAGGATTCGTCGCGCCGGGTCTCGCTTGACAGTTCCGCCTGACGGCGCGTAGGGTTGCGGCTTTGGCGGGCCGCTGTGGGATTCGTGGAGGCGAATCTGTTCTGGTGAACGGCGCGGTCTTCAAAACCGTCAGTGAGACTGTGAGAACAGGCTCAGGTAGGTTCGATTCCTACACGCCTCCGCCAGACTATTAGGCAGGAGGCAGGAGCAGACGGCAGGAACCGGCGATAACCGACAGCCAGAGCGGTACACCTCACTTAAGATTGATGATTGAAAGAGCGCCAAACTCCAGCGCTCAAAGGAACTCCTCACATGATTAGAGATTGGGTTGCGCTCAACATGACCCCGGGCATCGGACCTCGCGCTGCTGCCAAACTCCTGGAACGCTTTGGCTCCGCTGAAGCTGTTTATGGCGCGACTAGAGCCGAGTTGGAAAAGTTGCGGCTCTTGCCGGAAGCTATCGATAGCATCATTGCGCGCGACTTGTTTAAGAATGCCGAAGCCGAGATTGAAAGCGTTAGGAAATTCGGCGCCGATCTTTTAATACTTGACGATGGCGTTTATCCCGCGATGTTAAGCGAGATCTACGATCCACCAATCACTCTCTACGTGAAGGGCGCCTGGGAAGAATGTCTCGAGCATCCGTGCGTGGCGATTGTCGGCTCGCGCAGATGTTCGACATACGGGCAAAACGCGGCTTTGATGCTGGCGCGTGATTTGGCCCAAAGGGGAGTCACAATAGTCTCGGGTTTTGCACGCGGAATCGATGCCTCAGCACACCGCGGCGCTCTCGAAGGCGGTGGTCGTACGGTAGCCGTATTGGGCACTGGGATTGACCAGGTTTATCCGCGCGATCATAGAAAACTTGCGGACGAGATTCTTGAAAGCGGTGGGTCAGTAGTCACGCAGTTCCCACTTGGCACTCCACCTGTGTCAGAAAACTTTCCGTACCGTAACCGCATCATTAGCGGCTTGAGCCTCGGCGTTGTGGTGGTTGAGGCAGCGGAAAATTCTGGATCTTTGATAACGGCGCGGCTGGCGATTGAGCAAAACAGGGAAGTCTTCGCAGTCCCGGGCAATATTACTTCGCGGAACTCCTTCGGCACGAATTACCTGATCAAAGGTGCGGGCGCGAAGCTGGTGCAGCAGTGGCAGGATGTCGCAGCCGAGTTGCCACCGCAAATCGCGGCGAAGTTGTTGCCGCCCCCATTTGGAGAGAAGAAGAAGGAGAAGTCGCTAGCGGATCAACTGTCATTGGTGCCTCGTGGACTTTCAAATTCTGAGAGCACGGTTTTGAAACTGCTGGCAGCTGACAGTCCGGAACACATTGACTCACTTGTCGACCGAAGTAAGTTATCGATTTCCGATTTGACCGCCGCCCTGTTAGCGTTGGAGATGCGCGAATTGGTGCGCGCCCTTCCAGGAAAGTGTTTTGTAAGGAAGATGTAGAACAAAGTACAAAGAGATAGCATGGCAAAAAATCTGGTCATCGTTGAATCGCCGGCAAAGGCGAAGACAATTAATAAATACCTGGGAAAGGACTATCTGGTTAAAGCCTCGATAGGCCACATCAAAGATCTGCCTTCCAAAGGCCTGGGAGTTGATGTCGACGATGATTTCAAACCCACCTACGAAGTAATTCCAGACTCCCGCAAGCGGAACAACAAAAGAATCGTCGCGGAACTTAGGAAAGCTGCCAAAGATGCGGACGCCGTTTATCTTGCTGCCGACCCGGACCGCGAGGGCGAAGCTATCTGCCAACACCTTGCGGAAGAGATTATTCCTAAACGGCCTGCCAAGCCCACCTATCGGGTGATGTTCAATGAGATCACGAAGCGCGCTGTGAATGCGGCGTTTGATAGTCCGGGACAAATTGATGAGAACCTCGTTGACGCCCAGCAGGCTCGCCGCGTTCTGGATCGGTTGGTGGGTTACAAAGTTTCACCGCTTCTGTGCCGCACCATCGGAGGCCGGCTTAGCGCAGGTCGGGTTCAATCAGTCGCCTTGAGAATGGTGGTCGAGCGCGAGCGTGAAATCGAAAAATTTCTGAAAACGGAGTACTGGACGATCGTCGCCAACGTTGCGGCGAAATTGCCGCCGGCGTTTGATGCCAGGCTTTTCAAGGTTGGCGAGCAAACGGTTAAGACGAGCGGTTTCGATCAGAACACTAAGAAGAGCGAGATTCTGATCAACGAAAAAGCCCGGGCGACTGAAATCGTTGCCGAGGCAGAGAAAGAACCTTTCGTTGTCAGCGAAGTAGCCACTAAGGAACGGAAACGAAATCCGGTACCACCGTTCATCACATCAAAGCTGCAACAGGAAGCGTCGCGCAAGCTTGGTTTTGCGGTAAAGAGAACGATGATGCTGGCGCAGAAGCTATACGAGGGTGTGGAGCTGGGGTCGGAAGGATCGGTGGGTCTGATCACCTACATGCGCACCGATTCTACCCGCGTTTCCGAAGCCGCTCTCGGTGAACTCCGTGATTTCATTGGCAAGCAATATGGTCCCGCTTATCTGCCGGAGAAGGCCGTTCATTATCGATCCAAGAAAGATGCGCAGGACGCACACGAGGCCATTCGCCCAACTGAGGTTGCGCGCACGCCGGATTCCCTGGCCCAGTATCTGAACAAGGATGAGCTGAGACTCTACCGACTTATCTGGCAGCGGACTGTGGCTTCGCACATGACTCCCGCGATCTTCGATCAAACAACCATCGACATCAACGCCGGTCGTTTCCTTTTTCGCGCGACAGGTTCGGTGCAGAAGTTTGACGGATTTCTGAAGCTTTACCAGGAGGGTCGCGACGAAAAGACCGAGGAAGACGAGGAGGCCGAACGCACTCTACCGATGGTTAAAGAGGGTGAAGTGCTGGATTTGAAGTCGATAACTCCCGAGCAGCACTTCACTGAGCCGCCACCTCGTTTTACTGAGGCCACTCTGGTCAAAGCACTTGAGGAAAAGGGAATAGGCCGGCCATCAACTTACGCCGCGATCATGACTACGATTCAGGACCGTGAATATGTTGAGAAGCTGGAAGGTCGGTTTCATCCGACCGGTTTGGGCAAGACTGTAAACGACGTGCTGATCGAAGGCGGGTTCGACGACCTTTTTAATGTGACCTACACGGCGCGCATGGAGGAAGAGCTCGATCACGTCGAAGAAGGAAAGCTCAAATGGACCACCGCGCTGCATGAATTCTATGACAAGTTCAAGGACGATCTGGGTAAGTTCAAGAAGTACACCGACGAGATCAAGAATGTAGACACACCTACAGACGAGGTTTGTCTCAAGTGCGAAACCAAGGGGATGGTCAAGAAGTTTGGGCGTTTCGGCAAGTATCTCAAGTGTCTCAAATGCGGCGCCACCCGTGACGCTGAGCCTAAGGCCGGCGCGGATGGCAATGCAGCCGGAGAGGCAAATGCGGGAAGCAATGGATCGGAGGAACCGGAAGCCTGCGATCTGTGTGGAAAGCCCATGCAGCTGCAGCGAGGTCGCTTCGGTCAATTCCTCGGCTGCACGGGTTATCCCGAGTGTCGTAACATTCGCAAGATCTCCAAAGCCGGTGCCGTTGCGCCGGCACCGATCCCGCTCGATGAGAAGTGCCCTGTCGACGGAGCGCAACTCGTGAGACGGTTCGGGCGTTTCGGGGAGTTTATCTCCTGCTCAAACTACCCAAAGTGTAAATACATCAAGCAGGAAACGACGGGCGTCGCGTGCCTGCGGGAAGGATGCGTTGGTGAGCTGGTCGTCAAGAAATCGAAACGTGGAAAAACATTCTACGGTTGCTCGCAGTATCCCACCTGTGACGCGGTCTTCTGGAACAAGCCGGTGAAGGAAGCGTGTCCGAATTGCCGGGCTCCTTTTCTGCTCGAGAAGACCACCAAGAAGCAGGGTACGTTTCGTTACTGCGCAAACGAAGAGTGTGGGTACAGTTCGAATGCGGCGGGACCCGACATTGCCAAGGTCAAGCAAACCAAAGTCGAAAGAGACCGTCAACCTGCTCGATAAAAAGTGGCACAGAATTTAGTCTGTGATTAAATCTCAGGAGAGTTTTAATATGTTACGACGCTATGTCGCACTTGCCCTGCTTGTGACCTTTCTCTTCTCGCCCAACGCGATTTTCGCGCAGCAACCAGCTCAAACTCCGAACAGTCAGCCCACGGTCAGAGTGCAGCAGTCGGGTCAGCAAACCCCGGCCAGGGATCCGAACGATCCCATCGAGCGGATCAAGGACGAGGGTATGAATCGTTCACAGGTAATGCAGACTCTGAGCTATCTGACTGACGTAATTGGTCCTCGTCTTACCAATTCGCCGGGAATGAAAAGAGCAAACGAATGGACGCGCGATCAAATGATCAAGTGGGGCCTGCAGAACGCCCATCTCGAAGCATGGGGACCATTTGGGCGAGGTTGGACACTAAAGCGATTTCCCGCGCAGGTGGTTGAGCCTCAGGCAATACCGCTGATCGCCTATCCAAAAGCCTGGTCGCCGGGTACCAACGGACCACTCACGGCGGAAGTGATCTACTTCGACGCGAAAGACGAAGCGGACATGCAGCGATTCAAAGGAAAGTTAAAGGGCGCGATCGTTCTTAGCGCCCCAGTGCGTGAAGTGAAGGCTCACTTTGATGCGCCTGGTACCCGCATTAATGAGAAAGACTTGTTGGCTCTTGCCGATGCACCCGAGCCGAGGGCCGGTACGTCAAGGCGTTTTCAAATGACTCCGGAGATGCGAGCCGCATTCACGCTAGCTGCACAAAAGAATCTCTTCCTGCAAGCAGAAGGCGCGGCAATGGTAATTGACCCCAGTCGTCAGGGCGATGGCGGAACAATCTTCGTGCAGTCCGCGTCAGTGCCACAGCCGGTACCGGCGGAACCCTTTGGTCCAAACTCACGCTCGATTCCCCCCTACGACAAGAACGCTCCCAAGTTTGCACCGCAAGTTGTGCTCGCAGTTGAACACTACAACCGCATCGTCCGCCTTATCCAGGCCGGCGAAAAAGTGACGATGACAGTAGACCTGGGCGTCGAATGGCAGGATACCGACCCGATGGGTTACAACACGGTTGCGGAGATTCCGGGAAGTGATCTAAAGGATGAGATTGTAATGCTTGGCGGTCACATGGACTCCTGGCATTCCGGAACCGGCGCGACCGACAACGGCGCCGGCGTTGCTGTGGCCATGGAAGTCGTTCGTATTCTACAGGCGTTGAATTTGAAACCACGTCGCACGATCCGCGTCGGATTGTGGTCGGGTGAAGAACAGGGACTGCTGGGTTCGCGAGCTTATGTGGCTGAGCACTTCGGCCGATTTGAAACCCCAGCGGCCGGAGCTCTTGGCCCCTCAGCGTCCCCGGCACCGGCTCCCAAGCTCTTGACGAAGCCGGAGTACGAGAAGTTTAGCGGCTACTTCAATCTGGACAACGGAACCGGAAAGATTCGCGGTGTGTACCTGCAGGGTAATGAAGGAGTGCGCACTTTGTTCCGCGAGTGGCTGACGCCCTTCCGCGATATGGGAGCAGCAACGCTCACGATCTCGAATACTGGCGGCACTGACCATTTGTCGTTCGATGCCATTGGTTTGCCGGGCTTTCAGTTTATTCAGGATGAGATCGAATACGACACTCGAACTCACCACTCGAACCAGGACGTCTTTGATCGCATTCAAGCCGACGATATGAAACAGGCGGCGACCATTATTGCGGCGTTTGTCTACAAGACCGCGACGCGAGATGAGAAGCTTCCGCGCAAGCCGATGACGGGACGCTGATTTCGGTGCTTAGTTTGGATTGCGTTCAAGTACCGGCTCATATGTGCTGGTACGGGGCCGCATGCTTGATGGAGATGCCTCTTGCGACTTGTCCTTATCCGAAAGATCAGCGCCAATCAGATTGCGAATTTTCCGAATCAAGGCGGGCAGAATTACTGTTTGTGCAGTAGTTGAGAGTTCTTCAACCAGCCGATCACCCAGGGATCCAACTTCCCGCTCCAAGCGATCAAAAGCCCGCGTTTCCTTAAACCGTCCCAGCAACCCCGGACCTTCGTCCTTGCCATTGGCCTTTTCCGCGGCATCAAGACTAGCCGATAAGGGCGTGTAAGATCGGCCGGTGATTGGCTGGCTGGCATAAGCGCGGGGTTCCGAGGGAACATTTCTTTCCGATCGTGACTCCTCGCCTTCAATCGCGGATGCAATGCAATAGCCGACGCAGAAACCGACACCAGCCGCCCCCAGACTCCAGGCCACGGGACGTTTCTTAAATTGTTCACGCCAATCGAGCGCGTCCTTAACGTTTTCGTATTGGTGCACCACTGTCTCCTTGATTTCAGTTACCGTCTGCGCGATGGAATCTCGGGCTTCCTCCATCCGGAGCTGAAGTTCTTCTTTGGAGAGGTGTTCTTCCGCGACTTCGGTTGCTCGAGCTAAACCTAGAGTTCGTTCTTCAGCCATTGCTTGTCCCTTCTCAGTTCCTCCACCGTCTTGTTAGGCACCAGAGCCTGATGAGCTAGACGGTTCTTCACTGTCAAAATAACGATGCCACCTATGGTCAGGTAGAAGAGACCCGTCAGCCCAAACCCGAGGGCGTATTTGGCTGACTGGCTAAGATTGGCGTTCGCAAAGATTGTCGAGACTGCGAAAGCGACGGCCACGTTAAGCAGCGCAAAACCGACGGCCGCGACTATCCCCCCAAGTGCGATAGCAATCCCGCCACGTGCGTACGCGTTTGCTTCCTCTTTGAGTTCGACCTTAAGCAAACTCAGCTTTGTGTCGAAGAGTTGCACCACGTCATCGCCAAGTCTTCCCACCAGCGAAGGCAAACTCTCGCTTTCGGGTTTGAGCGATGAATCTCTTGCAGTTGCGACAGCGGTAGATGGAGCTGCCATTTATACCTCCCATGTTCAAATGCTGCAGCCATAGGTGGCGTCTGTTCTCACGCGTCGAGAGAGTCTACTGACGTCTGCCACGAAGGATCAGCCCGAGCACCAGTCCCGCGGCCGCCGAAATCAGAATGGCCTGACCCGGATTCTTTCGCGCGTAGTCCTTGGCGTTCTCTGCAACCTCGCCCAGGTCCGCCTTCTGAAGTTCCTTCAGCTTGTCGCCCACGACTGAGACTTTGTCGCTCACGTAGTCTTTCGCATGCGTGGCGGCCTCGGAAATCTTATGACCGTATTCCTGTGCGGTCTGAGAAAGTGCTGTGGCAGTTCCAGTGCTGCTGGAACCGGGGTTGGGGGAACCAATGCTACTGGAGCCGATGCCCGTGCCCGTATTGGTAGCTGGCGTGTTCGCATTAAAGCCTTCTGGGTTTTGTGACATGTCGAAAATTCTCCTTTTCAATCTGGTTGGGAACCGCGAGCTTTCGCTCTTGCATGGGCACGCCGTCCGCAAAGTTATAGAAGAGCATCGAGCAAGAAACGTGCCGATACTCTTCCAAATGAATGAAGCAAGTCTACCTCAGTTAAATGAAACGCCTGGTGCGACGGAGTTGTTTCCTTGTTGTGAAAGGGTACAACCATTCGACCGTCAAGGTGCGGGAACCATACAAAGCGGCAAATGGGAAAGAGTGGCTTGACAGTACTCCATCCCCGATGGTAAGTAAGTACTTACTTTGGGCAATGAGCGCTCAATAAACTAACCACCAGGAACAATTGTGACGAAGGAAATTACCGCTCTTGAACATCGCCCGGCGCCGGTTTCCGGTGGTCGCATGGCTGGAGACAAACGACGACTGCAAATCCTGCGA
This sequence comes from Pyrinomonadaceae bacterium, assembly GCA_023717605.1. Taxonomy (GTDB): domain Bacteria; phylum Acidobacteriota; class Blastocatellia; order Pyrinomonadales; family Pyrinomonadaceae; genus PSRF01. The sequence goes on from JAMQPH010000523.1 coordinate 13,037, forward strand.
GTGGCCGTAAGTCTCTTTGCCCATGAGGGTTTCCGGGGTACCACAACCAAGAAAATTGCGCAGGCGGCTGGTGTTTCGGAGGCAATGGTCTTCCGTCACTACGCAAATAAGGAAGATCTTTACACCGCTATTCTCGACCATAAGGCCTGTTCGGGCGATGCCATCAATCCTGAGCTGATGGTGGCTGACGCCCTCAAACGCAAGGACGATCGCGCCGTCTTCGAGGGACTGGCTTTTGGGGCCCTGGAACATCACGAGAGTGACCCCGAATTCCAGCGGCTGCTGCTCCATTCCGCTTTGGAAGGGCATCAACTCGCCCAAATGTTCTTTGAGAAATTCGTGCGCCGAGTTTATGAGTTTCTGGGGGCTTACATTCGTGAGCGGCAACGGGACGGCGCCATGATCGAGATCGATCCGGCAATTGTCGTGCGGGCATTCATCGGCATGATCATTCACCATTCGCTTAACAATAATCTTTGGGATCCTCAGCGTCGCCTGTTGAGTCTCTCAAACGAGAGCGCAGCAAAACACTTCACGGACATTCTCCTGGGAGGAATCAGCACTGAGCGCGAGCTGAAGCACTCCAGGAAGGATCGCAGGGAGGTCGCAAACGGTTCTCCAGTAAAAAGGTAACGGGATGTTTTCTCACAGACTAACTAGAATTGCTCTTCTCGCCGTCGTCCTGTTGGCGCTCGGCGCGTTGGCGATCTCTTGCGGCGGTTCTAAGGCGAATGTCAGGAACGAAGGAACTCCTGCCAGTTCGCCGACGGCGGTTGATGTGACCACAGCGCAGGCGATTACGCGCGATTTGCCCCGCTTTTTTGAAGCGACGGGAAGTTTGGCCGGTGACCAGCAGACTGATGTGGCGCCCTCAATTGCCGGCAAAGTCGTTGCCGTAGGCGTGGATCTCGGCAGTTATGTTAAGCGCGGACAGACGATCGTTCGCCTCGATGATGTGGACTCCAAGCTTCGCGTAGAGCAGGCGCAGGCTCAGGTTGAGCAGTCGAAAGCCGCCTTACGACAGGCGGAAGAGAAGGTCGGTTTGCGACCAGGGCAGGCTTTTGATCCAAATCGCGTCCCAGAGGTAGCAAACGCTCGAGTAGCTCTGGAACTGGCAGAAAAGAACCTGCGCCGTTCCGAGAAGTTGATCGAATCCGGAGATGTCTCACGCTCCTTTTTCGATCAGCAAAAGGCACAACGCGATCAATTGAAAGAACAGTATGAATCGGCGTTGTCGCTGGCCCGACAAAATTACGCTGCGGTAATGACTGCGCGCGCGAACCTGGCTAATGCAGAGAGCCAGCTGGGGCTGGCGCGAAGAAATCTTTCTTATGCGCTGGTTTTTTCCCCCATCGACGGATACGTGGCTGAGCGCAACGCCGATCTGGGCGAGTATGTTTCGCCCAGTACCAAGGTCGCGACGATCGTTCGGATCAATCCGCTAAGGATTCGTATCGACATTCCCGAACAAGCAATCCCGGAAGTGAGGGTTGGGCAATCGGTCTCATTAACCACGAGTGCCTGGCCTGATAAAAACTTCAGTGGTCACATCGCCAGGATTTCTCCTAATGTTTCTGCCACCTCACGCACTTTGTCGGTTGAGGCCGATATCGAAAACAGCAGTGGGGCGCTGAAGCCTGGTCAGTTCGCGACTGTGCGCATTCTGCAGTCGCGTTCCCAGCCGGCGGTATTGATTCCGGCGCGGGCTGTACGGACAGAAGCGGGAGTAAGTCGCGTATTCGTTATTAAGGACGGACATGCTCAGCAGAGGCTGGTCCAGCTGGGACAGTCTGAAAGCGACCTGGTTGAGGTGAAAAGCGGCGTGGCCGCAGGCGAACAGGTAGCCACCAGCAACATCGATCAAATGAGCGACGGGATGGCAGTAAGACAATAGATTTTTGATTTGCGATTTTAGATTTGCGATTTGAAGATCTGACTCAAAGACTGAGAATTCTTCGAATCAGAAATCAAAAATCAAAAATCCCAAATGGCACTTCATGCAAAAACTAGCTGAAATTTGTGTCCGGCGTCCGGTTTTTGCGACGATGCTGATCCTGAGCCTGACGGTAGTCGGCCTCTTCTCGTATCGATCGCTCGGCGTTGACCTCTTCCCCAAAATTGACCTACCGACAATCACGATTACGGTCGTCAATCCAGGCGCCTCTCCGCAGGAGATTGAGACGGAAATCACAGACAAGGTCGAAGGCGCGGTTAACACCATCAGCGGTATCGACGAGCTTCGCTCCACTTCGGTCGAGGGTGTCTCCCAGGTCTTCATTGGTTTCTTGTTGGAGAAGAACCCCGATATTGCGGCTCAGGAAGTTCGCAACAAAATTGATTTGATTGCCAACGATTTACCTGTAACAGCCGAGCAACCGATCGTTCAGAAACTCGACACCGATGCTGCGCCAGTAGTGCGCATCGCCGTTTCCGCTCCGCGTTCTTTGCGCGAGGTTACGGACGTAGCCGATAAGAAGATCAAAGAACAGATTGAATCGATTAATGGCGTCGGTGAGGTTCAGATTATCGGTGGCCGAACTCGTGAGATTCAGGTCTGGGTAGATCCTGACAAGTTGCGCTCCTTTAACGTCACCGTCGCCGAAGTAGCGACCGCCGTGCGGGCGCAAAACATGGAAGTGCCGGGCGGGCGAGTTGACGAAGGCGCGCGTGAGCTGACTGTGCGTACGATGGGCCGCATCGTGGAGCCGGCCGAGTTCAACAATCTGGTCGTCGCCAATCGAGGCACTTATTCCGTTAAACTCAGCGACATTGGCTATGCGGAAGATGGGGCAGAGGAACCACGAACCGAAGCTCGCCTAAACGGCCAACCGGCCGTGACTCTCATCGTCTCGAAGCAATCGGGCCAGAATACTGTGGCCATCGCAGACGCCGTGAAAGAGCGTCTGAACGAGATTCAAAAAAGCTTACCGCCTGGATTCAAAACTCAGGTTGTCGGGGATCAGTCGATATTTATCAAGGCATCAATCAATTCGATCCGCACGCACTTGATCGAAGGCAGCATCCTGGCAGCCATCGTCGTTTTCATTTTCCTTTGGAGTTTTCGCTCGACGGTTATCGCCGCGCTGGCCATTCCCACTTCGCTGATCGCCACCTTCGGGCTGATGGCCGCGATGGGATTTACGTTGAATCAAATCACGATGCTGGCGCTGACTTTGATGGTGGGTATTGTGATCGACGACGCTATTGTCGTCCTTGAAAACATCTTTCGCTTCATTGAAGAGAAGGGTGTGCCTCCTTTCCAGGCAGCGATCGAAGGAACAAAGGAAATTGGTCTCGCCGTCATGGCGACAACGCTTTCTTTGCTCGCGGTGTTCTTGCCGGTAGGCTTTATGGGCGGCATTTCAGGCCGGTTTATGTCGTCGTTTGGCTTCACGGCCTCATTCGCTATCGCAGTTTCGCTGTTGGTTTCCTTCACGCTAACTCCGATGTTGTCGGCGCGGCTAATCAAGCGCAGCAAAGATCAGACGACCCCCGATGGAGGAAAGCCGGTTCATCGCGATTCGAAGGAGTCGAGGTTCTATCGTCCGATTGATCGCGGCTACACCCGCCTGTTGACCTGGTCCATGTCGCATCGCTGGATCATCGTTGCTGCGTGTTTGCTGGTAATCATAAGCATTGTGCCTCTGTTCATGTTTGTGGGGAAAAACTTCCTCCCGGTTGACGATCAATCTCAGTTTGAAATCAACGTACGCGCCCCCGAGGGGTCCACACTACCTGCAACTTCCGCTCTCACCGGGCGGATTGCCGCGGATCTCCGCCAGCTCCCCGGCGTCACCGATACGTTAACCACGATCGGCGGTGGACAACAGGAGCAGGTCAACGTCGCGACAATCTACGTCAAGCTGAAACCGATTGAGGAGCGCAGCGTTACGCAGAATGACTTGATGGTGCGGGCCCGCTCCGAAATATTGGGCAAGTATCTTAAGGAGTTTCCGGGACAGCTGCGCACCAGCGTCCAACAGGTCGCCACGATCTCAGGCGGCGGATTCCGCAATGCCGATATCCAGTACGTCATTAACGGGCCGGATCTGGAGCAACTGACAAAGTACTCGGATGAGTTGTTAGCCAAGATGAAAACCATTCCGGACGTGGTTGACGCTGACTCGACTCTGGTTACCGGCAAGCCTGAATTGCGAGTCGTCATCGATCGCGCGCGGGCAGCAGACCTCGGTGTTCGAGTAGCCGATATCGCTCAGGCACTCAATATTCTGGTTGCCGGTCAAGAGGTATCCACCTTTAACGCGGGCACTGACCAATACAACGTTCGGGTACGAGCGATCGGAGCATTTCGCGCCAGCGTCGAAGGTCTGAAGCGGATGATAGTGTCTTCATCCAAGATTGGCTGGGTCAGCCTCGACAACCTGGTTCGGGTTGAGGAAGGCACCGGACCGTCAGCCATTGATCGTTTGAATCGTCAGCGGCAGGTGATGTTGCTGGGCAACGTCAAACCAGGTGGATCGCAGGCGGCAGTCATCCAGAAGATGGATGAGTTTGCCAAAGAGTCGAAGATTGGGGGAGCGTACACAACCGGATTGGCCGGGCGCTCGAAGGAGCTTGGCCGGACAGCTTACTACTTCGGACTCGCTTTCCTCCTGTCTTTTGTATTCATGTACATGGTGCTGGCGGCACAATTCGAATCGTTCATTCACCCTGTCACCATCTTGTTGACACTGCCCCTCGCAATTCCCTTCGGCATCCTTTCGCTCCTGGTTACCGGACAGACGGTGAATATTTTCTCCGGCCTGGGACTGTTGCTGCTTTTCGGCGTGGTTAAGAAAATCGCGATTCTTCAGATCGATCATACCAACCAACTGCGCGCGCAGGGTATGGAACGTTTCGAAGCAATCATTCGGGCGAACCGTGAACGTTTGCGGCCCATCCTGATGACCACTATCGCGCTCGTGGCCGGCATGTTGCCCCTGACGATCTCCCGTGGTCCGGGGTCGGGTACGAGTCGGTCTATCGGTGTGCTGGTTGTAGGCGGACAGTCTCTCTGTCTACTGCTGACGCTGCTGGCGGTGCCGGTTTTCTATTCGCTCTTTGACGATCTCGCGCGCAGTCGAGTTTGGGGGGCAATTGGCGCGCTCACCACCGGCGCGTTCGCCTGGATGCGACGTAAAGGGGCGAGCGCGACTGCATCGCTTTTTAGCGTGATAACGAGGGAGTGATCTCGCAAAGGCGCAAAGTGTGCAAAGACCCAAAGAAGAAGTTCTAGGATTGAAGGTTAAGAAATAGGTTATTAGAAGCCATGACTAAGTTGTACTTCAGATTGGTCCCGCTAACAGTGGTTTTCGGTCTTCTCTGCGCCACGGGTGCGGCGGGCCAGGAACCGATGGCATCACCAACTCCAGCGGTCGAACAGAGTGTGCGCGTGCCAGCGATAGCTCCCGACTTTCGGCCGGAGCGGAAACCTTTGCCGCAGCTCGGCCGCGTTGGTGTGGACATGGAACAGCAGCGACCGCTAGCGCTGCGTGAAGCTCTGGCCGCTGCGCTGGAGAACAACAAAGACATCGAAGTCGCGCGGCACAATGTAAAGATTGCCGAATTTGACTTATTGGGTTCACGCGGCGCTTACGATCCGCGGTTGAGTTCTTCAACATATTTCGAGCGCATCAAGACTCCCATCTCCAGCTTCTTGAGTGGAGGCTCCAACGGCTCGATAACACAGAATGACTTTACCGGCACGGCGCGGCTCGAGGGTCTTTCACCAAAACTTGGCGGCACTTACCGGCTGGATTTCTCGTCCATCCGCCTGACTACGGACAACCAGTTTACCGGGCTTACTCCGCAGTACCCAACAGCACTGACTTTCAACTACACGCAGCCTTTGCTGCGTGGACTCAAGGTTGACAACAGTCGGCGGCAGATTGAGATTGCCAGGAAGAATCTTTCGCTCACCGACGCGCAATTTCGGCAGCGGGCAGTTGAGACGATAACCAGCGTGCAGCGTGCTTACTGGGACCTGGTCTTTGCGCTGAGAAATCTGCAGATCCAGCGAGATGCCGTGCGAGATTCGCGGACCCAACTTGAGCACAACCAACGTCTCGTTACCGAGGGTATGTTGGCGCCGATAGACGTCGTTGCGGTAGAAGCACAACTCGCGGGCTTTGAACAAACCCTCTTCTCCGCTCTTGAAGAGGTATCGCGCAGCGAAAACAATCTCAAAAATCTAATTGCCAAAGACCATCAGTCCGAGATCTGGAGCGTGTCGCTGATCCCGACCGATTCTGTTGATCTGGTTCCATCCAGTGTGTCTCTGGACGAAGCGATGAAGGTCGCGATGGAAAACCGTGCGGAACTGCAACAGTCGAACGTGGTGCGCGAAATCAATCAAATCGACCAGAGTTTCTTTCGAGATCAAACCAAACCACAAATTGATCTGGTGGGAAGTTACGGCGTCGTTGGGTTAGCGGGCGCGATCAACAGCAGCGCGATAAATCCCTTCGCCTCGACAGCCCAAATTCGCGACCGGGTAAATCTGTTGTCGGAGTTGGAAGGGATCCCGCCCTTACCTACGCCGCCGCCACAAACATTTCCCAGCGACCTGATTGGCGGCTACGGTCAATCGCTCCAAGTCCTCGCCGGGAATCGTTACAGCAACTTCCGTGTCGGTGTGCAGATTAGTTTGCCTTTACGTAACCGAACCGCTGAGGCGCAGTTAGGCCGATCACTGGTTGAGGGCCAACGCATTGCAACTCAGCGCGAGCAATTGGAGCAGTCTATCCAGGTGGATGTGAGAAATGCTTTGCAGGCGATGCGGAGTGCGGAAGCCAGGTTGCGGGCAGCGGCTGCGGCGCGCGAGGCTAGCGAGCAACAGTATGCGAGTGAACAAAGAAAACTGGATGCCGGACAATCGACGGTGTTTTTGGTGTTGGAGCGACAGACAGCATTAACGACGGCCCGGGGAAATGAGCTTCGCGCTCAAACGGATCTGAACAAAGCGTCCGCCGAATTGCAGCGGGCAACCGGGAATGCCCTAACGGGAAATAGCATCGTGGTGCGTGTGCGCTGAATTCTGCTTAGAGCACCGCTTCGAGGATGAACAAGCCGCCGATGCAGCCTAGAATGCAGACGGCGGCGGCAATGATGTACCACTGAATAAGTTTAGTTCTGCATGCGCGGCATCGTGTTCGGGACCACACCACCGGTCTGCCGCAGTTTGGGCACCTCATTTTGTTGTCCCCGAGGATTTCAAGCGGACCACAGTCCACAGCGGCCAATGATCAGACAAGTCGATCTTCTTATCTATTCCATGGCTGGTGGCCTCCAGCCCTCGCAGCCAAATCCAATCCAGCTTCAGCCTTACCGGAATTAACAGCACAGTTCGGAGGAAAGTCGACTTACCGTTCGCGAAGGGCGTCGTGAAGTTTTCGCGAATAAAGAGCTCAGATGTTTTCTTCACCGCTGAAGGCTCCCACGTATTCAAATCACCCAGAATGACCGCGCGCATGTGCTTCGGATACTGAGCCAGATCCTCCAGCACAGCCTTGGTTTGCGCGATCTTCTTGTCTACCGACATCCTGTTTTCAGAGTGAACCGAATAGACTCGCAAGTGGGTTCCTCCTATATCAACAGTGGCCCCAATTGCTACGCGCCTTCTACGGCCCGGACCCGGATGCGGTAAGACGATACGACGAACATCCGTCAAGGGATAACTGCACAGGATAGCAACTCCGGTCTCCTCTTCCATCTCCGACTTTGGAGTTGGTGGCGCAGCCCAAGCGTAGTAATGCCCGAGTTTATCAGCCATCGATTTCACAGTATTCAAGTTGCCGGTTCGTTTCTTGTTGCGGTCGACTTCTTGTAAGCCAACAATACTAGCATCCGCGATTTCGCTGTCGTGCCTGAGAAGTTTCGCTAGTTCATTTAGCTCTTCGCCTCCACGCCAGCGAATATTGTAGGAAACCACCTTGATCTCAGCCGGGGATTTTGGTGCATCTGCGAGGGTTGGTGCGCGACCTGTTTCCACCAATTCTGAATCAGCTGTGCGGGCGGCCTGAGGGAACCCGGTAGTAGCAGAGAATGGAGCTACACAAAGAGGCACTAGCAGCAGGCTGAAGCGCAGCAATACTTTCAACGGTTGATGTCTAATCTCGGCCGTGATATCGGCAACCTCTACCAAATTTTGCATAATAACTATGATAACTAACGGTTCTCGCAGCCGACAGACCAACCTTAAATGCCTCGTTGCGGAGTTACCGCTGCGCGTGGCCGTAGACAACTCGAACTTTTTACGTTAAATCGCATTATTGGCCGCGACTTTGATCGGCGTAGCACTTCTCGAAATCCCGCTGCCTTAAACGCCGATGGTATCCCGTGCCATAGAAAAGGATCGGGCATATTTCCCATCGACGGTTCGACCGGATAACCCTCCACGATCTTCGCACCGCGCTTTGCAGCGAACTCAATGGCCGCCTTCAGCAGCTTAGTGGAAACGCCTCTTCGCCGGTATGGCTTCTTAATAAACAAACAGGAAATAGACCAAACTGCCTGCTCATCAACAGGCTTTAGAATACGTGAACGCTCGAGGGCAACATAGTCCTCGCGAGGCGCCACGGCGCACCACCCCACGGGTTCGTTGCCCACGTATGCGAGCAGGCCAGGCTCTCGACTAGTAATCACGACCTTCTTGAACGCACGTTTGTTGCCCTCGCCTTTACCGGCGTCAAACTCCTTGCGCGGCAAGCGCCAGAACATGCACCAGCACCCGCCGCAAGCCCCACGCTCGCCAAACAATTCCTCCAGGTCAGACCAGCGCGCGGGCGTGCACGGGTGAAATTCCAAATCAGGAACTTGATTTTTTGGTTGTGCCATGATCTCTTCTTTTACTCAGTCGGCTTGCCCGGGAGGAATGCATCGCTCTTTATCGTTTGCGGGCCCCGATCGTTGCAGATGGCGAACGAAGGGCCTTCATACATCGTGACGCCGGCGTATTCGCCTTTCGCGTTCAGAATGTAGAAGTTGATGCCGAAGTTCGGATTTCCTTTGCTGTTAAGAAGCCTTTTCTCAATGGTGTTTGCTTTGATGCGTTTGAGCGCCTCCATGCCGGCGTCTTTCGGGTGGGCGCCACGACTCATTTCTTCAACAATCAGGAACGAGCATAGGTTATAGAGATTTGCTTCGCCTCTTCCGGTTGAGCCGGCCGCGCCAACGCTGCCATCAACATAAAGCCCTGCTCCCAGGATTGGTGAGTCACCCACTCGGCCGGGAATCTTCCAGGCCAGACCGCTCGTGGTTGTCACACCGCAGATTTCGCCTTTTGAGTTTATGCCGTTGCAGTTGATTGTTCCGTAATAGTGGTCCGGGTCGATTAGACCTTCGGCAACCATCTTCAAACCTTCTCGATGCCAGACTTCTGACCGGGTTTTTGGATCAAGATAGTGGGAAGGATCGGTGCGACGCTTCCACTCCAGCCATAATCCCCGCGAGTGCTCAGTGTTGAGATCGTCTTCTATCTTAAAACCCATGTTGCGGGCAAACATCTGCGCGCCTTTCCCGACTATTAGATGGTGATCGGTGGTTTCCAGCACCGCTTTCGCAACCAGCGATGGCGTGCGGACGCCTTCGAGCGATGCCACAGCTCCGGCCCGTTTCCTGGGTCCATGCATACATGAGGCATCAAGCTGCACCACACCGTCCGCATTTGGCAGTCCGCCGTAACCCACGCTGTCGTCAAGCGGATCGAGTTCACAGATGTTGACGCCGGCAATCACCGCATCAAGCACGTCCGCTCCTTGCGTCATCATGGTGAATGCCTTCTGCACAGAGGTCACGTTGCCATCGTGCTTGAAACGGTTTCCGTTGGCGGAAGCAATGACCAGGGGCTTCACTCCACTCTGAATAACCACCGCCGAGAACTGGCCCACCGCTGATTTACTGGCGGCGAGAGTTAGGCCGGCGACCGCGCTATTCCTCATGAAGTCACGACGTTTGATCTTTTTCATGTTTCTCCAAAGAAGTAGAATTCAAGCGAACTTAGAGTTCAAGTAGTTTAGAGTTCAAGCTTTAGCTTGTGGCCACGCCGGATCACAGCGTCCAGTGAATCGAGCAACTAGCGATCCCACTTCTTACCGTAATCCAGTATCGGATACTCCTTCCAAAGTGTTTTCGCGCGCTCATAACCAACTTGCTCAAGAAACTCCCGCGCGCTTGACCACGGCCAATCCTGCCAGTGCTCTACATATCCATGGTGTACGGGGTTATGGTGCACGTAATTCAAAGTAGCCAGAAAGTGTCGTTCGGACTTCATCGGACGCTCAAAGCAGTTGTGCCACACTTTTCGTCCGCGAAGGTTATCCTCGCCATTCCATTTGAATGATGAGCGCCCGTGGAATTGCCCCAAACCGCGCCGCAATTCTTTTATTTGATCAGTTTTGATTAGAGCGTGATAATGGTTCGGGAGTATACACCAGGCGTAAATCTGCGAACAAAACCCTTCGCATACCTCAATTACTGATGCTTCGCATTCTGTCATCCGTTCCGCGGTGGTGCCTATAACGGACTGATGCTCGTAACACGCAGATGAAATGAGGTATTGACGACTCCCCTCAAAGTCCAGGTGAGGTGGTGAATGCCACGGCAGATGACCGGACTGACGAAGTGCAAGAGCCTCTTGCTTTTGAATTTCGGTGAGCTTACGCTAGTTGTACATCGAGTCGTGAGGGGCGCCTGTGGGCGCAGCAAGCTAAAGCTTGAACTCTGAACTACTTGAGTGAACTCTAAAACTTTCGTCTCATTGGTGCAAGCTTTCTTTGATTCTCTCAGCGGTCTTTGGTCCAATACCGTCGACCAATTCCAAACCGCCGCTAGCGACGAACTTCTTTAGCTCAGCAAGCGAAGAGACTTTGAACTTCTGATGGAGAGTAGCTGCGGTCTTTGGTCCAATTCCGGGGATCTCAAGCAGGTCAAGTAGGGTAGCCGGCGTTTCCGTGGTGATTCGTTCCCACGCGTCGAACGTGCCGCGATCAAGAAGCTCGACAATCTTTCCGGCGATTGCTTTCCCGACTCCGGGAATGCTCTGCAAGCCCGGGAGACCCTCATTTGCGGCGATTGTTTTTAAAGGCTTCGGCCAGGTTTCGATGGCCTCGCCGGCATTGCGATAAGAGCGCCAGCGAAAAGGATCGTCGCCCCGAAGCTCCATCAGTGCCGCAAGGCGGTAAAAACTCCGGGCGATGGCTTCGTTGTCCATTCGTAGTTACGCCACGATCATGGTGCCCGTTCCTCTATCGGTGAAAATCTCCGAGAGGAGGGCATTGCGCTTCGTGCCGCTGATGACGTGCGCGCTGTGGACACCGCGTCGCAGCAGCTCGGAAATGCTCTGTAGTTTGGGAATCATTCCGCCCGTCGCACTTCCATCGTTGACCAAAGCATCGGCCTGATCGGCGGTCAGTTTTGAGAGTTTCGATTCGGGGTTGCCTGCCTGCAAATAGATGCCATCGACATCGGAAAGCAGAATCAATTTTTCCGCTTTAAGTTGAATCGCAATTTCGGCGGCGATAGTGTCGGCATTGATATTGAATACCGTTCCTTCAGCATCGGCTCCAAGAGATGAGATAACGGGAAGATAACCCTCCTTCAGCAACACCATCAGCAAACGCGCATTGATCTCCACTACGTCGCCAACGTGACCAAAATCGACATGCGAACGTTCGCCCGTTTCGCGGTTGAGAATCTCCTTTGCCGGTCGGCGTTCTGCATGAACAATGTTTCCATCGATGCCTGACAAGCCAACTGCTTCAATGCCTCTATTGCGCAATGCGGAAAGAATATCTATGTTGATTGTCCCCGCAAAGACCATCTTGGCCATCTCGAGTGTCGCGTCATCGGTCACGCGCCGGCCGTTTATGATGGTTTGCTCTATGCCCATGCGCGTCGCCAACTCGCTCAACTGCTTTCCGCCGCCGTGGACGACGCAGATGCGGATGCCGACCTGATGAAGCAAAGCCAACTCCTCAGCCAGCGAGCTAAGGTTCTCCTGGTTCTCAGTCGCCTTACCCGAAAGTTTGACGACAAAGGTCTGACCTTTGAAACGTTGAATATAGGGCAATGCCTCGCGTAGTAAATCGAGGCGTAGCTGGCTGCCGACTTCGCTGGTTGCTTCGCTCATGTCTATGAAATCAAAACGACGATCCGCCAAGCACAAATAGAAAACGAGCCGCGGATTTTCGCGGATATACGCGAATCAGCAAACAAAAGACCGCGAACAAGCAGGCGCTTCCTTGGCTGGTATGCCATATTGCCTTATCCGCGAGAGTCCGCGTTAATCCGCGGCTCGTTTATTCTGTGGCTTCACTTTCATCAACTCAGCGAGAATCGCCTTCTGTACATGCAAACGGTTCTCAGCCTCGTCGATCACCACCGAGGCCGGGGAATCAATTACCCCGTCGGTCACGATCACGTTGCGCCTCACCGGCAAGCAGTGCATGAAAATCCCGTGATTCGTGCGTGCCATTTTCCCTTCATCCACAATCCACTTCTCACGATATTGCGCCCGCTCCGCAATGTCTCGATCCGGCGTTCCGTAAAAATGTTTCCCGCCCCAGCTCTTCGCATAAACAACCTCGGCGCCCTCAACGGCCTGGTCAATGTCGCTTGTTATTTGCACACTGCCGCCCGCTTCCATAGCCTTGTGCCTGATTGTTTCCATCAACTTCTCATCCAGTTCGTAACCCAACGGATGCGCAACCGTGAGGTCGTGACCCATCTGGGCGGCAGCCAGAGCAAAACTGTTAGGCACCGCCATCGGCAGCGGTTTAGGGTGCCAGGCCCAGGTCAACGTCACCTTCTTTTTACCCGCGTCGAGCTTTTCTCGAATCGTCATCATGTCGGCCAGCGCCTGACAGGGATGATGCATCGCGGATTCGAGATTGATAATCGGTACTTCTGAATACTTTGCGAAGGCATTGAGTACCGGATCCACCCTGTCTTCGCTCCAGTCGTTCATGGCGGCAAATGTCCTGACGCCGATCGCCGAACCGTAGCGACTAAGCACGCGCACAAACTCCGCCAGATGTTCTGTCTTATCGCCGTCCATTACCACGCCGTCTCGGTGTTCCAGCGTCCAGCTCGTCCCGCCTGGTTCCAGGACTACCGCATTTCCACCCAGTTCGTAAATACCAACCTGCATTGAGGCGCGTGTGCGCAAGCTGGGATTGAAGAACACCAGCGCCACTGAACGCCCAGCCAGGGGCTTGGACACATCGATGGCATGTTTGAACCGCTCGGCCGCGTGAAGCAAACGCTCCAGATCTTCCAGCGGGTAGTCGACAGTACTTAGAAAGCCTTTCATAGGATTTCCACTCAAACGCTGGCCGCCGCAGGCTTGGAAATTGCTCGAAAGAACCCCAACAAACTGATCAGACACCAGAACGCCTCCATCAGAAATGCCGACAGATTGAAGTCGAACACAAGTGACACCATTACCAAAAAGGCGCCGATCGCATTCAGCAGCGAAAAGGCCGGGGCGGAGCTGGGCAGTTTGTTGAGCTGCAACAGCAAATACGCAACCACGATCAGCACAACTCCGACGAATCCAGGGAGATCAAACCAACTGAGATTCAAATCATGCCTCCCCCTGCGAACCCAGGTTAGCGATCACCGTCTTAAGCTCGTCGACGAAAAGGTCTATTTCAGAAGGCCTGAGGCATAGAGCCGGCAAGAGCCGCAGCACCTTGGGATCGCTCGAGGTTCCGGTAATAACATTTCGTTCCAGCAGGCCTTTATGAATCGGCGCTGCTTTATCGGCGAACTCCAGTCCAAGCAGGAAACCCAGACCTCGCACCTGCGTCACGTGAGGTATTTCGGCAATTCGGTTGCGCAATTGCGCCTCAACCTCTTTCACATTTTCCAGCATCGAATCTTTCTCTATTGCTTCGAGCGTGGCGGTGACAGCGGCCATGGCAATCATGCCGCCACCAAATGTGGTACCCAGGTCATTCTCTTTGATGTGCGAGGCGATCTTCTCCGAAACCAAACAGGCACCAACCGGAATGCCGCTACCAAGCGCCTTGGCAAGTGTGATTACGTCGGGGACAATTCCACCGCCCGCATCGCTGCCGGCAAAAAACCACTCGCCGGTGCGGCCGATGCCTGTCTGGACCTCGTCATAAATCAAAACAATTCCCTGTGCGTCGCAGAGTTTTCTCAGTTCCCGAAAGAACTGAGGTGCAGCTGTGCGCACACCGGCCATCGACTGAATCGGCTCCAGCATGATTGCTGCGACCGTTTCGTCCGCCAGCTTTCGTGCCGATTCTATGTCGCCAAACTCGGCCTGCAGATGACCGGGCACGTTTGGTTTACCTAATTCGCGGTACTTTCCCAGAAAGGTGGCGCTGATAGCGTCGGCTGTACGTCCATGGAAACCGCCCGAAAAGGTGATTATGTTTTCGCGGCCTGAAGCGAGCCGGGCCATACGCATGGCGTTCTCATTAGCCTCGGTTCCGGAGTTGCAAAAGAAAACTTTCCTGAGCGACTCCGGGGCAATTGAGATGAGTTTCTCCGCAGCTCGAGCCCGCGCCTCGGAATAGACCAGGTTGGAGTAGAAGAGCAATTTCTCCGCCTGCTCGGTTATCGCTGCTACCACGTGCGGGTGCGAATGGCCGGTTCCCGCGACCGCGTGACCACCATAGAGATCGAGATACTTCTGACCATCGCAGGCGTAAAGCCAGACGCCTTCGCCACGCTCTGCGACGATCGGCATCTTCTTGTAAGTCGCGAGTGGAAAGGTCTCCTCGCTGGCCACAGTTCCCGTTGCGTTCTTAGAAGGTTGTACTTTCATCCTGCCCTTGTCCCATCGGGAATCTTATTCTCGGGAATAGCCAGCACAGGCACCAATCCATCGGAATAACCGATATCAAACAGCATGCCCTCTGAGCTCTGGCCCATCATCTTCCTTGGCTCCAGGTTCACCACGAACAAGGCTTGCTTACCTACGAGCTCTTGCGGGTTTTCGCGCTCCTGTTTCATCCCCGCGAGAATAGTTCGATGGACGTTCCCAAGCGCGACAGTCAACTTCAGCAGTTTGTCGGAACCCGCCACGTCTTCGACTGACAAGATAGTGCCGACGCGAATGTCAATCTTGTCGAGATCGGCAGTCGTTATCGTTGGCTTGATAGGGGCAATAGCGAGGTCCATAGAAATCGATTCGCTTGGCCTGTTCACGGATTGGTGCCTATCAGCATCAGACCTGTCTTCTCGTCGAGTCCAAACATCAGATTCATGTTCTGCACCGCCTGTCCCGCCGCGCCTTTGACGAGATTATCCAAAGCAGAGAAGACCACCACCTGACGTCCACGTGTTGCAAAACCAAGATCGCAGAAGTTTGTGGTCTTGACCCAGTTGATGTCCGGAGAACCTTTCACGATCCGGATAAAGAATGAGCCGTTATAGAAGTCACTGAAAACGGAGCGCACCTCGTCTTCGTTGATCTCTTGCTTAGTCTCGACGTAGATAGAGGCAAAAATGCCGCGCGAGACAGGAAGCGAATGCGTCATAAAGACAAGTTCGCTGTCCCAGTTTCCGACCGCACGGAGCTCCTGCTCCACTTCCGGCACGTGCTGGTGAGTAAATGGCTTATAGGCGTAAAACGAATTCATCCGTTGGGGATGATGCGTATTTGCCGCCGCTTTGGCGCCGGAACCGGAAGAGCCGGTTTTAGCGTCCACGACTACGCGGCCTTCGATGAGGTTTCCGGCAACTAGCGGCGCCAGACCGAGCAAAGTTGCGGTTGCGAAACATCCGGGATTGCTAATCAGTCTCGCCTTTCTGATCGCGTCGCGATTGGTTTCGGTGAGACCGTAAACAAACTCCGCTTGAGTGTCCATGGCCGTGTGCTCACGGCTGTAGTGTTGCTCAAACTCTGCCTTGTCGCGCAGCCGAAAGTCGCCGGATAGATCGATTACCTTGACCCTTGAGGGCAGACGCGGTGCAATCTCCATCGCTTGACCATGGGGCAACGCGAGAAACGCACAATCGAGATCCGTCAGCTTCTCGAGATCCTCAGGCACTTTGCTGAGCTTCAAATCAGTCAGTCCATGAAGACTTCGATGCACTTCGCTCACCGATTTTCCAGCGTGTTCGTTGGCAGTAACGAAAGCAATCTCAGCGTTCGGATGCGGCAGGAGGATGCGCAACAGTTCCGAGCCGCCATAGCCCGAACCGCCAAAAATTCCCACTCGTATCCTGTCCGTCAACGTCATCGATTTCTCACTTCAGACCGCTTCGTGCGAAACTTAACCACGCAAGAACACGTTCCTAGAGACCAAGAGGAAATAAACCAATGCGCTATGCTCCCTTCCCCTTCTTTGCCCTGGCGATAGCTTTCATCGCTATCGGTGCCAGCGGGCAACGCACGTTTATATACGTGGGCATCGTATTTCTTATCCTGGCGTTGGTTCTCATGCGCAAGCTGCATAGCAGCAACTAAGCGCGAGCCCCGACAAGTTTCTGGGGTCCCGCTGCTTCAACCTTCGACTTGATTAGTTCGAAGAGGAGTGCGCCGTTCCGCTTGGAATTTGCGGCGGGAATGCCAAATTCGTTCTGAATGTAATCCTCACCCATTTTCGAATCGGTTACCGACCCGGAGATTACATCGATTTCGATCCCTCGTTTGCGCAGCAGTTCTATGCCGCCCCAGGCTCCGACGTAGTCCGAAGCGCAGAAGATGATGGCAGCGGTCTGTTCCCGTAATTCAGGGTCATCTAAGATTGATTCGACCGAATAGCCACCAAGAATTCCGTCACCCAACTCAATCACGATCAGATCAGGCGAGCTCTCGTTGAGTCGGGAAATTATCGTCTTAGCGACTGGAGAAAGGTCACCTACATCCACTGTGGAGGGCAGTCCACAATCGAGAAAACTTGCGGTCGCGATTGCCCCGTGATCGGTCATGTTCAGGGTATCGCGTAGGCAGGCGACCCCTGAGAGCTTGCCCGCCGCCACCTGAAGGCCGGCGCGAGTGGCCTGCTTTATTAGTTCTGTCGCGGCGAAGGTCTTACCGCTGTTCATGCTTGTTCCCGCCACCATCACGATTGGCGCCGTCTCGCCCAGATTTGCGCGCAGGGGCAAGGCGGCGTCCGCAATGTTAAGGGCCCGCCCTTTTTCATCACACACCACGCCGATGACTTCGACTTTGATCGCATCACCCAGGCTCGAGTGATGTCCTGTGCAATAGCCAATGACTCCGCCCAGGCTGAGCAGATGAAGTTGATCGCCGGCATCGACGGCCTGCGGCACATCGCCAACAAAACCTTTCAACGCACGTCGCCGCCCCAGGACGCCAATAACCACATCGCCGGGATTGATCTTAGCCAGCCTTCCGGTAGGCAGTTCGAGCATGTTGTAAGTGGCGCTGTCCGTTAAAGTGCGAACGGCGATAACATCACCAGCCTGCGGCGTTCGACTACCGTTTGTAACGGCTACGGTACGCGCAAGACCAAGCGGCGAAGTGGCTGAGCCAAGCTTGTCGGCTTCCACGATCTTGACGACGGTGTAATGGGTATCGGTTGTTTGGTCGGTTTTGTTCATCTACTTCGTACCTCTGTTTCGCTGTCTCAATCTCAGGGCGTTCAATTTTATAAACCCTTCCGCGTCGCGCTGGTTGTAAACCGAATCGGCCTCGAAAGTTGCCAGCTTTTCGCTGTAGAGCGAGTAAGGCGACCGCCGCCCGACCGTGAGGGCGTTGCCGCGATAGAGCTTCAAGCGAACGTCGCCCGTGACTTTTCTTTGGGTCGCGTCAACCATCTCGCGCAACAACTCAAACTCCGGCGCAAACCAGAATCCGTAATAGACGCTCTCCGCAAATTTCACTCCCAGGGAATCGCGCAAGTGCATCACTTCGCGATCGAGCGTGATTGATTCCAGCGCCCGGTGTGCGGCCAGCAGGATGGTCACTCCGGGAGTTTCATAAACGCCGCGTGACTTCATTCCCACAAACCTGTTCTCAACCAGATCGACCCGGCCGATGCCGTGCTCACCACCCAACTTGTTTAGGGTTTCGAGCAGCGACACGGGATCCATCGCCTGACCATTGACGGCCACCGGTTCGCCCTTGTCGAACGAGATCTCGACATACTCAGCCTGGTCCTTTGCGTTTTCCGGAGACTTCGTAAGTTGAAAGATATTCTCCGGTGCCTCGGCCCAGGGATCCTCAAGGATGCCGCCTTCGTACGAGATGTGCATGAGATTGCGATCCGTCGAATATGGCTTCGCATGAGTTGCTGTGACAGGAATCTGGTGTTGCTCGGCGTAAGCAATCAGATCGCTGCGGCCCTTGAACTCCCATTCACGCCAGGGAGCTATCACTTTGATGTCGGGTTCGAGTGCGTAATAGGTCAACTCAAAACGCACCTGGTCGTTACCCTTACCGGTAGCGCCGTGCGCCACCGCATCCGCTCCTTCCTTCCGCGCGATCTCGATCTGGCCTTTGGCGATCACGGGGCGGGCGAGGGAAGTGCCCAGCAAGTAGACCCCCTCATAGAGTGCGTTCGCCTTAACGGCAGTCCAGACGTAATCGCGGACGAACTCTTCGCGCAGGTCTCCCACGTAGAGTTTCGACGCACCCGTTGCGAGCGCCTTGGCCTCCAGGCCATCCATTTCCTCGCCCTGGCCTACATCAGCGCAATAGCAAACAACCTCGCAGCCGTACTCCTCCTTCAACCAGCGCAGCATGACGGACGTATCGAGACCGCCTGAGTAAGCGAGGACTATCTTGTTGATTCTCTTCTGTGACAATTTTCTCCTCTTTGTCAGTGGTCAGTGGTCCGTTGTCAGTTGTTACTCTCTAAACTCGACGCTGTATTTCTTAACCACGAACCACTGACAACTGACAACTGACAACTGACCACTGACAAACCGACCACTGACAACTAACCACTGACCATTATCCAAACAACTCCCAAACCTTCTTAATCACGGCCCGCTGTGCTTTCCGGTCATTGACCGCAATAAAGATCGTATCCTCGCCGGCGATCGTACCGACGATTTCCTCGATTGCCGCACCGTCGATATTCACGGCAACGGCAGACGCCATTCCTGGTTCAGTACGCGCCACCACAAGACTCTCGCCCGCCAAATCGAGACTCAGGAGTCCTCGTGCTGCGGCTCCATTCGAACGCTGCACGGTGTAGTGCCCGTGATGCTTTACAACTCCCAACTCCTCCAGGTCGCGGGACACACTCGA
>JAMQPH010000532.1 GCA_023717605.1 Pyrinomonadaceae bacterium
ACCTCAATCGGAACGGTAAGCCTATTGGTACGGGCAAACGTCTCATGTTGAACTTTATGAACGTCTCGGATACAGGTGCGCTTCGCCCACTGGAAGAGATAGAAGTGTCGAGATCCGCCGCCCACGATTTCATTATCGCAGCGGCGGTGTTTAACGACGGTTCCACGGAAGGCGATGATCCGGAAGCCGTGGTCTATGCGGCGCGATATGTTGCTGATTGGAAGGCGGCGGCTGAGCACTATAGTGACCTAGTTGCCGCTAAGCGAGCTTCGTTAGTAAATGACGCAGCAGTAAAGGCAGCAGTCAAAGACTCGTTAGTAAGCGAACGAAACGGGGCTAAGTCACCAGGGACGGAGGACGCGACTCATCACTTCGTGAAGATCCTTGAAAACGACAAGCGCCCGCTTGAGAGGATGCAAAAGGAAGTCAACAAGGCAAGGGGGAACAACTAAAGATGAGATCTATCAGCAATCAAAGGGTGAATTAACGAAAACAAATTTTGAGGGTGTAAGAAGTTTTGTGTAAATGGTCATCGCGAGCCAACTGAGTTAGGGTTGGCAAGGAGAACAGATGACCAAAGACAACAAGATCGATGACGAGTTGATTGCCAGTCTGCTGAAGAACTACAACAATCCCGAGGATCTGATCGGGGAGCACGGACTGTTAAAGCAACTAACCAAGCAGTTGCTGGAACGGGCGATGGCTGCGGAGTTGACCGACCACGTCGGGTACGAGAAGCACGAGGCGGTCGGCAACAACAGCGGGAACTCGCGTAACGGCAAGTCGGCCAAGACAATTAAAGGCAGTTTTGGCGAGCTGGTTTTGGAAACGCCGCGGGATCGCAACGGAACTTTCGAGCCGCAGATCATCGGGAAGCATCAGACCCGCTTCACCGGCTTCGACGCCAACATCATTTCGCTGTATGCGCGTGGACTCTCGACCCGAGAGATCCAGCAGCACCTGGAAGAGATCTATCACGTTGAAGTATCGGCGGCCTTGATCTCGAGCGTGACTGATGAAGTACTCGATGAGGTGCGGACGTGGCAGAACCGGCAGCTGGAAGCGGTCTATCCGATCGTGTTTCTGGATGCGATCCAGTTCAAAGTGCGCGATAACGGACACGTCAAGAACAAGGCGGTTTATCTAGCCATCGGGGTGACGATGGAAGGCTATAAAGAAGTGCTGGGCTTGTGGATCGCGCAAACCGAAGGGGCGAAGTTCTGGCTGCACGTGGTGACGGAATTGAAGACCAGGGGCGTGAAAGACATCTTTATCGCCTGTGTTGACGGGCTGAAAGGTTTTCCGGAAGCGATCGAGAGCGTCTTTCCACAAACCGAAGTGCAACTCTGCATCGTGCACCTGGTGCGGCACTCGTTGAACTATGTGGGCTGGAAGCAACGCAAGGAAGTAGCAGCCGATCTGAAACTGATCTACAGCGCCGCCACCGAGGTCGAAGCGGAACAACGATTGAGCGAGTTCAGTCTGAAGTGGGACGCGAAGTTTCCCATGATCGCCAAGTCGTGGCGGGCCAATTGGACGCGCGTGATTCCGTTCTTTGCGCACCCGCCGGAGATTCGGAAGATTATTTACACGACTAACGCCATCGAATCACTGAACATGTCGCTGCGCAAAGTGACGAAAGCGCGCGGCTCGTTTCCCAACGACGAGGCGGTCAGCAAACTGCTCTATCTGGCGCTGCGCAATATTGCGAAGAAGTGGACCATGCCGGTACATGCCTGGAAAGACGCCCTCAATCGCTTCGCAATCCTTTACGAAAACCGGCTGCCGGCGAGCTAAGCAGAGAGCGAGCGACGAAATGAAAACTGCAAAACAAAACCGGGCCATGGAAACCGTGGAAAACAAACTGCGTTTTCCACCGTTCCCACAGCCCCTACTGCTGCTAACAAACTAAGATGAAAAGCAGTCAATCCAAAACACCAGAAGATCGTTTACACAAAATCCTTGACGCTACCCAAATTTTGGTGCTTTTGGCTGCTCACCGGCGAGTCCGCTCCAAGCGCGTGTTATGCGGCGCGCACATCTA
>JAMQPH010000548.1 GCA_023717605.1 Pyrinomonadaceae bacterium
AGGGAATGGTCATTACGAAGTTGAGTCAGTTTATACACCTCGAAGGTATCAACAAGTGAGTGAGGGTCAGTTTGGCCTTGAAGTGGCTAAGCGCCCGACAGGCTGGATTGAGTGCGATCTCTCAAGCAAAAGTATCTCGCAGTCAGGAAGGGTGGTTTACCCCCGCTTGACTTGCCATGGGAGTCGGCGGGGGTAAACCACCCTTCCTAACCTGCAAATTTACCCAACCTGAGAGATTTACCCACAGGCTTTAGGATGGTCTCGCTTAGTTTCGGCGGGCATCACGCCGGTCGTGCCGGAAATCCCGCCGATCCCCGCGCAAGTCCCGACGATCTCGTCGCAGCTCGCGGTGGTCGAAGCGCAATTCGCGTCTATCCGATCTGATTTCACGGAGGTCGGCGCGAAGCTCCGGCCGCGAAGCTCCTTCACGTCGGTCATCGCGATACTCGCGCACGTCAGATCGAAACTCACGACGATCTTGCCTGATCTCACGCCTGTCACCACGAATCTCCCTTCTGTCCGCCCTAATCTCTCGCCGATCCCAGCGCAACTCGCGACATTCCCAGGGTGCAAAACTGCAACGGTTCTGCCCCTGGGCCAAAGCAGTGGCCGAAAGACCTGTCAACAACGCGGCAGCTACCAACAAACTTCGCAAAAGTGTGATTCTCATTCTTGTCTCCTCCATTGATTTAGTCTTGGCTCCATTCACCGCGAGACCGGACGCGCCGGGGATCCGGCCGGCCCCAACCGAAGTCACGGAGGAGAGACAGACTCCACCGATGCAAGCCTGCAAATGGGCTTGCTGGCGGATTCAACTTATTGCTCCGGTTAACCCCCTTGCTGGACTCTTAGACGCGGCGACGGTAGCGGAGGACGAGATTTCTGCGACCTAAAGAGGCGCGAGCGGTAGCGACCTGATCATTTTCCATTTGTCATTTCTCATTTTTCATTTGTCATTGAGGAGGAAGGACTTGAGTGACCCTTTGGCACGGTGATTCATGACTTCACGATTTGATTGGCGACGACCAATGAAAAATGTCAAATGCCAAATGGAAAATGATCAGGTTGCTACTGCTCGCAGTTCTGTACTGCGCTTAGTACTTGGGCACGCTGGGATCGACTTCATTAGACCATGCAGTGATCCCGCCGTTGAGATTTAGAAGATTACCGGAGAACCCTGACCGCTTGAGTGCTTCAATGGCTTTGGCGCTTCGGCCGCCCATCTTGCAATGCACAACGGTTTCTCGATTGGGATCGATTTCCGACATTCGGTCGAGCACCTGGCCCAGGGGAATATGCGATGCATTAGGAATAGAGGCTATCGCGACTTCGTGCGCCTCACGGACGTCGATGATCTGTATATCTTCTCCGTTGTCCAGTCGCTGCTTGAGTTCAGTGGCAGTGATTTCCGGAATTTGTGTGGGTGCTTGACTCATGATTCCTCCAGAGATGGGATTAAAGTGCGTTGTGATTCGTCTTGAAGAGAGAAGCTATTCTACTCGCTCAAATTAAAGACAAACAAGCGAAGCGAGGCTATGAGTCGGTGTCTAAATCTTGAGCGTTGGTTCGGTGGAGCAACCGATCCACGAAATCACACGAACGAACACGAAATATTGTTAGTGATCTTTCGTGGTATTTCGTGGATCGGTTTTGATTTCCGTTACTACGCTTTTCTTTCTCGGTAGCGTATACGTTAGACTTTACGCTTGGTATTTCGTGACTGAGTTTCCCATTAGAAATTCCCCAGCGAAAGGTGCCCTTATGAGATTCGAGTTCTACCACGACGGACTAGACAATCTTCCAAAGCTTTCCGTTGACGGCACCGTTTCCAACAGTATCCATTTCTCGCACTGGCAGGGTAACCAAACTCCGGACGAGGTCAAAGCAGATACTTCCACCGAAATCGCTCTTAATCTCGTGGTTTCTCCAAACCAACGAAAACTCACTCAGGGAATCGAGTTGGTAACCAACAACCACTTCGATACGGACGGTGTACTTTCCGTGTGGACGGTGCTTAATGGCGAACGAGCTCTGGACTTGCGCGAGCAGTTAATACCGGCGGCGGAAGCAGGGGACTTTTCAGAGTTCTCGACCGAGAACGGTGTGCGCGCGAGCATAGTGATCCAGGGTTCAGACCAGGCCACTCCGAACAACGAATCTGGTTCACCGCTCGCTGCCTACCTTTCCGGCAAAGTCGTCAGCGACGACGCTGAAGCCTATGAGCTCGTGCTGCCCGAAGTGGAGCGTGTGCTGCGGAACACTGGCGACTACGAAACGCTTTGGCGCAGTGGCTGGGAGGCAATCGCCTGTGCGATCGAGAGCTTCGAAATGGGCCACTCCAAAGTCGAAGAATACCAGGATGCCCGACTCTCTTTGATTACCCTGGCGCCCGAAGTCTTTAGCCCCAGTGGATTCAATCCAACTCGACATGCTGCGCCTTACACGGCCATCTCGCGTTACGCGCGAGGTCAAATCTTCCTGATTGCCACTCCGTTTCGCGACGGATGGACTTATCGAATCGATTATCCGTATTACTCCTGGGCGGAAACTGTGGAGAGGCCCAGCGTCGAGCGACACAATTTCGGCGCACTGATCTCGCAGCTGAATGAGATTGAGCAGAACCGCGATGGATGTTGGAAGTTGGACGATAGCGAGATGACGTCAATCGTGAAATTTCTCGACACCAGTAAAACCGTTACGCCTTCCCGGCTGCGCCCGGATGAACTTGTCAGTCTTATCCAGGCAGAACTGTTATCGAAGAACGCAGCTCGAGTGTAAGTTGCAACACCGTACTCAATCACAGACTGAAGTCTATGCCACATGCATGACGTTGTAATCATCGGCGCCGGCCCAGCTGGTCTGGCGGCCGCTCTCTGGTGTGATCAGCTCGGACTGGACACCCTTATTCTCGAGCAGAGCGAAACTGTCGGCGGACAACTCCTTTCGATATACGGTGCGATTGAGAACTACCTGGGCGTCCGCGCTCCGAACGGGGCCGAGCTGCTGGCACGCTTTGCCGATCAGATCGACAACGCCGGCTTTGATCTCTGGACCAACGTTGAGATCGCTAGCGTCGATCTCGCCGCCAAGCGTGTCTCTTTGATTAATGGTGAACAGTTACAGTCGATTAGCATCATCATCGCTACCGGCGTGAGGCGCAGGCGGTTGGGAATCCCGGGCGAGAATGAATTTGGCGGCAAAGGAATCATCGACTCCGCGACCCGCGACCGGAATCTGTTTGCCGGCAAAGACGTTTGCGTTATCGGCGGCGGCGACGCGGCTGCGGAAAACGCATTACTCCTGGCTGATGTTTGTCCGACCGTAACGCTTGTGCATCGCGGGAAGAAACTGGCGGCGCGCAGAGAATTTGTAGAGCAGTTGCAGACGAATCACTGCTTAACGGTTTTTACCGAGTCAGTTGTCAGTCGTATTATTGGCAACGAAGAGGTGGAGGCTGTTGAGATACAACGCAAAGAAGCAATCAAACCGTTTCAGATGGCAGTGCGGGGCGTGTTGATTAGGATAGGCGTGGAACCCAATACGGATTCATTCCGCGGTCAGTTGCAGTTGGATGAGAAAGGTTACATTGTAGTGACCAGCCAGCAGGAAACCACTCTGACGAATGTATTCGCCATCGGCGACGTCTCTAACCCTATGGCTCCGACAATTAGCAGTGCCACGGGCGCAGGCGCTACTGCGGCTAAAGTGATCGCCACCAGGTTGCAGAGTAACCGAAGGTCATAGCAGGCTACTGACCGGAACCACCGAATGATGAGATCTGCAGTACCGGAATCCGACGACGATATTCCAGCGTACACTGATGCGCACGTAGCGGCCTATCCTATCGAGTACATCGCGGGGATCGATCTCTACAACGCCGGGGAATTTCATGCTTCGCACGATGCCTGGGAAGAGCGTTGGATGGGAGAGGTCGGGCCGCAGGAGAAACTCTTCTTGCAAGCTATGATTCAGTCGGCAGTGGCTTTTCATCATTTGGAGATCGGTCGTCCAGGCGCAGCCCGCCGGATGCATCAGATGGCCAAAGAAAAGTTTGCGCGCCTCGGTAAAAGGGTGTTCATGTCTCTCGACCTGGAGGATTATCAGGAGCAACTCGAGCGTGCTCTCTCATGGCTCTGGGACGCAACCGATCCCCGTGAGCTGGACCCTCCGCAAGTAACGCCGCCGCGAATCAAACTGCTACCGGCTGTCGATGAGTTTGATTGAAGAAGTTTGTCGTCTTCGAAGGTATGAGATAAATCTGATCCTCCGACGATGTACGCCGATGAGGTGGAAGAAATATACTCGGTTGAAGGATTCCCATCACAGGCGACAGGTTTTGCCTTCTATCCCGACGAGAAAGAGGCGTGAGCGTGGCAATCCTGAATGACCTACGACTGCTCCTGATAGGCTTATGGCTTGGAGCCGCGGTGTATTTCAGCTCTGTTGTTGCTCCCAGCGTATTTTCCGTGTTGCGTACGTTTCAACTTCCCAACGTAGGTGAAATCGCTGGCACGGTAGTTACGCGTACCCTGTCAGTCGTTAATGTCAGCGGCTTAGTCATTGGCCTGTTCCTACTGATAACCGCACTCGCGTTTGGCAAAGGGTTGGGAAAGCGGTCATTCTTCATGGAGTTGGCCTCGCTTTTGGTGATGGCTGTTAGCACCGGGATTGGACAGTGGGTGATTGCCGCGAAGATGCGCGCGCTGCGCGTAGCCATGGTTCTGCCGATCGATCAGGTACCAATCGATGACCCACGCCGCATGGCTTTCAATCGACTGCACGGTTATTCTGTCACCGCACTGAGTATCGCGATGATTGCCGCTCTGATTGCATTTCTGGTAATTGCGTTCCGAGCGCGTCTGAATGCCATTGAATGAGCTGTTAGGGAAGGACTTCTTGTGGAAATAATCGAACAGGTTGATGAATGGCGTAAACGTTACGCCGACTGGCAGAGAGAGCACAGTAAGGTTTCCGGCAATGGCGATGTAGGAGACTCGTATCCGTTTGTGAAGAACAAGCGTGCTCCCTTTACGCCGGCGCGACGCGCCCTGTCAATGCTGAGCCTTGCCCTTATCTCCTCCGCGGGCGTCTACATCGATGGGACCGATCCTTTCGACCCTAACGCTCCAGGGGGCGACCTTAACTTTCGCGAGATCCCAATTGAAGTTGAAGCTGCCGACTTGCGGTTCGTGGCGAAAGGATATGATCCGGCCTCGGTTCAACAGGACCTAAACGTGCAGGTGCCACTCGAGCGGCTTTCGGAGTTTGAGGTCAACGGAATTATCGGCCAACTCAATCCAGTGTTCTGGAGTTTCAGTGGCTTCATCACCGACGCCGGCAGACTTGCTGATGAGATGTTGCCGAAGCTGATCGAGCGCGTCAAACGTTACGAGGTTCAAGCTGCACTTCTGATACCGGCGTCACGTCTCTGCCACCAGTCAGTTTCGCTCGCCGCAAGGGCTTTGGAACAAGCCGGCCTTCCAACGATGACGCTGGCAGTGGTTAAGGACGTCGTGGAATCTGTTCGTCCTCCTCGAGCAGCCTTTTATGAAGGAGAACTCGGGAGCGTTGCGGGACGCCCGAGCTGGCCCGAACATCAACGCCGCATTCTCGACGAGGCCTTGCGCCTGATCGAACCAATGGATCAGCCAGGCATTTACCAACTAGCTGTTGGGCTCGAGACCCGGGTAGAAGGGGAACGCGGCGAGCGGTAACCCTTACCATCCGCAGAACACACAGATTACGCAGAAACACTAAGGCGTAAGACGCCGTCAAAAACATTTTCTCGCCGGTTCGTTCCTCTAAATCTGTGTAACTGTGTAATCTGCGGGTGGTATGCGGGCGCCGACAGAGGTGGGGGGACCGACCTACAACGAATCCAACCTATGTTCAAACGGCTCGTCTTAATTGTTCTTCTGCTGTTAGCCGCAGTATTGCTTTATCTGCTGTTGTGGCCGGTTCCGATTTCCCCCGCGGCATGGACTCCAGCCGACGCTCCCGCCTTAAGTGGTGACTACGAGAAGAACTCCCGGCTCGAAGGCGTCCAGCGACTTTCGCTGGGACCGGGCTTCGCCCCCGAAGGCCTGGCCATTGATTCAGAGAGCCGTATTTATGCCGGACTCGACGACGGCCGCATCATGCGCTTGCAAGCCAATGGCACGCGCCCGGAAGTATTCGCCAACACCCAGGGACGTCCTCTCGGCATGAAGTTCGATGCTGACGGCAATCTTATACTCGCCGACGCAAACAAAGGTCTGCTTTCGATCTCGCGGGATGGCTCGATCACTGTACTAAGCACGCAAGCCGACGGTGTTCCTTTTCGTTGCACCAACGATCTCGACATCGCCGCTGATGGAACGATTTACTTCACCGATGCTTCGAGCAAGTATCCTTTATCAAACTACAAGGCGGATATTCTCGAGCATCAACCAAATGGACGGCTCTTGGCCTATGACCCGAAAACTAAGCTCACGAAGATCATCTTGAGTCATCTCTGTTTTGCAAACGGCGTCGCTGTGAGCCCTGATCAGTCCTTCGTCCTCGTGGTAGAGACCGGTAAGTATAGAGTGCACCGAGTGTGGCTTAACCAGGGACCGACTGAGCGCGGCATTGTTCAGAGTCGGAATTGGCCGCACGGTCCAAAGTATGGACGATCAGATATCTTCATCGACAACCTGCCTGGCTTTCCCGACGGTCTTTCCTCGAACGACAAGGACAAGTTTTGGTTAGCCCTGGTCGCGCCGCGCGACGCCACGCTCGACAAGTTACTGCCATATCCTTTCTTGAGAAAAGTCGTATACCGCCTGCCGAAATTTCTTCAGCCTGCACCGAAGCGTTATTCGTTTGTACTCGGACTCGATCCGAACGGCCGTGTGGTTGACAACCTACAGAACGGATCGCCTCAGTGTTATGCGCAGATCGCAAACGTCGTCGAGCACCAGGGCGCGCTCTATTTCGGAAGCATCGGCGAAAGCGCTCTTGGACGTTTTGCACTTCGGTAGGCTGAATCCCAGCGACAGTTCGTCTAAAACTTCTGAAGAGCCTCAGAATTCCTGGTTACTTGATACACAGCTGTATACCTGTGTACCAACTCTCCCGTTCCACCGAGTACAAAAACACCTGCAAAAACCGTTTCTTTTTCGCATGGATACCCTATATCCATTTATCTGCTTCTATGCCTTCCGTCTTCAACCTCGCCAGCGCGACTTAACTCTTCCATTGGCGACACTTACAGCTTTAGTGCGATGTCTTGCAGCTCTGGCACGCGCATTGAAATAGAAAAGACACAAAGTGGGAGTCAGAAAACCAAGGGGACCCTTCCAAGTCAGGAGCGCAACGCTCCAGGAGAACAACGATGATTAACTTACTCGCGGCGGCGACCTCCACACCGCAGCACTCATTCAAAACCTCAGAACTCGTGGCGGCTCTGATGCACAAGCTCTCACCGGAACTCATTAATACCATCAACAGCCTCGGCGTAGATCAGCGCTACTCCACCGTCGAAAACTATCCCGAGTTCCTGTCAGGGAAGCCGCTGAGTGCGACTAGTTCGACAACCCAACTGGGCGTCGACGCCACTCGCAAGTGTATCGAGCTGTGGCAGGGAGATCCTTCCAAAATTGGGTTGCTGATAGCCGCCACGAACACGCCCGATCAGATGTTGCCGTGCCTGGCTTCAGAAGTGATGGGAAAGACCCATGGCCTTCTTTCACGCTCGCTCAGGACAGTGAGCATGCAAGCCCAGGGTTGTTCGGTATTGCTGAAATCTATAGAAGTCGCCCAATGGTATTTAGCCGCGAACCCGGGCCGGATGGCGATGGTGCTGATGGCCGAGGCTCACACTCCTTACGTCGCACCTCTTTTGCGAAATGAGTACCACGGTTTTCGCGAACTCTTGCGAACACGAAAGGACCACATCTCCAATGGAGACTTTTTCGAACAACAAAGGTTGGATACCACCTTCGTCATTCAATCCATGCTTTTTGGCGATGGAGCTGTGGCGTTGCTTGTAGGGTGCGAAGAAGGTAAGCCGGCCTTTGGACCAATCTCTCACCTAACTAACGAGAAAATGGGAGACGTAAAACTTCTCACCATGACCAGGAACAGCTCACACCCGTTCTTGAAAGGGAGACCGCAGTATTTCATGCAGTCGACTGTGCCCGCTCGCGGAGCTCACTACGCTGTCACCACGGTAAGGAACGTTCTCGAACATCCTGATTCGCCTGTGTCCGATCTAACCCAGGTCGACAACTGCTTAATTCACACTGGCAGCAAGAAGATCCTGGATGGCGTATGTTCGCAGCTGGACCTGGATACAGACTCGGCGAAGGTCCTCGGTTCCTATGAGGTATTGAAGAACTACGGAAACCTCTCCAGTGCCTCAACAGGTTTCATGCTGGCAGAAAAGAATGAGTGGAACGGACCTGCGATGGTAGTAGGCTTTGGCGTAGGTTTTACTGCCAGCGCCGGAATAATGAACTACAACTAACGATGCGAACTCAACCCACGCTAACCCCGACATTCTCTAAGACCGTTTTCCGGCCCGTGACCTCGGCAATCGCCTGGATGACCTGAGTAAAATCAAACGGCTTACCAATGATTGCGTTCACCAGATGATCCTCACCCGCTGGAGGCAAAGTGCCGGGGCCATATCCGGTTACCAGGACGATGTGCATTTCGGGCCGGCGTTTACGAATCTCGCGGGCTGTCTCCCAGCCATCCATTTCCGGCATAGCCAGGTCAGTGAAGACCAGATCGAAGTCCGCGGCGGCCAACATCCGAACTGCGT
Organism: Pyrinomonadaceae bacterium; assembly: GCA_023717605.1. Taxonomy (GTDB): domain Bacteria; phylum Acidobacteriota; class Blastocatellia; order Pyrinomonadales; family Pyrinomonadaceae; genus PSRF01. The sequence continues at coordinate 8,789 of JAMQPH010000548.1, forward strand.
CTTGCCCGCACGTCGCCAGCTTGACCTTGTGATTCAGCGCCTCCAGCATATCCGCCAGTGTTTCGCGAACTGAGTCTTCGTCGTCGATGACCAGAATTGATAGCGGTGAAGCCACCGTGGGAGTAGGCGACTCCTCAACCGAATTCGTTTCAATCTCGTGTGCGGGCAAATATATTGTGAACACGGTTCCGCAGCCTTGCTCAGAGTCGACTCTTATCGATCCCTCATGCCGCTCGATGATGCTATAGCTAACCGACAGCCCAAGGCCTGTGCCATGCGCACCCTTCGTAGTAAAGAAGGGCTCGAAGATCTTTTGCTGAACGTCTTCGGGCATGCCCGTTCCCGTGTCCGCAAACTCCAGATGAAGTCTGTTGCCCTTACGTATGCAGGCGATCGAGATCTTGCCTCCTGCGGGCATGGCGTCAACCGCATTAACAATCAAATTTACAAATACTTCGCGCAACTCTGAAGCACTGCCGAATGTGTGTTGGCCGACACTCGCGTCGAGCTCCACTTGATAATCAAGGCCACGCAGCCGGGCTTCGTTTTCCCAACGCGTCCTGGTTATTTCAACCGCATCAACCAGCAGACTACGCAGATCGACGATTTCAAACTCTTTCGCCGGAGCCTTACGCGCGAATGTCTGAATCCGACGCACGGTGGCCGCCGCATCTTCGGCGGCGGTTTGGATAATATCGAGATTGCGCACCAGGGCATCATCATTCGTTTGTCGCCGAAGCAGTTGCGCGCGGCCAAGAATTGCCGCCAGTGAATTATTGAAGTCGTGGGCCACGCCAGAGGCGAGCTGGCCCAGGGCACGCAACTTATCCGCGCGCGCGGCCCGCTCGCGTTCCTCTTTCTGCTCGGTGATATCGCGAGCTATACCGAGGACGCCGGTAGTGCGCCCATCAACCACGAGCGGTGAGTTTTCAACCCTGGCGTAACGAAGCTCACCGGCAGGCGAGTAGAATCTCATCTGATAGGTCTGCGCCTGACCATTCATTGCGGCCTTGAGCCTTTCGGAGACGAGATTCCGGTCCGCTTCGTAAACCATGTCGAGAAGCCTGCGGCCGATAAAATCTTCCCGCTTAAAACCTACTCCGACCAGCGTCGCGCTATTGCACCACTTGAACCGCCCGTCGGAATCAACTGCATATATCGACTCCCGCGCGCTTTCCAAAATGTGAGTCAGCAACGATTGATGTTCGCGCGCTACGGCCTCAACTTTGCGCAATTCCGAGAGATCTCGAGCCGTGCAAACAACGGCCGTTGTCTTATTGTCGCTGTCCTGAACCGGCTCAATCGAAACAAGCAGCGGACGGTCACTACCGGCAGGTGTGATCTCGATCGTGACACTTTCTTTGGCTGCCAGAGCCTTCTCGACAACACAGGTTTCATCCTCGGCGCTGGTGCGCAGGATGTCGCAACACTTGCGACCCAGCAACGCTCGCGGATGCGAGTGTTCCATGGCAGCGCCGGCTCGATTTACCCTCCTTAACACGCCTGCCTGGTCGAAAATAAATATGCCATCTGACATGGCATCAAAGGTCGTTTCCCATTCCTGCTTGCCCCGGGCTACCATTTCAAACAATTCTGCTTGAGATATGCCGATGGCTAACCGTGCCGCCACTGCTTCAACCAGCGCCAATTCGTCCTCGGTCCAGCGACGCTTGCGATCAGTCTGTTGAATGCAGATAACCCCACGGAACTGACCTTTGACGATCACGGGATAGTCGATCTGAGAACGAAGATTGACTTCTTGTGCGTACGCGCGAACAAAGGCACTGAACTCGGGAGGTCCTTCCGAGTAGTTTAGAGCATCATCGATTACCAGCGGCTGTAGCGTTCCCAATAGATAGCGGCCTACAGGATCGTCGTAACTGGCATACTGGTGGACACCGGTACATCCGGGTGCCACAAACTCATGCTCCACGGGTGAAATTGGATTTTCCGGGTTGTAGAGATGAAGGTGTACCCGCGAGGCGGACAGCGCGCCTCCCAATTCTCTGGTTGCCGTACTCAAGACTTCCGGCAGGCTGAGCGAGGCACGAATTGCGATGGTCAGACGGTTAACCAAGGCTTCGCGAGTCGACGTAGCCTCCGCCCTTTGATAAAGCTTTGACTGACGAATCGCAATCCCGGTCTGATCAGCGATCGCCTTGGCCAGTGTAATGTCAAACTCGCTCCAATTCCGCGCCTCGCGAGTGGTCGAGAGCGCGAATGCTGCAGGCACGTCATCGCCGACCCTGATCCCCACGTACATGATCGAGCGCACGCTGGCCTTGCTAAGAATGCGCTCGTAGAGATCCTTTATCCGTTCGTCATGCGGTGCATCATTAAATACCAGCACGCCGTTCTCAAGCAGCGCCTCGGCCAAGCCCTTCAAGTCTGCCAGGTGAAAATCGTTGGCGGCCGGCTCAACCCCGTCGGCATGGTATTCGGCCACATTCACCGCGTGTTTAGCTCCTTCGTCCTTCATGAAGAGGGAGCAACGATCCACATTCAAGTAGGATCCCAATTCGCGAACTGCAGTCTGGAAAATCTGGGAGCTATCCAGGGAACAGCGCACAGCCTGAGAAATCCTATGGGTCATCTCTTCTCGATGGGCCTGATGCGCTAGAGCCTCTTCGGCACGCCGCCGTTCGGTGATGTCGACACCAACGCCGCCGACAAACCTCCTTCCGGCAACATCGGTAATGGGAAACTTGAACACCAACCAGTGATGCGGCGAGCCGTCCTGCGTGGGCACAGTTTCCATGACCTCCTGTGGCTCGCCCGTCAAAAGGACCTGCAGGTCGTGTTCGTGAGTCTGCTGAGCAAAGTCAGGAGGGAGCCAATCAAAGCTGGTGCCTCCACGAAGGAGCTGGAGTTTCTGTCCAAACAAATCCTCAAATGGTTTGTTAACGTAGACGTAGCGGCCCTGGTCGTCCTTCATGAAGGCGATGGCCGGACTGTTGTCCATGAAACTATTGAAAAAAGTCTGGCTTTCGCGCAGGGCGTCCTCAGACAATTTACGTTCTGTTAGATCGCGAGCAATTCCCTGGACCCCAACGGCCTTCCCTCCACGTTGAATTACCCGGGTGCTGACTTCCAGACGCACCCTGTGACCATCTTTTGCAATGATGTCCAATTCGTAGACTGTGGCAGCTTTGCCACTCGCCTTATTGGCAATCGCCTGACGGGCCAGATCGAGATCTTCCGGTGCGACAACATCGGCGAGATTCATTTTTGCGGCTTCTGCCCAGCTATAACCGGTGATTCGTTCGCCGCTTCTATTCAGAGAGGTGAAGTTTCCTGAAAGATCGTGTGTATAAATGATGTCATTGGCATTTTCAAAAAGCTCGCGGTAGCGCTCTTCAGTAAGCCTGAGAGACTCGCGGGCGCGCTTACGTTCGGTAACGTCTCGAATTACCGCCTGGACCGCCGGCTGACCCCTAAAGGTAAATGGCATCGCCGTTACTTCAACATCAATCACCTCACCGTTAAGCTTCAGGTGTTTCTGTTCACTCAGCTCAGCGGGCTCTCCAAGTTCTTTGATGTCACTAACACGCTTACTGACCAGGTCCCTGTAGTCTGGATGTATTACATCGAGCACTGATCGGCCGATTAATTCATCGGCAGACGACGCTCCCCAGAGGTTCTGCGCCGCTCGATTCAGGTAAATGATTTTGAGCTCCAGAGTGAGCACAATCGCATCTGGCGAATGTTCCACCAATCGACGATAGCGCTCCTCGCTCTCTGTGAGGGCCTCCTCGGCAAGTTTCCGTTGGGTAATGTCGCGAACGACACCACGAACCCTCAACGGCTGCCCTCGACGGTCGCGCTCTACGGTAATCATGCCTTCCAGATAACGTGTCTGACCGTGCTCATCTTTTAAGGAATGCAGAGAACGCGTTGGCGAATCCGATTGAACTCTTCTGGCCTGTTCAATGTCCCTGGCGGCAGCTTCAGGACCAATTAATTCGCTGAGGTGGACGCCGATGAGTTCGGAAACTGGCTGGTTAAAGAACCGGCCTCCAGCAGCATTGATACTCGTAATGTAGCCGTCCATCGTCCGCGTGTAGATCATGTCTGCCGCTTGCTCGACGATCTCCCGATAGTGTTTTTCTACACGGTGACGTTCAGTCAGTCTGGCAACTTTGACTAGCAGCGCTTCATGTCGAAACGGAATGTCAAGATAGTCGTCAGCGCCGGCCGTCAATCCTTCTATGCTGTCGTCTGCCGACTGCCGGCTTCCGCTCATGAGCAGGACCGGAATACTTGCAGTTCGGACGTTTTGCTTCATGCGCCGGCAAAGTTCGATGCCATCAAAACCCGGCATTACCACGTCGCTAACAACCAGATCCGGCTCGCACGACGTCAACAGATCAATAGCACTGGGGCCATCCGCGGCCGCGCTCACCTCGTAGCCTTCAAGCTCAAGCAGCTCGACAAGCACATCGAGTACTTTCTGATCATCGTCAACAATCAGTATGCGGCGTGGTTCTGAGGAAAGTTTGGTCATGTTGCGGCGGCAGTGCCTGCTGAGGGCACGGCGCGAAAGCGTGGCGGGTTAGTCCCAACTAAGGTTTCGAAATTCGAACAACTTTGGCTTGAGGCCAGGTGACGGCGAGCGGGCTTTTCACCACGCGCAACCCTCTTACGGCAAATGCGCACCCGCAACTCCTGCTACCGCGAGAGTATAACAGGGTTGGCCAAAATTTGTCATCGAAATAACTGGCCAGAAAAGGCCTAAAAAGGAGAGGTTTTGTCCGCTGAAGGCTACTTTTTCGATGGAGTGCCAGCTGCCGGAGTCTTAGCGAAGTACCCGGGCCGGTAATTGAGCTTCAACTGCTTGCGCAGTTCGGGGTTTGTGACTTCAATCTGAATACGCCGGTAGGAACCGTCGCGCGCTTTGTTTGAAGGTGAATACGCCACTAAGTATTGCTCGCGAAGGTCTCTCTGAATCTGCGCGAAAGCGTCGCGAAGCTCTCTCTCGCTATGAGGAAAATAGGCGCGGCCGCCGGTCTGCTCGGCAATCTTGCGTAAGGCACCCTCATTGATCCCAAAGTTGTAACTATCGCCAATGCCAATAGTGTAGACCAAAGCATCTGCCTTCTGGGCGCGTTCGATGGCGTCGCGCATCTTTACCTGGCTGACAGTGTCTTCGCCGTCAGTGAGAAGGATGATTGCCCGCCGGGCGTTATCGGCAGAGTCCTGAAGCAGTTCGTTGGACGTGGCCCAAACGGCGTCCCAAATTGCCGTTGAACCAGCAAGCGCTTGGTTGGTATCCGAGATGGGCGGCGTTCCCCCTACCACAATGCCACCGCCGATGTAACCGGAGGGAGGCACAAAGGCCACGCGATCGATGGCCCGCCGCAAACGCTCGAGACTTCCCGTGAATCCCTGTTCCAGCGTGACTTCACCTGTAAACGAGACGATCGCGGCTTCGTCCTTTGCGGGTCGCAACACGTCTTCCAGGAAGGAGCGCGCAGCTGCCTTTTCGTCAGGCAGCGTTCGCTCTTCCGAGGCGCTGCAATCAATCAGAATGGCAGCCGAAAGAGGCAGATCGATATTTTGCTGAAAGGTGAATAAATCCTGGACCTGCCCATCTTCCAAGACGCGCACGTCTTCCTTCTTGAGCGAGCTGATGAACCTCTTGTTTTTATCAGCCGCCGTGAAAAAGATATTGGTGAGATTTGTCTCAACCCGCACGACCTCATCAGAGTCCTGGGGCATCTCATCTTTGAGGCGAGGAGTTGGTCTTGGAGAGGGCTCTGGCTTTTGGGTGTCACTAATACGTCTTGCACGACTCTTGTCCTGCGAACTCTCAGATGACTGCTGGGCCAGAGGTCGCTCCCAGACCAACACCAACAGCGCCAGGGCCGCAAAGACAAGCAAGGCTAAACACCTATTTCTATTTCCAGTAAACAAATCGGCCTCGATTAAGAGATCTTAAGGTCTGACGGAATCCGCAATGGCCTTATACCCATGCTTTGTTCGCACCTTTGCACCGTCCGGGGCGTTAGCCAGTTTTACCTCGATACGTCGAAAGCTTCCATCATAACGATCGTTGGAAGGCTTATAGGTCACGAGGTACTGAGCCCTCAACTCCTTGTTAATTCGGGTGAATGATTTCTCGAGTGCCAGCATGTCACCAGTGAAAAACGCCATTCCACCCGTCTCTTCAGCGAGCTTGACCAGGTTGTTATCTGCCCTGTCGCGAACCGTGCCCATCTGCACTCCCGGCACTGCGCCTGCTAAACCGGCTTTGGTTGAGATCGCGAAGATGGTGGTCTCCGTTCGTTGAGCAATGTCGATCGCATCACGAAGATCGGAGCGACTGTAGGTATCCTCGCCATCAGTGATCACTACCAATACACGTCTTCCAGTAACCGAGCGCAGTTTCTCATCACAGAATTGCCAGATCGCATCGTAGAGCGCCGTTTGAGTTCCCAGCTTCTTAACCCCGAACACTGCTCGATCAAGTAAATCAAGCTTGTCAGTAAAATCCTGTTTCAGAGCGATCTCGTGATCGAAGGTAGCAAATAGCACTCGATCTTTCCGCGGCCGAACGACAGTCTGGATAAAATTCATTGCCGACTCTTGCTCAAACCTCAGCTTGCCTGCGGTCGAAGGAGAAGTATCCATCAACACCGCGACGTAGAGTTGTGAGTCCTTGCCCAAATCATCAGAGAAAGTTTCAATCTTTTGAGGCAGCTTGTCTTCAAGTACGAGAAAATCGCTCTGACTCAACCCCGATACAAACTGCCCTTTCTTGTCGACGACGGTTATAGGCAAACGAACGCGTCGGATGAAAGTAATAATTTGCTCGGGATCCTGTACCGCATCCGGAGGCGGCGTGGCTTTTGGCTTGGCCTGCTGTGCCTGAACGCTAACCAACGCACTGAAGAGCACGCAAGAAACAAATAAGAACCTGCACATGAAAAGGTGTCTAGCAAAAGTCATAGTTTGATTAGTCTAAGAATACCCAAGCGATGCTTGGGTATTTGCCCTGCCTAATGACCTGCGGTTCGATGCTGAGGCCACGTAAGCTCGTTGCCCTCGTACGGAATCCGAGCACCCTTGGCATCCGGCCACGCCGACATGAAACCACACACAGGAGCTGCAAACCAAGCGCGCGTCAGTGTCTTGGGGGAGCTTTTCTAACATATAGTTTGAACACCAGACGCGATGATACAATGCCGAGGTTCCGGAGAATAAGCGCCACTCGGATTGCGCAATTGCCAAAGCTCTCTCTTTCATGCCCGATTCACCCAATTACTCATCGACCGAAAACGTTCCACAGATGCCTGAGCATATCGCTCATTACCGCATTCTGCAGAGACTCGGCAAGGGTGGAATGGGTGAGGTTTTTTTGGGCGAAGATACGAAACAGCATAATCGCAAGGTCGCACTCAAAGTACTTCTGCCTGAGTTGACGCAAGACGAAAACCGGCTCCGCCGTTTCAAACAAGAAGCCAGGGCCATACTTACTCTCAATCACCCAAACATTCTCACGATTTTCGAAATCGGCCAGACTGATTCCACCTACTACATCGCTACCGAGTTCATCGAAGGAGATACACTGCGGCAATGTCTCTGGCAGACTCAAATAAAGATTGATGAAGCGATCGGTATTGCCCTTCAGATAGCCATGGCCCTGGAGGCAGCCCATGCAGCAGGCATCGTGCACCGCGACATCAAGCCGGAAAACATCATGCTGCGTAACGATCGGTTCGTCCGCGATCGGCTGATCAAAGTACTGGACTTTGGTCTCGCGAAACTTGTGGAACAAGACGGCACTCAGTCCGACCCCCAGGCAAAGACGATGACGATTAGCAATACTAATCCGGGGGTGATCGTTGGTACCACGGGTTATATGTCGCCCGAGCAAGCGCAGGGTGAGGCAGTAGATACAAGGACGGACATTTTTAGCCTGGGTGTCGTCCTTTACGAGATGGTTGCAGGTCGAGCTCCGTTTACCGGACCCACGGATAGCCACGTCAGAGTCTCACTAATCGATCACGATCCACTCCCGCTGTCGCAATACTCGCCCGAAGTCCCTCGCCAACTGGAGCGGATCGCTTCCAAGGCACTCGCCAAAGACCGCAGCAAGCGTTACCAAACCATAACCGATCTAAAGATCGACCTTGAGCAGCTAAGAGAAGAACTTACCGTCTCTGGATCTCATCTTCGTGACGACATGGAATCAGACGCGACGCCGCGTCGCACGCATACGACCGGCAGCACGCCCGTCGTTACAGCTTTGAGATCGAGAGTTAGCGAGACGCAAATAGATTCCGCTCCCATGGTTTCGCCCATCGAGCGGCCTGGGATAATTGCGCGCCACAAAACTGCAGCCTTGATCATCTTCGCGGGTGTCCTGTTGCTGGCGTCGGCAGTAATTTACTTCAGATATTCCCGGCCCCCGATCAACTCGGTTGCCATCTTGCCCTTCGTTAACGACAGCAACGATCCGAACGCTGAGTACCTCTCTGATGGTATTACTGAAAGCATCATCAACAGCCTCTCGCAGTTACCCAACCTTAAGGTCATGTCACGAAATGCTGTATTCAGGTTTAAGGGACGCAACGTAGATCCGATGGAAGTAGGCCACAGCCTGCAAGTGGGAGCTGTCCTGATGGGTCGTGTGGTAAACCGGGACAATCGCCTGGTGATCAAAACGGAGTTGATTGATGTCTCTGACGGATCTCAACTTTGGGGCGCAGAGTACAACAACAGCTTGTCTGACATTTTGTCAGTGCAAGATGAAATCTCACACACGATTTCCGAAAAGCTCCGGTTTCGACTGACCGGCCAGGACGAGGAGCGACTCTCAAAGAGATATACCAAGGACGCAGAAGCGTACGAACTCTACCTGAAGGGACGTTACTTTTGGAACAAGCGTGGCGAAGCGGGCCTGCGTAATGGGATCAAGCACTTCAAAGCTGCGCAGGAAAGGGATCCTACCTACGCCCTCGCGTATTCCGGTCTCGCCGACTCATATGCCTTGCTTTGTGATATTGGCGTGGTCGCGCCGGTCAACGAAATGCCGCTAGCCAAAGCGGCCGCCCAAAAGTCGGTGACCATCGATCCTTTTCTCGCTGAAGGATACACCTCAAGGGCGTTTGTAAAACTAGCTTACGACTGGGACTGGCAGGGTGCCGAAACAGACTTCAGAAAAGCTCTCGACTTGAATCCAAAATACCCCACGGCTCATCAGTGGTACGCGTCGTATCTGGTCCAAATGGGAAAGTTCGACCGGGCACGGCAGGAGATTGAGCAAGCCCAGCAACTCGATCCGCTGTCTCCAATCATCAGTTCAAACGCCGGCCTTTACTCTTACTTTGAGCACAGATATGACGATGCCATAACTCAATACAAGCGAACTCTTGAGATCGATCCGGGTTTTTGGGTCGCGCATCATTACATGGGACTGGCGTATGCGAAGAAAGGGTCGCACGAAGAGGCTATTCGCCAGCTTCGCGGCTTGCTGGAGTCACCGGAAGAGGGTCCATTAAAAGAAGGGGCGGTTGAGAAGGATCCGGAGGTCGCAGCTTCACTGGGATTTGCCTATGCCACAGCGGGAAGGCGAAGTGACGCGGAAGCGATTCTGGAACGGTTAAGGGCTCTCTCGGAACGACGTTATGTTTCCGGGCTCTACATGGCGATCATCTACGCTGGACTTAAAGATCAAGACCGGGCGCTTGAATATCTCAACAAGGCTTACGAGAGCCGTCACCCTGGACTTGTGTTGATACGAGTCGATCCCATTTTCGATGACCTCAGATCCGACGACCGCTTCAAGCAACTCGTGAAGCGTTTCGAGCCCATGCCTTAGTTTCACGCAAAGTCGCAGTGGCATAGACTTCAGTCTGTGATCTCAAGCTGGCCTGGTTCTGAAATGACTAAAGCAATTCAACCAGCAACACAGACTGAAGTCTATGCCACTGCGCCCTTGCGTGAACTACTTCCCGAGTTACTTCACTTCTGACTCCAGCATCGCAACCAGTTCTTCAAGCTCAACAGGCAGCGGCGCGGTGAACTTCATTGGCTGATCCGTGCCTGGATGACGAAATCCTAGTTGCTCGGCATGAAGGAAGTGCCTGCCGAGCTTGCGGATCTGCGTTTTCAATCTCGGGTCCCGCACTGTATTGTCGCGGCCACCGCCGTAGACTTCATCGCCCACCACTGGATGCTTCAACCATGAAAGGTGCACCCGGATTTGATGAGTGCGTCCGGTCTTTAATTCAACATCGAGCAAAGTAAACCGATCATATCGACGACGAACCGTGTACAGCGACAGCGCTCCCCGGCCGGCGCGAATAACAGCCATGCGCGTACGATTCCGCGGATCTCGCGCGATTGGTTGATCGATTCGGCCGCGGTCGTGTTCTACGACTCCATGAACGAGAGCAACGTAAGACTTAAACACTTCGCGAGCGCGAAACTGGTCCGCAAGCTTTTCATGGGCCACTTCCGTTTTTGCGGCCACCAGCAGTCCTGATGTGTCTTTGTCGAGCCGGTGAACGATCCCCGGCCGAATTGTTCCACCTTGTCTTGAGAGCTGTTGAAAATGAAAGGCGAGACCGTTTGCCAGCGTGCCCGAGTGTATACCCGCAGCTGGATGGACCACGAGGCCGGTTGGTTTATTGACCACTATCAGATCGGAATCCTCGTAAACGATCGCCAGCGGAATATCTTCCGGAGCAAAGCTGGCTGCAGGCGAAGAGACCAGTTCTACTTCTATCTCGTCATTTTCGTGCAGCTTAAGCGAAGACTTAGCAGATCTCCCATTGACCAGGACCTCTGCGTCTTCAATCAACTGCTGTAGACGCGCACGGCTCCAACCTTCAATGTGAGTAGCAAGGTAAGCGTCTAACCGCGAACCGGTATCGGCCGCGTTGACCCGCAAGGTCACAAATTCATTGTCAGAAGCAGGATCTTGCTGGCGGGTGTCCATGAAGAGGTGTGGCGGTTATTGAAGGTCAGTTGTCAGTTGGTCTTTGGTCTAGGTCTTAGGTCTTAGGTCTTGGGTCTTTGGCCTTCGAATACCCAAGCTCACAGTTCTCAAGTTCAAAGACCAAAGGCCCAAGACCAAAGACCAACTGACAACTGACTACTGACTACTAACAGTTATCCGTTCTTTCGCTCAAACTCTTTCATAAATCCGACCAGCGCCTCGACGCCCTCTCGAGGGAACGCATTGTAGATGGACGCTCGGACTCCACCCACCGAACGATGCCCTTTCAATCCATCCATGCCCTGGGCCGTGGCTTCGGAGGTAAACTTCTTCTCCAGTTCCTCGGACGGCAGACGGTAGGTGACATTCATCAAGGAACGCGAGTCGGGATCGGCGTGTCCCCGGTAAAAGTCGGTTGAGTCGATGGCATCGTAAAGAAGCTTGGCCTTGTCTTCGTTCTCTCGCTGCATCGCTGGGAGGCCGCCTTTGTCTTTAACCCACTTGCACACGAGACTGAGGATATAAATGCCCCAGGTGTTCGGGGTGTTGTAGAGCGACTTGTTCTCCACGTGGGTGCGGTAGTCGAGCATCGTGTGGAGTCCATCGGGGATGCGCTTGAGAAGATCGTCGCGGACTATCACCAGTGTGACACCACTCGGGCCCATATTTTTCTGCGCACCCGCGTAGATTAGACCGTATTTCTCCACGGGGATGGCGTGAGACAGGATGTCGGACGAAGCATCAGCCACGAGCGGAACATCACCAACATTTGGCTCTTGTTTCCATTCCACGCCCTCAATGGTTTCATTAGTCGTAATGTGAACGTAGGCTGCGTCTGGATCGAGTGTCAGTTCGTTATCGGCGGGAACCCTGGTGAACCCGCCATCCGCCATGGTAGCCGCGACCGTCGCGGAACCTGTGCGCTTGGCCTCCTTCAGTGCCTTCTTGCCCCAACTGCCCGTGATGACGTAGTCAGCGCTGCCATGTTCCGGCAAGAGATTCATGGCCACCATGGAAAACTGCAGGCTCGCACCACCTTGCAGGAAGAGGACGTGATAGTTATCCGGCACGCCCAACAAATCTCTGATACCGGATTCGGCTCGACTGAAAATCTCGTCAAACGTTTTGGATCGATGACTGATCTCCATCACTGACATCCCCACGCCGGGAAGGGCCAACATGTCGCGCTGGGCCTCTTCCAAAACCGGCAACGGCAAGACTGCCGGGCCGGCGCTAAAGTTAAAAATCCGCTCAGTCATTCTTCCTCCAACGATGAGAGATGGCTTGCTTACCATTGTCGTCTAGTCCTTCCTGTCCTTTGTGCCAGCGGTTTCCTTGGTTCCGTCGCCAAAGTGCGGCCGTAAGAGTCGCCCAGTCACCCTGGCGACAAAGGAACGCGGCACCAGCCGCTCTGATTCGATCATCAGAAGGTTTGCCCAGCCTGAAACTATGTGGCTCTTGCGGCGCGCCAGACCGCGCATTGCCGTGTCAACCACATCCTCGGGTGTCTGCGCCACGCGTATGGGCGGTTTCTTAATGCGAGCTGCCTCAAAGAAGTTTGTTTCCGTCGTGCCTGGGCACAAAGCCATCACATGGACTCCGTAAGGGCGATTCTCTTCCCACAAAGCTTCAGAAAAAGAGAGCACGAATGCTTTAGTGGCCGCATAAGTTGCCATGAAGGGCACTGGTTGAAACCCTGCCGTAGAGGCCACGTTGATAATTGTACCTTGTTTACGAGCGCGCATTGGCAACAGGAAACGACACGTCAAGTCAACCAACGCCTTCACATTCAAATCGATCATCTCGAGCTCACGGGCCAAATCGAGCTTGGTAAATTCTCCCATGGAACCAAACCCGGCATTGTTGATAAGCATGTCGATCGCGAGGCCACGCCTTTCCGTCTCCTCAAACAAGCGCGCCGGCGATTCCGGTTTCGAAAGATCCATTGCCACATACTGGGCCCTGATGCTGTTAATGCGACCGAGTTCACTGCACAAGGCAACAAGCTTGTCTTCAGACCGCGCCACCAGGAAAACATTGCGGCCCAGTGCTGCAAGTCTTCGCGCAAAAGCTTCGCCAATGCCAGTCGAGGCGCCCGTAATGAGAGTCGTATTCATGCCTGGCTCAACTTCAACAGATCAAGTTCGATGATGTCAGCATTCTGGGTGCGTAAGCGCTCTAACATCTGCAGCGACGGTGCGTTATCAAGGTTGATGCGTGCGACAGCTGCGGCGGCCCCCTCGAACACGATATTCTCCATTTCCTGCACGTTGATCTGCTCGGCCTTGATGGCATCTAGCACGCTGGCCAACACTCCCGGACGATCCAGGTGACGCACCACCAGTCGGTGGGTCGCCGGCGTTTGGCGAGCCAGACTCACAACGTTCGGAACTTTGCCCGTCTCCTTGAACTCCCTGACTATGCGGACTGTCTCCGCAGCGATGGCCTCCTGCGCTTGATCAGTTGAAGCACCGATGTGATGGGTGCCAAAGAGGTTGGGCTCCTCTCGGATAGGATCGCTAAACTCACCTGTTGCGGAGGTGGGCTCGTTCGCGAACACGTCAAGTCCCACTCGCAACCCGCGCGTTCTCATTGCTTCAACCAGTGCCGCCTGATTTACTACTTCGCCCCGCGCGGTGTTCACGAAGTAAGCTCCTTTAGGCATCGCGTTCAAGAACTCAGCATCTATGAAATCCTTCGTTTTGGGATTCAAAGCCAGGTGAACGCTTACAACATCGGCTTCTCTGGCAACGTCCATGGCCTCGGCACGATATTCAACTCCAATCTCCGTGGCGCGATCCGGAGTCAGACTGCGGCTCCACGCAATAACCGGCATACCGAAGGCACGCGCGCGCGGGATCATCTCTTGTCCGATCTTGCCGAGACCAATCAGTCCCAGAGTCCGACCGTATAAACCACGCGCCTTGGAAAACTCCTTCTTGTTCCACTCTCCACGTCTCAAACTAATCACGTTATCCGCGATACGGCGATCGAGCGCCAGAATCAGAGCAAACGCCAACTCGGCCACGGCAATCGAGTTCTTACCCGGACAGTTAGAAACGTAGATTCCTCGCCTTGACGCCGCTGCCACGTCGATCGTGTTGAAGCCCGCCCCGGCTCTGACCACCAACTTGATTTGGCCGGCAGCCAGCATGGCTTCAGTGACCTTCGTACCACGCACCACCAGCACATCTGGATTATGCTCGCGTATCGCCCCAACCAGCGCTTCGGCCTTCAGGTCCGGCTGGAACGAAATCTGACAGCCGATGGCTTCTAAACCATCGCGCCCGGACTCTTCGAACTTATCAGCGATTAAGACAAGCATGGAGTCATTTTCGATTTTTGATTTCTGATTTTTGATTGCTGATTTCAGGAACCTACGCTTCGCTTTCAGGTCGAGAATCAACAATCGACAACTGCAAATCAAAAATCACAAATCTAAAATCAAATACTGTGTATCAACAGCCCATCCCGCAGCTTCGGCTCAAACCAGGTCGACTTCGGCGGCATGATCTCGCCCGCGTCAGACACGCGCAAGAGGTCAGCGACATTTGTCGCATACAACGAAAAGGCGACGGTGGCCTTTCCTTCGTCGACTAAACGCTCAAGTTCCTTCGTGCCCCGCAGGCCGCCAACAAAGTCGATTCGTTTGTCGGTGCGCACGTCCTTTATCCCAAGGATTGGATCTAACAATCGGTCTTGAAGCAGTGCGACGTCCAATGAAGCCACCGCACCTTCCGGCTTCGGCGCATTCGCAGGCAAACTCAGACCATACCATTGCTTATCAAGATACATACTCCAGTTACCGGCTGCCTTAGGTGCTGGAACTCCGCTCTCCGATACTTCAAAAACCCTCTTCACGTCGGAGAGAAACTCATCCTTTGATTGACCATTCAACTCTCGTACGACGCGATTGTAGGGAAGGATCTGCAGCTGGTCGCTCGGGAAAATTACGGCCAGAAAGAAGTTGTACTCTTCATCGCCTGTGTGCGTCGAACTCTGCCCCGTCAGTTCAGCCCGTGCCCGGCTTGCGCTGGCCGCCCGGTGATGACCATCGGCAATGTAGAGGTAGGGAACGTCGCGAAAAGCCTGCACGAACCGCACCGGATCGGGAACCCGCCAGATTGTGTGCAGAATCCCGTCGTCAGCCGTGAAGTCGTAGAGGGCGTTGGTCATCATCGTCTCCATGACCATTGTGTCGATGTCACGCCGCGCACGATAGGTGAGAAATACGGGCCCCGTTTGTGCTCGTAAAGCGAGCATGTGCCGGG
>JAMQPH010000556.1 GCA_023717605.1 Pyrinomonadaceae bacterium
GGTCGCGTGAGATGGGGCGCTAACGGAGGGACGCCCCTACAAACCTTTCAGCTCCGGCTCGATCTTGAAAGTATTCGCATCCCAATCGACGGTCACCGTCGTCCCGTCGGCAAACGTGGTGCGCTCTTTGCGGTAGTTCGCATCCAGGAATTCGTGCCTGGTCATCTCCAGCATAGCCACTCTCCGATGCAGTGCGGTCATAGCGCGAATCAAGGCCATGTTCTTTTCATCGACAGCGTTAGACGCGATCGGGAGCTCAGGTACACCTCCATAAAGGATGCCCTGCAGCAGAGTCTTTTGATCGCGCGACGAGTGAGAGACGAGCACAGCATCGTGATAGACCAGGTGGTAGAGTGGGACCAGAATGGCTTTGCTTCCGCCGCCAGATGAATTGACCGTATCCACATATGGAATTACCCAGTCCGCTCCCGACTCAGTCGACACAATCCCCAGATTCTGTCGAGCCCAGTTGAGCATTGCCGCCTGCCCTCGCATCGCATCGGTGTGTGTAGTCGGGTGCTCGGGGTTGAAATCCTCGTCGGGCGGAACGTAGCCGATCACGTCGATGTAAATGCCCTGTGGTCTGATGCCCTGATCAAAGAACAACTGGTAGTTCTTCAACAGATGGCCCAACTGGAAGCGGGCGTTGAGGTACGCTTGTTTGCCACCATCCCAGTGACGCATGAAGGGAATGTAGCCTTCCTTCGAATCGCCAAAGCGCGAACCGGGAAACTGGTGTGCGGGTAGCGTGGTGTCTTCTTCGTGGACCGCGAATTGTGATTTGTAAGAAGGTGCATCAAGGTAGTAGTCGCGATACTGGTCGTGAAAAATAACGAGGTAGCCCAACTGTCGACAAGTGTCCACCAAACGTTTCATGCCGTCCCATCCGCCCGCCCGTTCCGGCGGCGGCAGGGAGTCAGGATGTTGGCGATCATAACCAAGGTGTGGCCAACCGGAGACAAGGATGAGCGCGCGTTCGATGCCCCTGGACTTCAGTTCACGCAGCTGCCGAGCCCGTTCGTCAAAAGTCGTAAGACTGTAATTCTTTGACGGATCTTTGGTGTCGTAGCGGTCGCTTTCCGGCTTGAGATTTCGCAGGATGCTCACACGCGTCTGCGGGATTCCGATCAATTCGCCGACTCGCGGCGTGCGCGCAATCTTCTCTCGGAGCGAAACAAACAACCCCGTCTCCATCGCGTAGCGGCGGTAGCGCTTGGCCATGTCAACGTAATTACCGCGGGCGAAGAAACACATACGCGCTGTACGCAGATAACCAAAGCGGCCCAGCTGCGCGCGCCAGCGTGGTCCCACAACGGTTGGCCCGCCGGCCGGATGGTTGAACTGATAGGCAGCGTCATCGGGAGTCTCGACGATTACCATCATCGCCGACCTGCCCTTTTGAAAGCCCCACCATGACATGGACCACGATTCAATTACATTGCTTTGCAGGACGGAGTGGTCCGTCGCTGCGATCTTCCCTTCCGGCGTGATAGTACGAATGGGAAAATACTCCTTGGGCCAGGTGCGCGGCAGTAGGGTGCCACGTCCATTACTCAACAGCGTGTAGTCAACGTCTCTGGCGTCAATGGCAGTGGGCCAATCGAGTTGACGCAAGACAGTGGTTTGCTCGCGGGCAACAGCATCAAAGACGAGCTCTTCATCTTTTCCTTCGAGACAGACAGTCAGGAATAAAGGCACGCTCACATTTCTGCCATTGTGCCGCCAGGAGTCGAGGCTAATCCTGACACCTGTTTTGAAGCCGGTGTCGTAAGGAACAACGTTGATCTTCTGTGCATCAGCGAGCCGCAGGTAAAACTCTGCACCACCAGTCTTGACCAGCATGTCTCTTGCGGCCGAAGGCACCATCAGCCAGTGAGCTGAATCTGAATCAGCTCGAATGCTAAGGTCCGACTCGTTGATCGTCACCGTGGTTTTCTTACCGGCGATCGTCCACTTGCCGCCAGCATTGGAGACGGTTATTGCCGGCGCTCCCCACTGCTCGCGCGGCAGTTGCTGCGCCGAGACGAATGCCGAAATGGTCACTATTGCTGTGAATGCGAAAATCGCTAAACGCTGACGTGACATTTTAGAATCAGCCCCACTAATCATTTTCGTCTTTGGTGTTACTTAGGGTGGTTTCGTGGATCGTTTTGCATTTCCAAGGCTGAGCTAGCGATCCACGAAATAACACGAACGCACACGAACAAAAGAACCTCAATTCACCGCTGCGCCTGCTTGCTGGCACCTGGATCTGCAAAAAGCAGACATGCGCGGTCTGTCGCGTCAACTTTAGGCACTCTTGCAAGCACGTCAGCAAACTGCGGATCTTGGAATTTGGTTGCAGCTCTTCTTATTAGTGGAAACAACATCTGCGGCGGCCATTCGCCGAGTTGTTGGTAGGCCCACTTCTGCTCGCCCAGTGCGACCGGAACCAGGTAGTCAAGCGCGCGACGAATACTTCGCCCGTCTCCACTTTGAAAATTCCATAGGTCGACACCGACGTTTTCGCCCAACCGGGCCAGGAGCATCAGTCCATCGAGATTTCCTACGCTGTAACTCCAGGCTTTGGTGCGCGCCAGCTCCAGCGGTTGACGGCCATCAGGTTCAATCTGGACGGCGATTCTCTTCGTCCGTGCGTTTTGCAGGATATCTTTGGCAAACTCTTTCTCGCCGACGATCAAGGCAAACGACGTCACCTGTAGGTCGTAGTACGTTCCGTGATTGTTCTTCGCCGCTGCTTCGTCGCGCCCGTTCTTGCTCTCCAGCATCCATTTCAGAAACTTTCCAAACCAATCCTCGAGTCCGCGGCGGTCGGCTTGGCTAAGAGCTTTCGAGCCTGCCAATAGCCCAACCGCATCAACCACGCGCGTCAATCCGCGTGTTTCGATCAAACCAATGCCACGGCCGGTATTAACGCCAGGGATAGCCTGAGCAAACTGGAGATGTGGATTCATCCGCGTGCCGGGATCTAAGAAAAAAGCGCGTAACAATTCGACTGCTTTGGTTGCGTATGCTTCATTGCTTCGGAAGTAGTATGCCAATGCCAGCGTCTCAACCGACGCAATCATCTGATCCAGACTACGGTGGTCAGTAATCTTGTTGATTTCGGGATTTCGTTCACCATCACGACGAATGTAGGGCAAGCCACCAGGTTTGTTTGGGTCGGGCCAGAAATACGGCGCCTGACTCATGTAGTCGTGTTCGGTTCCACTCGGCGGAGTCGGTTCTTTCGTGACCACGGAGAACGGTCCGGAGGTAAGCGCCTTCCGCGCCTCCTCCTCAAGTTTTGCCCACGCGGCAGAGACACCCTTGTCGCCGGCCCGAATGCGGTTCCTGGTTTCCTGCAACTGTTTTGCGTCGAGCAGAAAAACTCTTGGCAATTCGCGATTTGCGACTTGCCGTGTGGAGGTTTGAGCCAAAACCTGCTCGTTCACCAGCACGATGAGGAGGAGCGCGAGCTTGAAACTGAGCCAAATCTCATGAGACTGAAACGCAAGGAAAAACCTGATCCACGAATCAACACGAAACGCCACGAAACAGCCAGAATCGTTCGTATGATTTCGTGTGTATTCGTGGATCGTCATTCGCAGATGTCCTTGTCGTTTGTGATCTTAGCCGCGCATTAACGCGGATGACGCGAATCTAAAAAATCTTTAATCCTGATCTGATAATCGCCAATCCAGGAGGTGGTCTAATCTCATGCTGTCTCTCGGATTCCCGTTAGTTTAGGTTCGCCAGTTCCGACAGTCTCCATACAACGTTTCCCCGTTTAGCAAGATGGCGGTGATGGGGGAAGCCATCACCGCCCCCTTCCCAAAGAGTAGTTTCGATTTTTTGCGCCCCAACCTGCGAGTTAGAAGACGAACCTGATTCCGAACTGCAACTGCCTTGGGGTGGTTCCCTGGGCTAGCGCTGTGATTCTTCCTGCACCCGCGGCGATCGACGAACCGCTCGAATTGATAGTAACTGCCGACGGCGCATCCAGGTTTTGGATGTTGAAGACATTAAATGCTTCGGCCCTCAGTTGCAGCCTCATGTCCTCTCGGATCGGGAAACTCTTGAACAGAGACAGGTCGGCGTTGTAGACCGACGCGCCTCGGAAGACATTCCGTCCCAGGTTTCCAAACGCCCCAGTGTTGTTTGGGATTCCGAAGGCGCATGGATTAAACCAGGTCGCGGGGGTGTGTACGGCATCCGCGGCCCGGCCGCCGTTGAGAATAGTCCTTTGGCAGAGCGGATCCGGATTAGCGGGTACCGGACCGGCGACGAACGGATCGGCAATAAGATTCGGCCGCAGGTAGTTGTTGGGCGCACTCGATCCAGTCCCACGAAGGTTTGCAAGATCTCCCGTGACTGTCAGGTTATAAGGCGCTCCCGACCGCAGTTGAACAATAGAGTTTATTTGCCAATCACCGAGGATCCACGCGGAAGGACCACTCGTAAACCACTTCTTTCCTCGGCCAAAGGGAGGCTCGTAGAGAGTTGCCCACGAGAGGAAGTGTGTGATGTCGTAGGACGAGACACCGCGGGCCGTGCTCTGGTCGTAGTAGTTTTGGATGGTCGCGGATCCGCCCGGGCCGTTCTCCACGTTGAAATAGCCGCTGCTCACGTCTATCGATTTTCCCCAGGTATAAGATAGTAGTGTGCTCAAGCCCTTAGAGAACCGTCGCTGGAATTTCGACTCCAGCGCGTTGTAGTTTGAGTAGCCGATGTTCTGCGTAAAGTTTAGGCCTGCGCCCACCCATGGCATGAGACGTAATGCATCCACAGAAGCCAGAAAGGCGTTGTTGCACGGAACGTCGGTCGTCGCACAAGTGTTTCTAGACGCTTGACTAGCAGCATTGGCAAACCCGGAATAAGGCAATCTACCGTTCTTGCTGCCCACATAAGCAACAGAAACCATTGTGGTGGGACTCAGTTCCCGCTGAACCTCGAAGTGCCATTGGTGTGAATAGGGATCTTTGTACCTTGGGTTATTTGGGAAGCCGCCTACACCCCAGGGAGTCGTAGTTGGTAACGGCGTTGCGAAACCCTGGCCCTGAATTTGAATGATGTTGGCTTGGGTCCCATTAACAAAGTTGGTAGCCGTATTCGTAGGGCCGCCCGCGAACGCAGTAGCATCAGGCCATACGGTAGCTTCGAGATCATTCTGAGCGTACTGGCTTCTTGCTGGCAGCGTATCCCAGTAGAGCCCATAGCCGGCACGGATGACTGTTTTCGGATTGAACGTCCAGGCTACACCGATTCGAGGTCCCCAGTTGTCCTTGATTGGGTTCGGGCCGAAATTGTCTCTCCCCGCCAATATGACATCGCTGAAATGAGGATCATTCCGAAATGCGTCGGGAATACAGGGCGCTCCCTGCGCGATGCTGCATAAAGGAGGCATTTCGCTTGCGCCGATGATCCATTTCTGATTGTCCAGATCAAGCGCGTTCCAAAGGCGACCATCCAGCGTGGTCGGTTGGTTAAGGTAGTCGTAACGCAAACCGAGAGTCAGCACGAGGTCGCGTCGCAATCTCCACTCGTCCTGCACGTAAGCCGACCAGGAAGCATATTTGAATTGAACCGGGCCACCATGCTCCACAGGTAGTTGGGCGTTAAAAGTATTCGGGAAGCCCAAAAGGGCTGAGGCCAGCGCCAAGCCGGTGTTAGCAGGCCCTCGAGTCTGATCGTCATTGAAGATGTATCGCTGGAAGGTATTCAACTGGATCCGTTTGGCTTCTATGTACCAGAAGCCCGTTTTGATATTGTGGCGACCCTTCAGCCATGTCAGGTTTGGCGTCATGCTCCAGTTAGGGTTTTCCCGAAGCGCAGAGCCACGAACACCGAAATCGCCGCTGCCACCTGCCAGCCAGCCCGGCGCCTGGACGAGCAACCCGCCGTACTTGTCGATGTCCGCAAAACCGGACGAAATCATCGGCTCTATCCCAGCCTCATGCTGGTTCTGTTGACTGGAATCCACACCCGGCCGCCCGGCATAGCCCATACGAAAATCGAGGATCAGAGCTGGACTGAAGAGGTGCGTCCACCCGCCTCCGTAGTTTCTGCCCTGTCCGCTGCCGCCGGTGGATCCGGCGTCTCCAATAGGATTGAAGACCGAAACCCGCTGTTCGGTATAACGAAAGAAAATGTTGTCGTTGTCGCTAAACCGGTGGTCGATTCTCACCTGATAACCGTCCGAGTCATTGAGCGACGGTCGCCCTTGTGCGAAATTATTTGTCGCATCTCCGGAGAGATTGGGTAACGGCGAATACGTTTGGAGGAACTGCTGCATTGGCGCGAAGATCAGCGCCTGCGGGATCTTGAAGCACGGAGTTCCTATCGACTGATTCTGCCGCCTCTGCGCATCCACCGGCAGCGGATTGCCTGCAGCATCGCAGCGAAATCTGTCCCTGGCGCCTCCGGTCCTGGTCGAGTAAGGGTTATAGATGTCTCGACGGAATGGTGTGTTGGTGAAGTCGCCAGCAATCTCGGCAGGCGTCGGCACGTAGGCCAAATTCAAGTTGGCCTGGCTGTAGCGCCAGCCATCATATCCGCCGGAAAAGAAAGTTCGGTTCTTGAAAATTGGACCAGTCAGGATCGCGCCAAACTGGTTCTGACGGAATGGTAAAGGCTTTTCGGGTACACCAAAGATAGGAGTCCCGTTAGCGTTAAATGCAATCGGCTTGCATCTGGCGGTCGTACAAACGTCGAGGCTGTTGCGTGCGTCAAACGCGTCGTTGCGCACGTACCAGAAAGCCGATCCGTGGAAGCTATTGCCACCGGACTTTGAAACCAGGTTAACGACACCGCCAGCGGCGCCGCCAAACTCCGCCTTGGCGTCGTGCCCGACAACCTTGAACTCTTGAACCAGATCGATATTGGGGATCACGATGTACGTCGGCCCACGGACATTCGTGTTGATAATGCCGTCATAGAAGTAGAGCTTGGAACGGTTTTGCTGCCCATGAAAAGAGGGATCGGAAAAACCTGAACCGGGAATTCCTACATTCCCTTCTACTCCGCCAACGTTCCGGTTCTGAGAAGTCGAAACCGGGGTGACACCGGGTGTGAGCGTCAAGAGTTGAGTGAAATTTCGTCCGTTCAAAGGCAGATCCTGCACGGCCCTCTCAGTAATAACTGTACCCAGATCGGAAGAGGACTTCTGGACTAACTCGGCTCCTGAAACAATTTCGATAACCTCTGATACCTGACCCAGGGTGAGCACAATGTTTTGTGTCACAGTCTCACTTACACCGACGTCAAACTGAACCTGCGTCCCTTTGAAGCCCTGCACCTCAACGGTGAGCGTATAACTCGCCGGTCTCACGTTCACGAAGATGAAGTGCCCACTCTCACTCGTTTTGACATCGTTATCTATTTTCGTGGCCCGGTTGGTCAGCTTCACCACTGCACCCGCCATTGCTGCACCATTCGGATCCGTGACGGTACCACTGACCTCACCGGTTGCTGTCTGGGCGAACAGCACAGAAGCCGAGGCCATGACGAACAGCAATGTTGCCGCCGCTACTTTCATAAACGACATGATGGTTGCCTCCTGTAAGAAGTATTAACTTTTCCCAACGCGAGGCCGGTTTTCTTGGTTATTTCTCTTCCGAGAAACTCTGGCTCGGGATTCGAAAGGGACCTCCCTCAAGGATGATGGAGGCCCCTTCCCGATAACAACTAGAAGTTGATTCTAATCGACGCCTGCATCACGCGGGGCGAACGGGCACTGGTTGCCGTACCAAAAGAGTCTCTGGTCTGCCTGACAACTGCAGTGCAGATGTTGGTTGCTGAACAAGCGGCGGCGGGATTGGCCCTAACCTGAACCAGGCCGAAGACCATTTGACCGTCAATATCTCGGAAATTTGCCCGATTGAAGATGTTGTACATCTCCCACCGCAATTGAATCGCGCGCTTCTCACCAATTGGAATGTTCTTAAAGAACGCCAGGTCGTTATTGAAAATCGACGGCAAGCGAAGATTGTTTCTCGGCGCATTGCCGATCTGTCCTAAGGCAGTCGGGAACGTAAAGCAGCCGGTGTTGATTAAATGCGGCGACCCGGTGCTGTCGGCTCCACTGGCGCCATTCATAGGATCGCAAGTTATGATCGGACGCGCATTCACCTGGCCACCAGTGAAGTCCGTGATCATTGTGCAAACGGTCGCAGAAGTCTGGGTGGAACCAGGAGGACAAGTTTGTCCTGCAGTGATTGCTACCGTCCCGGCCGTAAAGGATATCGACCCGGCGGCAAGACCCGCAGTTGTGCTAACTACACTCTTTGGTTTTCCGGTTACGAATGACGTGGTGCCAGAGACTTGCCAGTTGTCCAAGAGTGCCTTGACGAAACCGTTGCTCCACTTCCGGCTAGCACTCGGCACATCATAAATGTAGTTGACAGTAAGAATGTGAGTTTGATCGAAATCAGAGGGGGCGTAATTGAACTCCTTGTAGGGACGCGAGAGATTCACGTCCGACGTGTCGTCGTTAGCGTAGTCAAACGACTTGGAGTAAGTGTAGGCGGCGCCAAACTGGAACCCACTCGTATAACGGCGGTTAATCTGAACCTGTAACGAGTTATAGTTTGACGTACCGCCCCAGGTATTAACCTGAATGTCACCATATCCTCGATACGGCCGCAAGAAGTCGTTGTTCTTGGCACTGCTCGCCGTCAGCGGGTCACGGTTTTCAGGGTGACATGTGACACCGGCCGGCAGGATACCGCAATTCACAAATCTTGCCGTATCGGGAACTCCATTGATATTGCGCTGTTCGCCTAAGTGTCGGGCAAAGGATCCCACGTAGCTGGCTTCTACGACCGTCTTGAAACCAATATCTTGTTGGACACCAAAAGAGAAGTTATAGACTGTTGGGGTCTTTGAATTGGTTTCGAGTCCACGCAGCGCCGTGGGAAAGTTTAGAGCAGCGCCGGCCTGGACAAGACCAGCAATATTTTCAATGTTGCCATTATTGATCGTGAATATACGCTGTTGTGGCGGGTTGGCGCCTAAGCTGCTAGCACCAGCGCCCCCTGTGCCACCGCCAATGCGCGGAGCGTGATAAACGCCGCCCATGCCGCGAAGAACAGTCTTGCCCGAGCCAAAGACATCCCAGGCAAATCCAACCCGTGGTTCAAAGTCGAATGCATTCGTATGTCTGAACCCCTTGAAAGCGGTCGGATCATCCGGCAATACCAGACCATTGAGCAGATCACCCGTGCCAGGAACAAACGAACGAACGAGTCTGGCGGGCAGAAGCTGACCGCCGGTTGGGTTGGAAATGCGTGGATCGACAGCGCGTTGGTTCGCAGCCGCACAAGCCGTTCCGAACGGTGGAATCCCATTGGGTTGACCAACGCAGTAACCTGCGTAGAGCAGAGGCGCGTTGGCCGGATTGTAGCGTGACGGATCAAAGTTGGAACCCTGCCCGTCGCGCTGGAAAAACGGCGTGTGATGGCCCACCCGCAATCCATAGTTCAACGTCAACTTTCGGCTAACCTTCCACTGGTCCTGCGCGTAGAACTGAAATAGTCGGATCTCGCTATTAGTGAAATTACGGGCCTGCGACTCAGTGTAGTTATTGAAATTACCCAATAGGGCGTTCGCGTATGCGAAGTTCGTATTTCCTAGGGCGGTTGTGAATCCATTCGTAGTGCTGGTGCCGAAGTCTAACCCACCGGACCATTTGCCGCCGCCCGGCGCTTCCCTGTTTTGCAACCGCTCAAAATAGGCGCCAAATTTATAGCTGTGATCTCCGCTGGTAATCGAGAGATTGTTGGCGAAGGACGGCTTAATATAATCCTGACCAACCTCCCCCCATCGATCAAGCCAGTTGATGTTTGCCGGGTTGCCCGCTACGCTGGCCCAGCCGGTAGCCGTCGGGACCAGGCCCAGAGTATTGTTGTCAGGGAAGAGTTGCGGCGCTGTGTAATCCAAAGCAGATCTAGTCAGACCCTCAATCATCCCGGTGGAAGGGACAAACCCTTCAGAATCATGTCGCATACCGAAATTAAACTCATTAACGACGCTCGAGTTGAAGATATGCACCCAATTGGCTGACCAGCCATTGTCCTTGTAAAGGTAGTGCGACCTGATCCCCCAGCGATCGACACCGTTGGCGCCGTTCGGCCAGCCGGAGGTGCCAAGGCCCTCATTATCCGAAGTCCACCACTGGCCTTTCCAATAGATACTGTCATTGTCTGTAGGCCTCAGATCGAAACGGATGACATAGCTATGTTTGGGCACGTCGGCGCTCAGTTGATTGATAAAGCGCCCGGGGTTGCTCGCGATGGGGGCATTTGGCAGCGGAAAATAGTTGAGCAGCGCCTGCCCGCTCTGATTAATCCGATTAAGAGGAATTATGTTACCGGGAAACTGAACGCCAGTTCGAGGGTCGACGACGACCGGCGTTGCTCCAGTAGAATTTCTTGATTGTGAAAAATTACCTATGCGTTCGAGCGCCGTAGGCACGGTCACAAACACTGGGTCAGTTGGCGTAATGGTGTGCGGCTTCTCTATGTTGAAAAAGAAGAAAGCCTTGTCTTTCAGCAGGCTGGATCCGCCTTCGCCAAAGCTCGGCAAGGGCAGGGGCCCGCCAAGGTTGAACCCCCAAATGTTGTGCCGATAAAGGGCCCTTTTCAAACCTGACTTGTTATTGAAAAAATTGGACGCATTCAGGGCTTCATTCCTAAGGAAGTAATAAGCGCTGCCGTTGTAGTCCTTTCCTCCACCTTTCGAAACAAGATTAATTAAAGCGCCGCCATTGTTACCGTACTCTGCTGCGTAGTTATTGCGCAGGACTTTCACTTCGGCTACGGCGTCCTGGCTGATCGTCATGCTTAACTTATTTGAGCCACTCGGCTCGGCAGCATTCAGGCCATCGATCGAGGCAACTGCCGAACGTCCACGTTGCCCCGAAACGTTGGGTAAGTCAGTCCCGAACCCATCACCTACGCCTTCGATGTCATCGTTGTTAGAGGTTCCCGGCAGCAAGCGTAGCAGCGAGGTGACGTCCCGGCCCTTGGTCGATATCAGGCTAAGCTGATCCGCCGTTAGTCTTGCTGTAAGGTCGCTACTTTCCTTTTCCACCACCAGGTTTTCGCTGGTCACCGTGACCGTTTCGGTGACCTGACCAGCAGTTAGTGGCAAATCTCCTAAAGCAAGGTTTTCATTGGCACTCAGTATCACGCCTTTCCGCTCAAGGGTCTGAAAGCCGGACTGTTCTACCTTTACCGTGTAAGCACCAGGGTGAACCGCAGCAAACCCGAATCTCCCATCCTCGCCGGTGGAGACATTGCGTGCGTTGCCAGTCTGGTGGCTGATGAGCGTAACGGTAGCGCCTACGACCACGCGGTTCGATGAGTCGGTCACTGTACCGGCTATCGATCCGGTGATCGTCTGTGCCACCGCCGATATACTCAGCACCGCCGCGAGCGCCAAAATAATCAGCGTACTCATTAGCAACCCTGAACAACGACGACTAAAAGTAAACATGGGAGCCTCCTTCAAGGTGGTTCTAGAATTTTCGCTTCGTCAGGCGACGCTGGTCTCAGGAAACCAGGTCTACCAGTCGTAATTCCTTCGGGGCGACACCTCGCAACCGCAGTTTGTCTTCTGTTCGGACAAAATCAGCGCGCGTAAGTGGGGTCCAGGAAGCAACCGACCGACGGGCCGTTACGCCTCGACTGCTTGCTTGCGCTGCTCTTCTGAAATTTGAGGGGTGTATTCCTCGCTCTCTTCCAGAGCGAAAGCTTGCTGCGCGCGAACGATGTGCTCGCGCATCGCTGCTCGTGCCTCCTCGGGCTGCCGTGCCCGAATCGCGCGGTAAACCTGTTGATGCAACTCTAACGATTCACTAAAGTCATGCGCCCTATCAATCGTCTCGCGCCGGCGCTCATACATGACTGCTGAAACCATTTCAACCAAAGTAGCCAACGTCGGATTGCCCGATGCGTCGGCAATGGCCCTATGAAAACGGATGTCGTGAACAAGATATTCCTGCGGATCCCCGAGGTTGGCGTACATCTCGGCAATCTCATCAGCCAGAGTCGCCAGTTGCTCGCTAGTTGCGTGCTCGGCGGCCAGGCCCGCCGCGCCCACCTCCAGGACTGAACGGGTCTCGAACATGTGGTCAAAACTAAAACCATGCAGCGCAGCCAGCAAGCGAAGTGGTTCACTATCGAGCGTGGGTGGACCGCCAGCAACGAAAGTCCCGGCGCCCTGACGCGACCTGAGCACACCCATCGAGGACAACGCTCGCAGTCCCGCACGCAACGATGGGCGACTCAATCCGAGTTGCTTCGAAAGCTCCCGCTCCGGCGGAAGACGGTCTCCTGGCTTCAGTTGGGAGCTTCGGATGAGCTCCGACACTCGGGCAACAACCTCCTCAGTGGTTTGGCCCGAAGTCGAGGGTTCGCCGACCTTAAAGCGGCTGCCATCGGAATTGGTGAAACCATTTGGCTGCATGAAGCCGCACGTATACTACCAATCGGAGGGGGCTGTCAAGACAATTTTTGTGATTAGAGCGTTATTTTCATCACCCACAGTTGGGGCTTTTTGTTGCGCAAAACCTCATTTCTTTAAGCAGTTAGTCAGGCAAATGGCGATGCGGCCCAAAAGCCCGAAATTCAGTCGGCCAGCCACGAATTTCCGAAATAGGTAAACCATTTGAAGTTTAGACCGACCTTTGAGGGTGCACAGGTCGGAGCAAAGGGTCGTACGTTTGTTGGGAATGGTAACAAAAACTGACTCCAGGGATGAGCCTCGGCTTGAGCTCTCTTGCCCCCGTTCGTCAAGCAAAAGCAGGGTCTATTGCGGCGCCGCACTGGTCGATAGCAGGGTTACTTTGGCAGGTTGGGTCAGGGATCCATCCATCTGTCTAGCGTAATCGATAAACTCTTCTCGCCTGGTAAGTGCTCGTGAAGGAAAGACCAGCGTAGTGTTATTGTTTTTCTTCTTTGCACTGTTGGCTGTTGTAAGCATCGACTCGCTGTTTTCCTGATCCCACGCGGCTGCGACATACCAGCGCGCCACTCCACTGTTTAGTTGAACTGGGGCGAGATAGTTGTCGGGATCGGCAGGAGACTGCGTTGCGCTCGAACTTGGCGGCAACAAGAAAACCATCAGGCCGAGATTTTGATCGGGCAACGATTCAGTGGCGGTAGCGCCAGTCATTAATACCTGGTGTCCCCACGTTCCGACTATCTGCGACGAAGCGCCAACATCGGCCTTAGTGATTTCACTCAGTCCCGGCTTACGCGGTAAGCCGGTAACCAACAACAAGCCATCGGCGTTGGTTGCGCTAACTCGATGCTCAAATCCACGCTCACCCGCCCAGATCGTCATGCGGCTGGTGAGATCGACCGAACGGCCACCAACTTTCCAGCCCTTGTAAATGAGTTCTGCGATTGACCGCACTGGTCCGTCGGCGACAATGCGCCACGAGCGGTCGCCGACCTCAGCAACTTTCACCACTTTGCCGTCTACCAGAGCGCCGACGGAACCAATTCCCAGCGCGTTGCCGATCTTGTAGATATCTCGACCAAACGGTGATTCTTCGTGGTAATCATATTCCGGAGCGCCAAACAACTCGAGATAAAGGCCGGGGCGCCGTTTGCCGTAGAGATCTATCGCGTTCCTCTTATCGAAATAGAGCCTCCAGGCCGTGATGTCAGACTCCCAACCCATGCCCTCATAACGGATCGTGAACCTGGCATGAGTTCGCTTGGGATAGCTGCTGCGGAGACGCGCAATGGTCGCGGGATCGCCGTAGGCGATGGTTACGATACGAGTCTGTTTCGGTTTCAAACTGATCTGGAAGGCGAGCTCATCAACCTTGAGATCTCCATCAAGATCGTCGGCCTGTGACGGTAACTCCGTCGTTTGTAAGGTTCTCGTATCTTCTTCAATGGTTGCCGCATCGCTGGTTGTAACGATGACTGCGGCAGGCTTGAAGTCGGGAGCAATGCGGCGCAACTCTGCAACGTTAACGACCACGTTCTCGGCAGATCTCGCATTAGCAGTAGGGTTGGTTATTGATAACTTAATTACCTTGATGCGAGACGTGGCCGGCGCCACCGAAGAGCTGACGGCAAGAATGATGGTTGTGAGCACTAAGCGTTCAATTGTTTCAATCATTGGCACGACCTATGACGATGTGGAAAGTCATATTCGCTCCTCCTGGGAAAAGGCCCCCTCGTAGCAGCGGCGGAACAATCAAAATTTGATTTTGAATTTGACCCGGCTTAGGACAAAATCGGATACTAGCGGCTACAAGTTAAGAGTGTCAACGCCTTTTTCAAACGCGCTGTCATAAAGCAACTATGGGGATCGCGACGCCTCAGGGACACCGTCTTGGTTAAGAAGAGCTCGCGTTGAACCCGACCGAAAGCGCTCTGACAAAATGCTTGACAGTTAATTCTTCGTTGTCCCATATTGCGCGCCTAAGAAAAAAGTTTGTCACTTGGAGAGATGGCGAGGCTCCGGGTTCAGTTTAGAGTACGAGCTTTAGTTTAGCCGCAATTGTAAGGCGCAACCGAAAGGTTGAACTCTTAACTTCCGGACTCTACCGCATTGAATTCTAAAAGAGGGTTGGACAAAACAATGGCTGACGACTCTGGTCAAAACAAAAACCATCCAACGGGCTCACATGATGAAAGTCGGCGCCGCTTTCTTAAGGGAGTCGGCATCGCTGGCGCGGGCGCGGCGTTAGCTGACAAGCTACTAATCGAAGCCGAAGCTAACGAAAACCAAGCCAAGGGTGTTCGCACCCTAAGTGGAAACGTTGATATCACCCTCGACATCAATGGACAGGCCCGAAAGGTTAAGGTCGAACCCCGCACTACTCTGCTAAGCACAATGCGGAACCATTTGGAACCGGCCGTGACCGGGCCGAAGCTCGTCTGCGACATGGGAACGTGCGGCGCGTGCACAGTCCTATTGGACGGTAAGCCCGCATACTCCTGCCTGGTGCTGGCTGTTGATGCCATCGGCAAGAAGATCACCACCGTTGAAGGGCTCGGCAGCCCAGGTGCGATGAACGCAGTGCAAAGTGCGTTTGTGGATAAAGACGCTTTAATGTGCGGTTTTTGCACCCCCGGATTCGTCACCACAATTTCCGCCTATCTAAAAAAGAATCCGAACCCTTCCCTGGATCAGGTTCGTGAAGCATGCAAGGGAAACTTTTGTCGTTGCGGCACCTATCCCCGCATCTTTGAAGCTGCGCTGGCGGCAGCTAAAGGCGTGAATCGTGAATCGTAAATCGGGACTGTCAGTTGTCAGTAGTCCGTTGTCAGTTGTTATTCAGTTTGGAACTCGCGTCATTAGTAACCACTGACAACTGACCACTGACCACTGACATTCACGATTTACTATTTACGAATCATGGAGACTCTTATGCAGCAGGCACCTCCTAAAAAGAAAAAGGTCAGAGTTCCCAGGGTTGTTAACGGCATCGAGACGATGGTCGAGATCGAGGTCGACGATGTTGGGGGTCCGAGTTGGGGACCGAATGACAAACACACGCTACTCAATCACCACCTGAGGCGCGTTGATGGACCTCTAAAAGTCTCGGGAGTTGCTGAATACACATATGACAAACGAGTCGCGGGAATGCTGCACGGGCGAGTGCTGCGGTCGCCTCATGCTCACGCGCGGGTGATCAAAATTGACACGGCGGCTGCCGAACGCATTCCTGGAGTGAAGGCTATTGTCCGCATCACTGACAAGCCGGACCAGAGCGCGCCGGCTGAGAGCGGTGGGTCAAAGCCTGCAGAACCCAAAGAAACCATTGTGCATTTCGCCGGCGAGCCCGTTGCGGCCGTTGCCGCAGACACGCCGGAGATCGCAGAGGACGCGATCCGAGCCATCAAAGTTGAGTACCAGGTTCTGCCACACGTTGTGCGAGCAGAAGACGCTCTCAGGGAAACAGCGCCGAAGGTTTTCGATGAGGGCAATCTGGAACCAAAGGACAGCCAGGGTTATGCCACCAGAGTGGCGGCAGCTTGGGAGAAGTGCGACGTCGTTATTGAAGGTGAATACCGAACGCCGATCATTCACCACGCCTCGCTGGAAACACACGGTCATGTGGTCGATTTTCGCGGAGGCAACACTGCCACGGTATACGCATCCACCCAGGGTACATTCACCATTCCCGGAGATGCCGCGAAGGAGTTGGGACTCAAGGAGAGCGATGTCACGGCGATCGTTGAACATATGGGCGGAGGTTTTGGGTCGAAATTTGGTATCGGAATCGAGGGGGCGTTGGCTTGCCGTCTAGCCAAACAGGCTAAAGCACCGGTGAAACTGATGCTGACGCGCCAGGATGAATTTCTTCTTGCCGGCAACCGCTCTGGCTCATGGCAGAAATTCAAAGCCGGCGCGAACAAAGATGGGACCCTCGTTGCGCTGCAGTGCCTGCAGTATCAACTCGGCGGACTCGGAGACGGTTCTCAGGCTGGTCAACCCTACATCTACAGAGTAACCAACTCATATCGAGAACGCTTCGCAATTCACACGCATGAAGACGCCTCGCGCGCGATGCGTGCTCCCGGCCATCCACAGGCTTCTTATGCAATCGAGTGTCTGATGGAGGATCTGGCTGCCAAGCTCAACCTCGATCCTTTGGAGTTTCGGAAAACGAATTTGAGAGACAAGGTCTACCACCGGCAACTTGATCGCGGTGCAAGAGAGATCGGCTGGGATAGGCGCAATAAGACTCCAGGCAGCGGTGCCGGGCCATTGAAACGCGGCATTGGTTGCGCTGTCGGAACCTGGGGCGGCGGTGGCAATAATCAGTGCAAAGTTGACGTTACGATCTCACGCGATGGTTCCGTCGTCGTTGCCGTGGGGACACAGGACCTCGGGACAGGCACGCGCACTTTCACCAGAGCAATCGTTGCGGAAGAGTTGGGACTTCAACTGACAGACGTAGTCGAGAAGATCGGCAACTCAACCCTGGGAGGCGCAAACGCCTCGGGCGGCTCAACAACTTCAGCGTCGCTGTCTCCTTCGGTTAAGAACGGCGCGTACAAAGCTCGCATCGCCATGGCAGAGAAAATCGCGCCGCTGCTCGGAGCCGTAAAGCCCGACGAGATCAAGTTCGCAGATGGCAATGTCAGCGGCGGCGGAAAGTCGCTCACGTGGAAACAAGCTTGCGCAGCGCTTCCCTCAGCGGGAGTGACCGCCAGGGGCGAGTGGCAGTTTGAACTCCAGTCGACTGGCGTACACGGTGTCTGCTTCGCTGAAGTTGAGGTGGACGTCGAAACCGGACGGGTACGTCCTATTAAGATGGTCCAAGTCCAGGATATAGGACTTCCCCTAAACCGGCTGGCGGTGGAAAGCCAGATTAATGGCGGGATGATTCAATCGCTGGGCATGGTTCTTTGGGAAGAGCGCGTCATGGACGCCAGCCTGGGTATCCAACTCAATCCGGGCTTTGGCGATTACAAACTGCCTGGCTCGGCAGAGATGCCCGAATTTGTCGCCCTCATTGACGATGAAGATAAGCGTGAAGCTGTCATCGGAGTTGGCGAGGCGGGAATAATTCCTTCGGTCGGGGCTTTGGCTAACGCTGTCTTCAATGCCATTGG
>JAMQPH010000574.1 GCA_023717605.1 Pyrinomonadaceae bacterium
GGCCGGTGAGTAGGCCGGTTGAAATCGCCAGGAACACTCCACCCGATCGTCGCCGACCAAGACCGCGACCAGGCGAGGTTGAGACTCCGGCGCGAGTCTCAGAAGACGACAAGGGAGAGGCATTCAAGAATCAGGGCAACACCTATTACGACCTGGGCCAATTTGCGCAAGCCATAGAGGCTTATGAGAATGCGCTCAAACACTCACCAAAAGATCCATTTATCTTTAATAACCTGGGAGCGGCATATTTCAGCATTGGAAAGAATGATGAAGCGGCCGAGGCTTTCAAGAAGGCCCTGGCTCTGAAAGCAGATGACCCGGATGCATTCTTTAACCTGGGCATCGCCTACACTGCGCAGGAAAAACATCAAGACGCGCTAGAAGCATTTCAGCAAGCGGCTCGTCTCAAGCCTGGTTGGGGAGAAGCGCAAAACGCGCTCGGCGATACTTATCTCAGCCTAGGTCGCTTCGCGGAAGCCGCCAGCGCCTATGAGCAGGCCGTTAGGCTGCAACCAGACAACGCCACGGCTTTCAGCAATCTCGGATTCGCATACGACAAGTTGGGGAAACAACCGCAGTCGATTGAAGCGCTGCAAAGTGCAGTTCGGCTGAAGCCTGATGATGCCGTGGCCCATAACAATCTCGGTGCTAGTTTTTACAAGTCGGGGCGATACCAGGACGCCATAAATTCTTTTACGAATGCTGTACGACTCAAACCGGATGATCCTGAAGCACTTAATAATCTGGGCGCGGTTTATTACATCACTGAGCAATATCCGCGAGCGCTGGACAACTTTCTCAAGGCCTCTAGTGCGAAGCCTGACTTCGCGGACGCTCATTACAACCTGGGCAATGCTTACTACATGCTAGGTAAGTACCCTGAAGCGACAAGTGCATACCGCCAGGCTACCCGGCTGAAACCCGACTACGCGGAAGCCAGGACTAACCTGGGAAGTCTGCTGATAACGTTGGGCGAATACCGCGAAGCAGTTGAGGAACTACAGCGAGCCATTCGTCTGAAATCTGACAATGCCGTATCACATAATAATCTTGGCTACGCCTATGTGAAGCTCGGCGAAACGGAACCTGGTCGGACAAACGAGTATTTCCTCAAAGCAATTCCGGCCTACCAGGAAGCAATTCGACTAAAACCGGACTATGCGAAAGCGCTCAACAATCTCGGATCAGTCCTCAACAAACTTGGTCGCTATCCTGAAGCCGCAGAAGTTCTCAAGAAGGCGATTCAAATCAAGCCCGATTTTCCTGAGGCTCATTACAACCTCGGGACCACTGCCTATAGTCGCGGCCAGTTCACGGAGGCGGTGAGCGCATTACAACGGGCAGTCAGTCTCAAGAAGGACTATGTTGAGGCTTACAATAGTCTTGGCTCGGTGCTCTACAAGGCCGAGCAATTCGAGCCTGCTATCGAAGCATTTAAGCGCGCTTTGGTATTAAAACCAGATAGCCCGGAGACTCATAATAATCTGGGGACGGTTTACTTCAGAACTCAGCGATATGCAGATGCGGCCAATTCTTTCAAGGTCGCTGTACGTCTCCGGCCTGGCTACGGAGAAGCCCACTTTAACCTTGCGGTGGCTTATGTGGCCCTCAAGGATCGAAAGGGAGCGTTGGACGAGTACAACATCCTGAAGACTCTGGATCCCAAACTGGCCGATGCCTTCTTTCAAAGATTTCTAAAAAAGTGAAAGTGGGAGCTAGAGTGGTTAAGGACAATGCTCTATGGGCCCGGTACGAGTGGAAAAAGCATTGACCTGTGTCAGGAAGGGCAGTAAACTGCGCGCCAACACTGGGTGCCTCAGTACAAAGTTTGCAGATTGTTCTTCAAGTTTGCGTTTTCCAGAAGTCAGAAGAAGGGATAATTGAATGAGACTCAAACAGCTCACCGCTTTTAGAACCATCGCAATATTACTGACATTTGCCGTCGCCCAGGTTTCTCTGCAGATTGGTCTTGTGCAGGGACAACAATTCATTGCCCGGTTGACGTCAACAAGAGGGAATCAGCCCATTCTGGTAAATGGCATCAGTGCCGCGGCGGGGGCATCTATTGTTACCGGAGCAACTATTGAGACGTTGTCAGACCAGACGGCTGAAATCAATCTCGGCTCGTTTGGAACCCTCGAGCTCGCACCTAACACACAACTCAGACTCGAATACGATCAGAATGGCAATACGAAGGTCACGCTGATTCGTGGTTGTGCAGTTCTACGCAGTAAGAAGAATGCCGAGGGTGAAATTGTTACTGAACAAGGCCCGGCTGCCAAGAATGAGAAAAAGAAAGATTCTGTCTTGGATGTCTGCTTCATAAACGGTCAGACGACTGTGAATCAAAACGCAGCGGCAAATGCAATCTCTGGGGTACAAGCAGGAACCGGCGGTGGAGGTGGTGGAGGTGGGATTAGTGGTGCAGCCACTGCCGGCATTCTCGCTGCAGTGGGAGGCGGTATTCTGGTTGCAGTTTTGGCGTCCCAAGGCGACGACAACCGCCCCAATCCGAGTCCTTCAACTCCTCAATAGCCTCCGCAACCCAGGTTTTTAGCGATCTAAGAGAACGTGCCTTTCCTAAATGGAAGGGCACTTTTCTTTAGTGGAGGGCCTGGTTCGAATATCCAAATGCAAAACTATTCCGATCCTCGTTCGAAGCGTGTGCCGCAGCTTTTCCCTTTGCTGGCTTTGGCACTGGTTTGTGTTTTGGTTTTTTGGTTTGCAGCCAAGACTGGAGTTTCAAGGCTTCTAGGAAAATACGCCTCGATTACCGCAGACCTGGGGGTAGCGGACAGGGCGGCATCGCTGTCGCCTTCAGATCCGGAGATTCACAGAATAAGAGCCACAGTGCTCTACAAGCTAAAGGGACTGCCGCAGGCGGCCGCGGAGCTCGAGCTGGCGCTCAGCTTAAGGCCACGCGACGACTATCTGTGGTTACAACTGGGAATGCTGAGAGATGAATTGGACGACGTCTCGGGCGCTTTGATCGCTTTCAATGAGTCGGTTCGCCTGGCTCCCTACTACGCATTGCCTCGTTGGCAACGGGGAAACTTCCTGTTGCGGCAGGGACGCTTCAACAAGGCCTTTGCGGATTTGCGCCGTGCTGCCGCCAGCAATCCAGAGTACATTCCAACCTTGATCGATCTCGCCTGGGGAATCTCAAAAGGTGACCAACACATCGCGGAAGCTTACGCGGAGATTACAACCAGCCAGATGCGTATAGAGTTCGCAGATCTACTGGCCAGGCAGGGTAAGGGAAAGGAAGCTGTCGAACAATTCGCTCTGGCTGGTGCGGTCTCTGACAAGGAGCGGCACGAGCTGGTTAGGCATCTGATTTCCGCTACCGCCTTCAAAGAAGCGTTTCAGATTTGGAATAAGAACAAGACTGCTGCGTCAGGTGCGGAAGTCACTGCGATTTACGATGGTGGGTTTGAGGGGTCACTAAGTTTTGACGAATTCGGTTTTGGCTGGCGCGTGTTCCGGGGCTCTCAGAGCGTTAAGCTGGCTGCGGATTCCAGCATGACACAGAGCGGGTCGAAAAGCTTGCTGGTTGAGTTTTTGGGAGAGTCTAACCCGGACACGCCTCTGCTCTCACAGATGATTCTGGTGAAACCCTCCACTCGCTATCGACTTAACTTTGCCGCTCGAACACAGGAAATAGTTACCGGCGGATTGCCGCTCGCCATCATTAGCGACTTAGCAGGCCCCAGAAAGCGTTTGGCCGAGTCGCCGGCGTTGCCGCAAAAGTCCACTGATTGGCAGGTTGTGAGTTTTGAGTTCCAAACCGCACCTGAAACTGAAGTGATCACCCTCAGCATTCAACGCAAGAACTGCACGACGAGTCCGTGCCCAATCTTTGGATCAATATGGTTGGATAGTTTCTCTATCGAAGAGCTCCACTGAGTGAGGAGCTCCTAATGCCCGTCTCTGAAGTCCGCTGACAAATCCGCGGGATGAGGTCAGAAGTCAGCAGGATCCCGTAGGGATCTAATGTTTACAGACCGTTGGAACCATTTGATGTTGTAAGCTCCGGAGGAGCGGAATATATCGCCTGCGTCACACATCGGTAAGTACATTTCGCTCCTCTGGAGCTGGCGCCATATTCGGGCCGATGGTCTATAAACATTAGATCCCTACGGGATTGACTTCTGGTTTCTACCCGTACTAGTCGGATTTGTCAGAGGATTTCAGAGACACGACGGTAGGTCCGTTTGAGCGAAACAGAAACACTTGAGCACCACACCCGTGATCCTAAGTATCGATACAGCAACTCTGGCCGGCAGCGTTTGCCTCATGAGGGGAACTACGTTGCTCGCGACACGCGTTGGAGATCCTGCAGTCTCACACTCCAATAGCCTTCTGAAGGACATCAACAACAGTCTGGGCGAAGCCGAAGTTTCGTTGAGTGACGTAAATCTAATAGCCGCAGCCTCGGGTCCGGGAAGCTTTACGGGATTGAGAATCGGTCTGGCGACGGTGAAAGCGCTGGCTGCAACTCTCCAAACCCCTTGTGTTGGAATACCGACTCTCAATGCCGTGGCCCACGCGGCGGGACCTGCAGCGGCCTCGGTTGCTCTCTTGCCCGCCGGTCGAGGAGAGCTGTTTTCGCAATTGTTTTCAGTTT
>JAMQPH010000580.1 GCA_023717605.1 Pyrinomonadaceae bacterium
TCCTCAACGGATCATTCAGCAGTCTTTGACCGGGCTCTCTCGTTGCCCCACTTCGACGACGAAGCTACGTTGGTTTCAGCTCGGCCGGTTGTGCCACTCCGGGAAGTAGCCGCTAAGACGCGCTCCCGGCGGCACGTGATCTTCGGGTTGACGATTTTAGCCGCGATTCTAATGGGAGCAATCAGCGGCTCGCTGCTGCTCAAGAGTGGGCAGAATTCGCAAATCAGGGCAGAAACTGCAGTAGGTCTGCCGACAGTATCCTTTTCCGGTGCCGCGGGAGGCCGTACCGTAGAATCTGCCGAGGCCAGAATGGCAGCTCGCGACTCAAGTGAAGATACGCAACTGAGAGCAGTGCTCGGCGCCCGCGATTCCTTGATAAGAAACCGGACAACGGCAGCAAATTCACGCAACTCTGTAAAACCAGCGAAGGTCGCCAGCCCTCAGCTTGAACGACACGAGGCTATCGAAAACGAAGAGAGGGAGATACGTCGAGCTGAACGCAGAAATGCGCGGCGCGAAGCAAGGCGTGAGCTTCGCCGTCGGCCTGACCAGATGGACGACGACCTGTTGCGAATCAGAGAGATCTTTGAAGGTCCTTCGAGACCATAGGATTATAGCGTAGTCGTTAATTAAGTTTGGTACCTAACGATCGCTGTTGACTGATTACAAAACGAGTGTCATTATTTCTCGCGAAGAGGCGAATCAAAGAGTTTCCCCCCACTCATTTCTCGTCGCTTTGCCCCGTTTTTGGATCTCACATAGCAAAATGACCCCGACATTTTTCTGGCGTTCGTATATCCGCGCGATCGCGCGAACAAGTGGTGATTTATGAAAAGAGAATTTCGGGAGCGGGAGTGTATTCACCAGGATAATGGGGCGGAAGGTGCGTTCTACAATGGCGTGTTCTACTTGCAGGCCCTGCAGCGTTTGCCGGTGGATGACGCAGTGCGGATGTCCAGCAAAGTGAGTTCGTTCTTCTGGGCAGACGCTCCTCATATTCTGGTGTGGCTTTGTCAGGATTGCGCGTCCGAGCTCAGGCTCACGGATACTCCGCGAGCGGTGACTCAGAATGCCAGGAGGCAAGCCTAGGGAAACATCCTCGCGCAATCGGCAAGTCAGGGGAGTCGGATCTCCAAACAGGGAAACACTTGCTATGAAGCGCGAGCGAATCGATAAACTACTTGTCGAACGCGGTCTGGCTGAGTCGCGCACAAAAGCTCAGGCAATGGTAATGGCCGGGAGCGTGTTAGTAAGCGAACAGCGTGTTGCCAAACCCTCCGATCTCATTCCAACGAACGCTCACATTCGCATCAAAGGTGCTGACGATCCGACGTCGAAGTATGTCGGCCGCGGCGGCTTGAAACTGGAATCAGCCTTGAAGGAATTCGAAGTTGAGGTTGCGGATCTAACATGTCTTGATGTGGGCGCTTCAACCGGTGGATTTACCGACTGTCTGTTAAAGCGGGGAGCGTTGCGTGTAGTGACTGTTGACGTGGGTCATAACCAACTGGACTGGCGACTGCGAAACGACCCTCGCGTCGAGGTCAGAGAAGGTGTAAACGCGCGCTACCTTCAGCCCGAGGACTTCGACAACCTATTCGATCTCGCCGTGATGGATGTTTCTTTCATTTCATCAACTAAGGTCATGCCCGCGATCGTGAACCTGTTAACCGAGACAGGTCGTTTGATTACCCTGATCAAACCGCAGTTTGAGGTGGGGCGCGGGGAAGTTGGCAGCGGAGGTGTTGTTCGGGATCGAGATAAACACGTTCGCGTAGTTGAGGAGGTCAACAGCGCCGCCACAAAACTGGGATTTCAAGTTAGTGGGGTGATTGAGTCTCCCATACTCGGTGCGGACGGCAATGTTGAGTTCCTCGCTTTGTACCAAAAACGGAAACCGTGAGTGGGATCGCGGTATGTCTTCCAGCTGGAATCCGAATTGAGCTATGAGTGATCTCCTTGCTTTGCTGATCGTGACAAAAGTGGCCCATCTTGCCATTTAGTGTTCGTTGACACTCAAAAGCCCGCCCGCGTATCATCCCCTCGGTTTCGCATATATTGCTTATTCAAGATCTTCAGTTTCCCTCCGAACAGAGTCGGAAGCGACGAGCTCCGCAAAATGCAAACGTTTTCCTTGCCGGCAACACGGATGACGAAGGCTTCAATCAAGCGGGTTGGTATTGTCGTCAAACCGCATCAGCCTGATGCGCTAAAGACCGTATGCTCGGTTGTCGAGTGGCTCGGCGAACGAGGCATTGCGGTCGTCGGCGGTCCTGAGATTGAGCGGGAACGCATCGAGCATGAAACGGGTTGCTCGGTCGCCGCACTTGGCCATGACCAGCTTGCCGCGAGTGTCGATCTAATGCTCGTACTCGGCGGCGATGGCACCATGATCGCCACAGCGCGCATGCTTGGCGATAAAGAAGTGCCGGTGCTGGGCGTGAATTATGGTGGATTGGGTTACCTGGCTGAGTTTCGTGTTGAGGAACTTTACATAGCCCTGGAATCCATTCTTGAGGGAAACTACCGCCTCGATACGCGGGTAATGCTGGCGGTGCAACTCATGCGCGGTAACGAAGAGGTCACGCGGACACGCGTCCTGAATGATGCGGTCATCAACAAGTCTGCCCTCGCCCGAATCATCGAGATCGAAGCCTATCTAAATCAACAATTCGTCAATTCATTTCGGGCTGATGGCCTGATAGTTTCCACCCCGACTGGTTCAACTGCTTACAACCTGTCCGCTGGCGGCCCCATCATCTACCCTTCGATGAACGCAGTTGTGATCACGCCAATCTGTCCGTTTACACTTTCGAACCGTCCCCTGGTGGTTCCGGATGACGCGGTGATTGAGTTGTTCCTGAAGACTCAGCAGGAAGATGTAGCGATGACGCTCGATGGCCAGGTGGGATTCCCTCTGGAGGTTGAGGATCGCGTGATCATTCGCAAGAGCCGAACGACTTTCAATCTTGTTCAGCCGATGAACAGAAACTATTTTGAGGTCTTGCGGGACAAGTTGCGTTGGGGACGGTAGAAGAGTTTCGAGTTCAGTGTTTCGAGTTCCGAGTTCGGTCACGATTCATGGGTCGTCCCGGCGGAAGAACGATTCTTTTGGCCCACGTGAAGTTAAAGCTCGAAACTCGGAACTCGAAACTCAGAACTCGGAACTCGGAAGAACTGACAAACCTATGCCTGAAGATAATAAGAAACAACCGACCCTCCCCACTATTGACCCCGATGCCTTCGAGCGCGAAGTCACGACCGATCTCGATGAGGAAACGCCGGACAAACCGAAGGGCCTCGCGTTGCACACGCGCATTTTGATTGGCCTCGGAGTCGGCGTGATTGCGGGTGTTACGGTCAACTACACTTTCGGTGGTAATCACCCACGTGTTGCCTGGGTGGTTGACAATATTACCGCACCAGTCGGACAGCTCTTCCTGCGCCTGTTGTTGATGATTGTCGTGCCATTGGTCTTTTCGTCGTTGGTAGTTGGCGTCGCGGGTATTGGTGATATTCGCAAGCTGGGACGCGTAGGGCTGAAGTCGTTTGTCTACTGTTTCGTGCTGTCGGCGATTTCTGTGGTGATCGGGTTAACTCTTGCCAACACCATAAGACCGGGCGAGCGCATTGACCCATCGACGAAGGTGGCCCTCGAACAACGCTACGGCTCCGATGCTACCAAGCAAGTAGAGGCGGCCACGAAGGCGGGCGCGGTCCCGTCGCCGCTTATGCAGGTGGTCGAGACGATCGTGCCGTCAAATCCGCTTGCCTCGGTTGCCGGTGTGCCCTCAAATCCCAGCACCGCAACTTCCGCTGGGACGCCGAACATGCTTCATCTCATGTTCTTTGCCCTGATAATTGGCATTGCTATAACTCTTATTCCAGTCGGAGTCACAGCTCCAATGCTGAGCGTTCTCCAGGCTCTCTACGAGGTCACTGCAAAGATCATTGAGATCATCATGAAGTTTGCGCCCTATGCCGTGGCCTGCCTGCTTTTCAATAATACGGCCCGCTTCGGACTTGATCTCTTGCAGGCTTTGGCGTGGTTTGTGATCACCGTTCTGCTTGGTTTATCGCTGCACATGTTTGGCGTCTATTCGCTTTCCATCTATTTCCTCTCGCGAATGTCGCCGCTGGAGTTTTTCCGACGCATCAAGACCGTAATCCTAACTGCGTTTTCAACCTCGTCGTCAAATGCGACTCTCCCGACCGCCTTGCGCGTGTCTGAAGAGAACCTGGGAGTGCCGCAGGAGATTAATAGTTTTGTGCTCACCGTAGGCGCTACGGCCAATCAGAACGGGACCGCGTTGTACGAAGGTGTCACGGTGCTCTTCCTGGCGCAACTCGCCGGGATTGATTTAACCCTGGGCCAACAGTTGATGGTTGTCTACCTGGCGATACTGGGAGGTATAGGCACAGCCGGCGTGCCGTCTGGTTCCATTCCATTCATTATCGGGGTGCTGGTGACCATCGGCGTGAACCCGGCCCTGATTGCGATCATTCTGGGAGTAGATCGGATACTTGATATGTGCCGTACGACGC
This sequence comes from Pyrinomonadaceae bacterium, assembly GCA_023717605.1. Classification (GTDB taxonomy): domain Bacteria; phylum Acidobacteriota; class Blastocatellia; order Pyrinomonadales; family Pyrinomonadaceae; genus PSRF01. The sequence continues at coordinate 4,546 of JAMQPH010000580.1, forward strand.
TTAACGTAACCGGTGATCTTACCGCCGCGACTTACGTTGCGCGCTCCGAAGGTTATGAACTCTTAAAGCCCCACGAACCGGCAATTGTTCGCGCCGGCGTTGGCCGGGCGGCAGTTTGAAGAACGTCAACAACAGTAACAGAGCGGCGACAATCTGGGCACAACTTAGGTATAGGCAGTTTTGCCTGAAGGTGAGGAGCCAATGATCTTTCCGATCTCTGACGATAACACCGATCGCACTACTGCTCCGATAGTCAACTACATTCTCATCGCGATCAACATTCTGGTCTTCGTCTTCCTGCAGCAACTGGGCACGAACGACAGGTTCACCTATGCGTATTCGACGGTGCCCCAGGAAATTATTACCGGCCGGGACATTAGAAGCCCCGATCGAGTGGTGGAGCATCCGGTCACCGGCCAGGAGTTGCTCGTACCTGGTCTCCAACCGACGCCATTAAGTGTTTACCTCACCCTGATCACTTCGATGTTTATGCATGGCGGCATTGCGCACATCTTTGGCAACATGCTCTTTCTCTGGATCTTCGGCGATAACCTGGAACACAGTCTGGGCCACGCTAGATATGCGATCTTCTATCTTGTCTGCGGCGTCATTGCGTCTCTGGCCCACGTGATCAGCACGGTCATGTTTGCCGGACCAGACCAAAGCAGTCTGCTGATTCCTAGTCTCGGTGCGTCTGGCGCGATATCCGGAGTACTGGGCGGCTATATTGTGCTCCATCCGAGGCGCCGCGTAACGGTAATCCTGGTTCGCTTCCTCACCGATGTACCGGCTTATGTTGCGATCGGCATCTGGTTCGCCTTTCAACTTATCAGTGGCCTTATGAGCGGAACTCAGGGTGGCGTGGCCTACGCAGCCCACATCGGAGGCTTCATCGCGGGAGTGGTACTAGTCAAGGTTTTCACCATCGGACGCAATCGGAGTTCATTCGCTTAATTAGGGCTCGATTGCTGAACAGGCGGCACCTCGGTTAAGATCGTCCGTTAATTCGAGGACAGTCTATGACGCCAGGTGAACCGACCGCTATTGCCAACCAGCAATGCCTTGATATCCGCTCTACACCGCGCGAGGAGATGCAGCTTTATCCGCTCGATACTTTCTCTTACGAATTTCCCGGCCGCGAGATAAAGATCAGCTTCGAAATTCCGGAGTTCACTGCTATCTGTCCGTTCTCTGACTTCCCGGATTTCGCCACCATACGACTCGACTATATCCCTAACGAGCTCTGCGTCGAGCTCAAGAGTTTGAAGCTCTATATCAATTCATTCAGGAACGTAAAGATTTTCCACGAGCACGTGATCAACATAATTCTCGACGACTTTATCAGCGCGTGCCATCCTCAGAGCGTCGATATCGAAGGCGACTTCCACATTCGCGGAAATATCAAAACTGTCGTTAGAGCAAGTTATAGAAAATCTTAAACATTGGCATTCCAAAGGACGGAATAAGCCAAATAGATAAGGAAGATGAAAACTTTCAGAGACCAGGCCTAGCAAAAGGAGGTGTTGGTGATGTCTTCAAGCAGTGAACGAATTCTCAAGGATGCTTTGGCCCTACCGCCTCAAGAGCGGGCCGCATTACTCGAAAGACTGTTGTCCAGTTTTCAATCGGCCCCAGACCCAAATCTAGAAGAGCTTTGGATACGCGAAGCCGAGGAACGCCTTGACGCCTACGATCGAGGCAAACTCAAGGCAGTTCCGGTGGAGGAGGTATTTGACCGAATCAAACAACGTCGAGCGAAATGAAAATTAGCTTTCTGACCCCGGCCCAGACTGAATTTGAAGAGGCCATGCAATACCATGATGAACAACGCGTGGGATTGGGTATTGAATTTTCGAAGGAAGTTGTACAAGCGTTGGATCGCATCAGTCATTATCCTGAAGCTTGGTCGCAGCTATCGTCGCGGATCCGCCGTTGTCTGGTCAATCGCTTTCCTTACAGCGTGATATACGAAGTTCGAAGCGAACTCTTGATCATAGTTGCGATTCAACATCACCATCGAAAGCCGGAAAGCTGGCGATCCAGTGTTAAGTAGTCCTACTCGAACACCTGTACCATGGACTTCACGACAATCTTAATAATCTGGGGCGTCGTTCTCTTAGCGATGATCATTCTGGTGGTTCGGCTTGCGGTTCGTTGGATCGTTCGGATGACGATTGTCGGGGTCATTCTCCTGGCGGTAATCGGCGGCGGACTCTTTTGGTGGTGGACCAATCGCCTCACCACTAAGCCACAGCCAAACAGACAACAGTCTCAGCCAACCCGGCGCGCAACTTCTCACTAACGGCGGAGAATATGGGGGAAACCGACACCGACGCCGCCGACCAATTTGACGCGCGCATAAGTCCCATAAAACTCGACGAAGGAACTCCAGGTCTCTGGCGGCGATATCGAAACCTCCCGCGGAATGTCTTTGCCATTAGTTTAGTCAGCCTGCTAAACGACGCTTCCAGCGAGATCATTTATCCGCTCTTGCCTGTGTTTCTTTCGTTGACCCTGGGAGCCAGCCCAGGAATTGTCGGTCTCATCGAAGGAGCGGCGGAGTCGGTTTCGAGTCTCCTTAAACTATTCGCCGGCTACTTCAGCGACCGCCGGGGTAAACGCAAGGCTTTTGTAGTCCTTGGTTATTCTCTGGCCAGCTTTGCCCGTCCGCTGCTCGCCTTCGCCACCAGTTGGTATCAAGTGCTGGCTATTCGGCTGACTGATCGAGTCGGCAAAGGAATTCGGAGTGCGCCTCGAGACGCTATGATTGCGGACACCGTCGCGCTTGAGGAACGCGGTCTGGCGTTTGGATTCCATCGGGCAATGGATCACACCGGCGCTGTCGTCGGCCCGTTGATTGGTTATTTGCTGCTGATGCTCTTTGCCGCCAATCGTAATTCGCCCACGGCAGCCGACTTCACAAGGATCTTTCTGCTGGCGTCTATTCCGGCGCTCGCAGCGGTGCTGGTGGTTGCATTTGTCGTACGCGAAGCCGACAAGCCAAAAATTGCGCGAGATCAAACGGTCAATCCGCTGAAGATTTCGGTACGCGGGTTCGACGGAAACTTCAAACGATTCCTCGTGATCATCGCACTCTTTACCCTTTCAAATTCATCCGACGCATTTCTCTTACTGCGCGCGCAATCCGCGGGCGTGTCGGTGGTCACAATTCCGCTGCTTTGGGCCATGCTGCATGTAAGTAAAGTAATAAGTTCGCTGATTGGTGGCGATCTTTCGGATCGGTTGGGTCGGCGGCGGTTGATTGTGTCGGGCTGGATTCTTTATGCGGCCGTTTATGCGGGCTTCGCTTTCGTGACGAACCCGATCTCTGTTTGGGTGTTGTTTTTAGTCTACGGAATCTATTTCGGGCTTGCGGAAGGTGCGGAGAAAGCCCTGGTCGCCGACCTTGTCAGACCAGAACAGCGCGGCACCGCTTACGGATTGTATAATCTGGCTTTCGGCATAACCGTGTTGCCGGCGTCTCTGCTGATGGGCACCGTGTGGAGTTGGTGGGGGCCAGCGCCCGCGTTCATTATGAGCGCGTGCCTCGGCGCAAGCGCCGCGATTCTGTTGTTGATACTCGTGCGCACTCCTCTGCAGGTAAGCTCGGCAAGCGCACCCTAATGCCTGAAACTAGTTCGCGATGGGGGCAGGCATCTGGAGGAATATGAGAAGACGTTTTGCACCGAGGACTTGGTTAGCAAAGTAGTGGTCGAAGTGTCTGAATCAACGATCCGTTTTCGTGCACTTAGCCAGGTGGCGGCCCGGGACGACGAGTTGGTGACGAATCACCCGAAGAGATCCTCTTGATGCTACGTCACATTCAAGAGGTTTCGAATTTGGAAACAAGCAATACATCATTCGCTACGATGCGCCTTGCACATTGCCTAAGACTTCCGAGTTTTGACCCGAAGAAAGGAGCAGTTATAGATGCCAGAACGACGCGTGGATGACCCTCTGGGTTTGAGATTCCTCAGCGAGCTCTCCCCGCCTGATAACGTATCCCGGGAGATTGGATTCTATTTAGCAGGGATGGACGAGGTTCGCGAACAAGTCCGCGAGGCGGTTGGCAACTTATCCGAGGAGAAGTTTAACCGTCCGGCGTTTCCCGGCGCCCACTCAATCGGTGCACTTGTCTTGCACATTGGCGAGGCAGAGTGGTGGTGGATGCAGTGCAACGTGGCGGGCCACAAATTGACTGACGAAGATCGCAAGGCCCCATTTTGGGATGTGCTTGATGAGCCGGACGCCTTCGCGAGCCGAGCTTATACAGCTGAATTCTGTTTGCAGGAGATCGAGAAGGTTCGAAATCAGACCCGTGAGCTGCTAGCGTCGTTCAATGATAATGACCTGGAACGCATCATAGTCTATCAAAAACGCAAAATAACCCACGAGCAGAGTCTGCGTTGGATTCTTCATCATCTAATCGATCACGAAGCCCAGCACAAAGGACAGATACTGCTGCTGAAGCGACTTATGGAGGGTTAATTCCATGAGCCTGCGAGTTGAGCGCTGGAACCAGGATGCAGTGCCGGTCGCAAGGGAGCTCCGGGAGGTTCTTCAAGGCGAAGGCTACACCGTTTCTGAATGGACTGACGCATCCGGGACCGTTTATCCTCCGCACTCGCACAGCGAAGATCAGTCACACTGGATCATCAGCGGAGAATTGGAAATTAGGGTTCACGATCAAACGTACAAACTAGGCACCGGCGACCGGGATTTCCTTCCGGCAAACACGATGCACGCGGCATTCGTTCCGGGAGATGAACCAGTGCGATATCTGATCGGGGCTAAGCACAGGTGAAATAGGCTAAACCTCGGGAATGGACTTGTGATTTATAAAGTAATCAAAACTGCCGATGAACTCCGGCACGCAATCGAACTCCTAGCAGCCCAGCCCGCAATCGGACTCGACACAGAAACAACAGAGCTTGACCCTTACACCGGTCGCCTGCGTCTGATTCAACTTGCAGTTCCCGATGGTGTAAGCATCGTCGACCTCGACTCTTTCGCAAACGGAGTCAACGGAGGCTTTGCGAATAACGAAGCGCTGCTGCCGTTAAAACGACTGCTCGAGGCGCCGCGTCCAATCAAGATTGCGCACAACGCGAAATTCGATGCGAAGTTTCTCAAGCATAACCTGGGCGCGGACCTGGGTGGTGTGTTTGATAGCTTGCTGGCCAGTCAGTTGATAAGCGCAGGTGATATTGAAGAGCGTCACGGACTCGAAACTGTCGCCTCGCGTTACCTGAATGAGTCGGTCGACAAAAGCGAGCGGCTAAGCAACTGGAACTTTGAGTTGTCTGAAGCGCAGTTGGAGTACGCGGCGCGTGACGCGGCAATTCTACTGCCGTTGCGCGAAAAGCTGATTGACCGGTTGAAGGCTGAGGCTCTGATCAAGTGTGCTCAACTGGAATTTGAATGTGTCATGCCGGTGGCTGATATTGAGCTGGCCGGCTTTTATATGCACAAGGATCGTTGGCTCGAGCAGTTGGCGATAGTTGAAAAGAGGCGCGGCGAGCTGGCAGAAGAGCTGCAGGAGATTTTGGCGGAAGAGTCGTCGCAAGGCTCGCTCTTTGGCGGGCCGCAGCGGGACGATATCAATCTCGACTCTCACCAGCAACTTACTCAGTCGCTGGAACGTCTGGGCATACCTGTCCCCGACTCAACTCGCAACTGGAAACTTCAGCCGCTGGCAGCCGAATATCCAGTGATCGCCACCTTGCTGGAATACCGCACCGTGCAGAAGGTCCTGACTAGCTATGGTCAAAACATGATCGAGCTGATCAATCCCGCGACCGGTCGGTTGCACGCGGACTTTCGACAGATCGGCGCGCCCACCGGGAGATTTTCCTGTACCAATCCCAACATTCAACAAGTGCCGCATGCTCCCGAATACCGTCGTTGCTTCAGCGGCCATCCGACGGGGCGAAAACTAGTAATTGCTGACTATTCGCAGATTGAGCTACGCATCCTGGCTGAGTTCTCGGGCGACCGCGGTTTCATCGAGGCTTTCAATTCCGGCGCCGACTTGCATCGCGTAACCGCCGCTCAAGTCTTCAACGTGGCCCTCGATCAGGTTTCCAGGGACCAGCGTGATTTTGCCAAGCGATTGAACTTCGGGGTGGTTTATGGAATCGGTGCCCAGCGGTTTTCGATAATGACCGGGTTGAGCGTACCTGAAGCCGAGAACGTTCTGCGCAAGTACTTCGCCACCTATCGCGGCCTTGATACTTACCTGCGCGAGGCTGCTAACCGAGCGGTCAGCGAGCGTCAGGCGAGGACGGCTTCGGGAAGGTTGGTGCGTTTTCGTTATGACGAAAACGATCGGCAGCAGATTTCCATGACGCAGCGGAACGGCAAGAACACTCCAATCCAGGGCACCAGCGCCGACATACTAAAACGCGCTCTGCGCCTCTTGAAGGATGAGTTACGCGACACTTCTGCCCGGATAGTCAACATCATCCACGATGAAATTGTGGTGGAAGCCGATGCCGAGCAGGCAACAGAGATCTCGCAAAAGGTTGAGCGCGCGATGTGCTCTGCCGGCGAGGAATATCTTCAGACGGTGCCGGTGAAGGTCGAGACGGAGATCGCCGATGAGTGGATCAAGTAGCAACACCCGGGTCGCCAGATCCGTCACTCTGATTGTAATGTCCAATCGCACAAAGATATTGTCTTCCTCGTCCAGTTCACACTTGATGTAACTCAACATCAAGCAGAAGCTCACAACGCAAAGAACCATTTGCGGTAGCCAATGGATCCCATCACTCATCCCAATAATGACCGTTCCCTTAGTGCTGAGTGGTGGTATCCATTGGCTACCCGCAAATGGTTCTTTGCGTTGAATTGTTCCCTTTGGCGCTGAGTGGGCGAGATGCCTTGCCGCCGGACGTCAAAGGATATCGCAGTTCTTACGGTTACGGTGTTTGAGATTGATTCGCACTGCGACGCCAGACCAGATAAACGAGAAGTCCTGTTAGCACGAGAAGGAAGCCAATGCCGGAAGTACTGGGTGCGAGGTAGACCAGGTCGAAGGTCAGGAGCAAAGCGAGCAGGATGTAAATCGCCGGCACGAAGGGATAGCCGAAGGTCCTATAGGGGCGTTCAGCTTGGGGTGCCTTGCGTCGCATGACGATCACTGCGCCGACCATTAGGACGTAGAAGACAAGGTCGGCGGGGATGATGTACTCGAGAAGTTGCGTATAAACGTTGCCGTATGCCACGGCGCCCGTGCGCGTATCCGTCGTTACCGTGCGTGGGAGGGTCAGCAGCGCGGCCCAGACGCCCTGTATGACGAGTGCGACGGCGGGCACATGTTGACTGTTGAGTTGCCCTACGCGCTCGAAGAAAAGACGGTCGCGGGCCATCGCGTAATAAACGCGAGCCCCGGCGAGAATCAGCCCGTTGTTGCAGCCGAAGGTTGAAATCATGATGGCGATTGCCATCAGAATTGTTCCCCTGGGGCCGATCGCGGACTGCATCGTCGCCGTGGCGACGCTGTTCGGTGGTCGCTGGATGACAGGTAGCGGGAGAGTCACGACATATGCCAGGTTGGCAAGGAGATAGAGAGCGACCACCACTGAGCAGCCAACAAGAAGTGCGCGGGGTAGTGTGCGACCAGGGTCGCGTATCTCGCCGCCCGCGAACGTCACGTTGTTCCAAGCCGACTGAGCGAACAACGGCCCTGTCATCGCGCGGCCTAGAAGCATCGCGAGCGCCAGCGCGCCCACGGTTTCCAGCCCGGGCTGCGCGACTTGCGGGTTCCAACCATTAGCCGAAGAGTTCCACCACGAAGAGGTGTAGGCTGCACTCTGGCTGTTCCAGCCTAAGATCAAACCGGCCAGGATAAGTCCCGCGAGGGCAGCTGTCTTCGTAAAAGTAAAAGTGTTTTGAATGAACTTGCCGGCCTTCAGTCCACTCGTGTTCGTGATCGTCAGAAAGAGGATCAATAAGACCGCGACGAGTTGTGCCGTTGAGAGACTAAGGGCGTAGCCACCGCCGATGTGCAGGGGATGGACTAGATAGTTACTCTCCGACACGGTGGGCCATAGAACTCCAAGGAATCGCGCGAACGCGACCGCCACCGCCGCTATCGTTCCTGTCTGGATGACGAGCAAGAGCGACCAACCGAAGAGGAAGCCAAGCGCTTGTCCATAAGCTTCGCGCAGGAACACGTATTGGCCGCCCGCGCGCGGCATCATTGCCGCCAGTTCAGCGCAGCACAGTGCTCCGGTGATCGTTAGCACGCCCGCTAGTGCCCAGGCCACCAGTAACCAACCCGGCGCACCTACCAGTCTGGCCGACTCAGCCGAAGTGATGAAGATGCCGGAGCCAATCATCGAGCCAACGACGATCATCGTGGCGTCGAGTCGAGTCAGACCACGGACGAGTTTAGTGGGGGAATCATTTGCATCATCGCTCATAGGTAGTGAGGGATATAGTGTGAATGCCTGGCTGTCAAGCAGAGTTTTCGGCCTAATGGGCCAGGCTTGAAGTTAACTGCAGACGAGTACCGTCGTTGCCCGAAACAGCAAACCGGTAGTGGAATATTTGAGTTTTATGGAGACGCTCCACGAAATTACACGAACGAGGACGAAAGTTGTCGTTTCGTGCCATTCGTGTGATTGCGTGGATCGCTCTTTTATGGCTTCATCTGTTGCAGACTTGAGAACTAAACTATGAACACCACCGAAAAAGCCCTTGCCTTGACACTGCGCGCGGCGCTCCCCTAGTCTTGCTTGCCTGGCGCATAGCTTGAGAACTTGAGCGATCCGCCGATCCCTTTCAAGGAAGACGAGGAAACCCCCAAGATGGTCAAGGAACAACTAACTTCCCTAATTACCCAGAAACGCGCGCAGGTAGGGGTCATCGGCCTGGGCTACGTTGGCCTACCATTGCTGGTTGAGTTTGCCAGCAAGGGATTCAAGGCTACTGGATTTGAAGTCGATGGTAAAAAAGCAGAACTAATCAATTCCGGGCACTCCTACATCGGCGATGTTGCTTCTGCAACATTGAAGCGCTTAGTCGACGACAAACTTCTGACAGCGACCACTGATGGCAACCAGATTGGGGACTGCGACGCCCTCATCATCTGCGTTCCCACACCGCTGCGTAAGACGAAAGAGCCTGATGTATCGTACATCCTGGCGGCGGCAGAAGAGATTAAAAAGCGGTTGCGCCGAGGACAGTTGATCATTCTGGAGTCGACTACTTATCCGGGCACTACTAATGAAGTACTGCTGCCGATGTTTGAAGAGACTGGTCTAAGACTTGATGAGGATTTTCTGCTCGCGTTTTCACCTGAGCGAGTGGATCCCGGCAACCCGCAGTTTCAGACTCACAACATTCCCAAGGTGGTCGGCGGCGTTACGCCTGACTCAACTGAGGCCGCCGCGTATCTCTATTCGCAAGTCGTGAGGGAGGTCTACTCTGTAAGTTCAGCGCGGGTCGCCGAAACAGCGAAACTGCTGGAGAATACTTTCCGGGCGGTAAACATCGGCATGGCCAACGAGATGGCCCGACTTTGTTATGCGCTCAACATCGACACATGGGAAGTAATTAGAGCTGCAGCGACTAAACCGTTCGGCTTTATGCCTTTTTACCCTGGTCCGGGAATTGGTGGGCACTGTATTCCACTCGATCCGCACTACCTCTCATGGAAAGCACGACAACACGGTTTCGATTCGCGGTTCATTGGCCTCGCGGAAGAGGTTAACTCGCGCATGCCGGATCACGTGGTGCAATTAGTCTCAGATGGTCTGAATGATGCCCGCAAGGCTATGAATGGTTCACGCATCCTGTTGCTGGGCGTGGCTTACAAGAAAGACATCGATGATGTGCGGGAGAGTCCCGCGCTTTCAATCATAGACCGACTTCGCGCCAAGGGTGCAGAGGTGCATTACCACGATCCTTTCGTGAAAGAAATACGGTTCGATGACGCACACACGGAAGGAGGCGGCGAGCCGCTCGCTTCAGAACCCCTGACTGACGAAGCGTTGCGCGCGGCCGACTGCCTCGTGATAGTCACCGATCACAGCGAGATTGACTACGGCCGGGTTTGCAGCTTGGCGCCGCTGATAGTTGATACTCGTAACGCGCTCAATGGCGACTTAAGGCGCGGCAGTACCGCACGGATAATTCGACTGTAGACAACTCATGCTCAAAGTAATTAATGTTGTCGGCGCGCGACCCAACTTCATGAAGGTCGCCCCGATTGTGGAAGCTATGAAGCGGCGTAAACGCGAGTTTGCGCCGTTTGTTGTTCATACAGGTCAGCATTACGACTCGATGATGTCTGACGCTTTCTTCCACGATCTCGATATGCCTGAGCCGGACCTTCATCTAAAGGTTGGTTCCGCATCTCACGCCGCGCAAACAGCCGCAGTGATGGAGAGGTTTGAGCCCGTTTTGCTTGCGCAGAGGCCTGACTGGGTGCTGGTTGTCGGGGACGTGAATTCCACGCTGGCGTGCGCGCTGGTCAGCTCCAAACTAGGCGTGAGAGTTGGTCATGTAGAGGCCGGTTTGCGCAGCCGTGACCGGACTATGCCCGAAGAGATCAACCGGTTGCTGACCGATCAGATCTCCGACCTTCTGTTCACCCCTTCAGAAGACGCTGGTGAGAACCTTCGCGCAGAAGGAGTCTCCGAGGAGCGAATTCGATTTGTTGGCAACGTCATGATCGACTCGCTCTTCAAGCAACTCACTCGCGCTAAAGAGTCAGCGATCAGACAAGATCTCGCAGTTTTGGATCAGGATTATGCGGTGCTAACCCTTCACCGGCCATCAAATGTAGATAACCTCGACACCCTGGGACGAATTATTGGTGCGCTGGAAGAAATCAGCGAGCGTTTGCCCATTGTCTTTCCCGTTCATCCCAGGACACGAAAGACGATCACAGAGTTTGGCTTCGGCGAACGAATTGAAAAAGCGAAGGGTTTGCGTTTGATCGAGCCACTAGGCTACCTCGATTTCCTGGGTCTTTATAGTCACGCGCGCCTGGTGTTGACCGACTCCGGTGGACTGCAGGAAGAGACAACGGTGCTCGGGATTCCCTGTCTTACTCTGAGGGAGAATACTGAACGTCCCATCACAGTTGAGCTGGGAACAAACACGATCGTGGGCACTGACCGCGAAAGGATTACCACCGCGGCTTTCGCCGCACTCAACGGTTCCTTGACTACCAACCGCCACGTACCGCCGCTCTGGGATGGAAACACTGCTGACCGTATCCTCGACGCGCTGCAGGAGAAGTAGTCCCAGGGCTCAATCAGGTGCCCATACACCCAACGCCTTCAACCCGTACTCAATTCTCCGGCCGACGATCTGGGGAGTGAAATGATTTTCAATGTGCTTGTAGCCGGATTCCGAAAGCCGATGCCATAGATCCTTGTCCTGGTAAACCCGCAACACGCTGTTCGCAAACTCCGCCGGGTCGTCCGCGATCATTGCATTGACACCAGCCGTCAGCCCAACGCCTTCGGCCCCGATTGAGGTGGTGACGACTGGCAATCCGTAAGACAGAGCCTCACCAATCTTTCCATTTACTCCGGCCCCGAAACGCAACGGAGCTACGAAGACTCGGGCACTCTGAAGCGGGGGATTGATATCTGGAACGTAACCCATAACTCTCACGGCAGCGGAGTCATATGCCTCGATCTCAGGAGAGGGATTGCTACCGATGATATAGAACGTCATTGACGGCAGTCGCTGTTTGATCAGCGGGTAGATCTCTCGCATGAAGTAGTTCACGGCATCGCTGTTCGGTCTATGACCTAAGTGTCCAATGAATAGCAACCCTTCTCTTTCGTCAGGCGGCTTTCCTCGATCATGTAGGGCATGAATGGTTGGTATGACCACAAGCCGCTCCTCCGCAACAGCAGTGGAAACGGCTTTCTTGTCTGCCTCGGAAGCGCACCACACCTGGTCGCTTGCGAGGGCCAAAGCCAACTCACGATCTTTGGACCGGACCGCTTCAGTCGCCAGCTTCTGATTCCCCGTAATCTGGTGCTCTCGGCTCAGCCTGACGAAGTGGGCATCCACCATATCGAAGATAATTTTCGTCTTCCGGTCTGCCCGCCGGATCGAACGTAGCAACCCCGTTGCCACCTCCGGGCGACTCAGAATAGCTACTCGGAAGTTTCGGTTTTTAATTAGTCGGACGTAGTCAACTACGTTTGCAGTTTCGATCCCCTCTCTCCACAAAAACTGCTCGGATTCCGGAAGCGGTTTCATCGGGACAAAGACTGGTTTGCCGATTCGAGCCAGCGACTTCAGGATATTCACAATTCGGGCACTGCCGGCATCGCGATCGGGAGTGGGGACGCGATCGTCAAAGACGATGATCTGTGGGCCGCCTTTGCGATTCGCTGCTTCGGGAACAGAGGCCGGATCATTTTCGAACTGTTGGTCCAGAGTCTCGGTCCACTTGTCCGCAAACTTCTTTCGATTAGTAATCTGATAGGTTTTGGTATTTGCAGCTGTGTCGCGCCCCGCGGTGACACCTTCATAGTGGATAACTTTCGACAAGGGTTGAAAGATAACTTTGTGTCCCAGCGAGCGTATGCCAAAACAAAGGTCGACATCTTCGTAATAGGCTGGAGCATAGCGCGGGTCGAAACCACCCAGCTTGTCGAATAATCCTTTCCTCACCAGGAGCGAAGCCGCTGAACAATAATCAACCTCGCGGGTGAAATTGTACTTTCTGTCACTCGGTGATTCGCCCCAACCGTAGTGAGAGGCTTCACCGGTTTTCCAGACGATCCCTCCCGCTTCCTGAATTCTTCCATCTGGGTAGAGAAGCATGGAACCCACGGCCCCGACGGCCGAATCGTTCTCGACAGTATCCAGAAGACTTGTGAGCCAACCAGCCTGCACGATGGTGTCGTTATTCAAGAAGAGCAGATGCTGCCCGGAAGCAGCGGCGGCACCTTGATTGCACGCGTCAACGAAGCCCTGGTTCTCTCGGTTGTCAATTACACGAATTATCTCGCCGAAGTGAGCCAGAACCTGGCTTGTCTCATCCGTAGAAGCATTGTTTACGACGATGACTTCAGTTGTGGTCAAATCGATCTCTGGCAACAGTGATCGAAGGCATTGAAATGTGAAATCGACTTTGTTGAAAACCGGGATCACAATGGAAATCAGAATCCCGCCTTCATGCTTCGCCAACGATCGTTTACCGGCAAGTGTTTCCTTAACGAGTATAAGATCATTCTCGTCCCACGGTTCTATTTCCGGAGTTCTCAAAAGGTATTGCTCCGCTCTTCTGAACGGACGTACAGCTCCGGCAAAGAGCCGCCTCAACCGAATCTTAGAAGCGAGGCTCAGCTTTTCCTGGAGTCTCTGCCTAACGCGGCGCAAGGAATTCATCAGCCTGTGTCAAAATTCCTTTTTGGTGGTTTGCCAGCTCAGAACAGGAGCAATGAGGCCGACACGTTTATGTCTTTCGGCGAGGGTGTCGTCGCCTGACTCGAAAACGTCGAAGTGGAGTATGTCGTTCTCGGCAAAGATGATGCGGTCGTTCTTGATATCAGCACCCACGGTGCCGAAATAGGTGCCAGACTTAAGCAATTCGCCTGGGATAGTAACCGTACTACTAAAGCGGCCAGCTCTTCTTTCTACAACTTCATTTGCATCGTAATCGGAAGTGGTAAACAAGACCTCGCCTTTTATGTTTCTTACGACTATGAAAAAGCGGGAGTTAGGCAAGACCAGCTTATTCATGTATTCAAGGTTGATCGTGAGGGGCTCACGGCAATCGATCGCCGACGTAGCAACACCGCGCTGGGTAATGGTTGCACTAATTAGTTCAATTTCATCGCTCTTGCCCTGCGGCGGACTGGCCCAGGTGATGGCAGAGTAAAGTTTGTTGGCCCGATCAAGATAGTATGCCGACACTTCGACTGCGGTCCCGGACATAGCAATCGAACCTTCGTGTAACAAGATGGCTCGCTGGCAGAGAGCATTGACTGCGCTGAGATCATGGCTTACGAAGAGCACTGTCCGGCCCGCTCTGGAAATCTCATTCATCTTGCCCAGACATTTTTTCTGAAAGACTGCGTCGCCGACCGCCAGAACTTCGTCGACGATCAGGATCTCCGGCTCAAGGTGGGCCGCAACAGCGAAGGCGAGACGCACGGTCATGCCCGAGGAGTAGTGCTTCACCGGTGTGTCGAGGAAACGCTCAGTCTCGGCAAATGCCACAATCTGATCGAACTTCCGGTCAATTTCCTGCCGGCTCATGCCGAGAATCGCGCCATTCAGAAAAATATTCTCCCTGCCGGTTAGTTCGGAGTGAAAGCCGGTGCCCACTTCCAGAAGACTCCCAACCCGACCATTCAAGGCGACACGTCCCTTCGTCGGCTTGGTGATACGTGACAAGATTTTCAGCAGCGTTGATTTGCCGGCCCCGTTTCGGCCGATGATACCGACGACTTCACCGGGTGCGACCTCAAAGCTGACGTCCTTGAGTGCCCAAATGCTTTCATCGGCAACCGACTCGCCGTTTCGCGGGCGATTGAGAGGTGAGCGAACCATCGCTGCCACCGTATCGCGTAAGCTGTTATGCATTTTGCGGGCGCCGATACGGTAGCGCTTGCTCAGACTTTCTACGCGGATGATTGGCTTCATCAGTTTCTCAGACAACGTCGGCAAAGGTTTCTTCGACGCGCCGGAAGAAGTAAGCGGAGTAGAAGAAGAAAATCAGCGTCAAGGCAGCCGATGCCAGGATTGCGGTCCAATCAAAACTCCGTCCAAACAAAGACGAGCGAAAGCCTTCGATAATTCCAGTCATCGGGTTAAGCAGCAGGACCCACTTCCATTTCGCCGGCACAATGCTTGACGGGTAAATCACTGGTGAGGCAAACAACCAAAGTTGAATTGCGAAAGGCAGTGCATAGCGCACATCTCTGTATCTCACGTTTAGCGCCGAAGCCCACATGCCCACTCCGAGCGCCAGCAGGGTCACTAAGACAATGAAAAGCGGCAGCAACAGCAGCGACCACGAAGGAGCGACGCCGTAGTAGATCACCAGCGGGATGAGCAATAGGAACGCAATGGCGAAGTCCAGCAGGCCGGCAGCCACTGCCGCTGCCGGAATAATCATCCTTGGAAAGTAAACTTTGGTGATCAGGCTGGTGCTGCCGACCAGGCTGTTGCCGCTATTGGTGACAGCATTCGCGAAGAACGTCCAGGGCAGAAGACCTGCGTAAGCAAACAGTGGATAAGGAATGTTATCCGAAGGAATGCGAGCAAGTCTGCCGAAGAGTAAGGTGAACAGCAGCATGGCGAAGAGCGGTTGAATAATGGCCCACGTGGCACCCAACAGAGTCTGCTTGTAGCGAATCTTGATATCTCGCCAAGTGAGGAAGTAGAGGAGTTCGCGGTAAGCCCAAAGCTCGCGTAGGTCGAGGGCCGAAGCCTTATCTTCGGCCTCAATCAGAACTAAAGGATCGTCAGACAACAAAGGTTCATCTTCACGCTTGGAGATAAAGGAACGATCCGAAGCGGGTTCGACTAACGACGCTGGTTCTGTCCCGGGAAGGTTTTTGCTGCTGTTCAAATCAATTACTTTGTATTGTCCGGGGAATCATGCCGGTTTCAGGGCTGATCTTCGAGGTTCGAGTCTAGCCAGCACAAAGTGCCCGCGTCAAGGAACCTAACGTCGCAAGTAGTGGGTCAGTTTCGGCAGGATTGTCCGACAAACTTGAGTTTGTCGTGAGGCAACGACAAGCTAAAAGCATGTCGGACATCAAACTGACCCACTACCAACGTCGCAGCACACAGTCCACTGGGCAACAAAACTGCGGAGGTGGTTGTTTGTGTTAATCTTCTGGCTTCACTCGAGCAAAGCGGCAAGGTTTCTCAAGAGAGGCGTAAGTGACTAAGAGGCTGGACGCGAGCAGTTACGATACCGATAAAGCGCTTCATACACACGACCTGAGAAGCTACGAGGAGTATTCCGACAAGCTTCAGGATCGGGAAGTGCGCCTGCTTGAACTGGGTGTGTACAAAGGTGGCTCACTGCTGCTCTGGCGAGACTACTTCCAGAAGGGTCTGATTGTCGGTCTGGATCTGAATCCTATACAAGTCGATGATCCAAGCGGGAGGATTCGCAACTATTTCGGGCAGCAGCAAGACACCGATCTGCTTGATCGGATCGCTGCCGAAACGGCTCCCGCAGGATTCGATGTGATTATAGACGACTGCTCGCATATCGGTGAGCTTACTCGAATTAGTTTCTGGCACCTTTTCGACAATCACCTCAAGCCCGGTGGTTTGTATGTGATCGAAGATTGGAGCACGGGTTATTGGGACAGCTGGTTTGACGGAGTTAGTTTTCGGCCGCGCCCTGAAAACGGATTTAGTCCCCGGCTCTTTCGTGTCAGATCGTTGATGGCCCGCATTTATCGAAGCAAGCTGGCCACTCGCATACCATTGGCACAAAAGGTCATCGTCGAGCTAAAGATTCATTAACGGGCGGCAATTTCGCAGCCATGAGTACGGTTTGGTTGGCTTCATAAAGGAACTTGTCGATGAGTGCGGCATGGCCGATATTACGCGCCCT
Source organism: Pyrinomonadaceae bacterium (assembly GCA_023717605.1). Lineage (GTDB taxonomy): Bacteria > Acidobacteriota > Blastocatellia > Pyrinomonadales > Pyrinomonadaceae > PSRF01. Next base: position 21,113 of record JAMQPH010000580.1, read on the forward strand.
GATCTCGGCAAGCCTCCGCAGCGGCGTTCAAAATTTGAGGAGATGCGAGTTTCCCACGGTCAAGTTTTCATAATTAAGGCCTCGTAAGTAGCAGTGCGCGGACAATCGTGCGGTTGAATGCGCTTCGTTACAGGCAGGCGTGTGTCGCGTCCTAGGGTCTGGCATGGATTACATTCACAAGTTGAAACGTCTGCTGCCGCGAGGACTCCATCCGCACCTGGGGGCAGTGCGCCGCCGTCTCAGATCTCTACCTGCCAGGACCAGGAGACAGAAGGAACAGCTATTGGAGAACACGGGGCTGCAGCCACAAGAGCGTGAACTGTTGCGTCAGGTCAAAAGCGAGATCTCACCCGGTGATGGTATGTACGTCGGCGATGGTGCGCACTATTTCAAGGTCGGGCTCTCTGCGATTCGCTGTATTGAGGAAGCCCTCGATGCCGCACCTCTGCCGTTCGTAAAACAGGTATTGGACCTGCCTTGCGGGCATGGGCGTGTCCTGCGATTCCTTAACCGTCGTTTCCCTGAAGCGAAGTTCACTGCTTCTGATCTGGATCGCAAGGGAGTCGATTTCTGCGCGCGTCACTTTTGTGCTGAACCAGTCTATTCAGATCCGAACCCGGATCGGTTTTCATTGGGCCGGCGATTCGATCTGATCTGGTGTGGCTCGCTGGTTACCCACCTGAATGACAGAGGCATACGTTCATTGCTGGCGTTTTTCGCCCGTCACCTTAAGCCTGATGGACTGCTAATCTTTACCACGCATGGCGAGCGTGTGATTCAACTAATGCAGAACCAGGAATTTGAATACGGAATCGCCGCCGAGAGCGTCGCACCAATCATAGAAGCCTATCGTAAGGAAGGTTTTGGTTTCGCAGACTACCCGGGCGCCAGTGCTTACGGAGTTTCTTTGACTTCGCCCGAGTGGATCCGGCGAGCGGCAGCGGTGAGTGGCCTCGGAGAAGTCTATTTCCGCGCGCACGGATGGGACGACCATCAGGACGTGTACGGATTTACACTGGTAGAGGCTGTGTGAGAAGCAGGATTGCCTTCCCAACATGCAAATTAGAGAGGCTTGAGCGAATTTTGGAATCGCGGAGTTTTCACGGCCCATCAGCCCATACTCAATGACCATAGCGCGAAGAATCAAACACGCTTTTCGAGGCCAGGTCAGCCCGCGAGCGGCCCTGTTCGAGATAGGCAGGAGCGGATGTGTGGCCTTGCGAAGTCGTTACGAGCGCTTGGCTCAGTCGTTTGAAGCGGCCGGCGATGGCCGTCTTCGTCTTTCTAACGAATTCGCCAACATGCCAGGGCCGGAACTACTTGAGCACTTCCGGTCGCGTTTGACACCCAGGTTCTTTCCCGGTTTTGAAGTGGCTCGGGAGAGATTGTCAGAACTTCAGCGCGGAGAGTTTCCTGCGGAGACTTCTGCGTTGCTGGATAGGGCGCGCGGTATCGTGAACGATCATCGTTGGCCGTTGCTTGGGTATGGTGAATTGAATTTCGGAATAGAGATTGAATGGTTGCGCGATCCGGTTTCAGGCGTTCGGTGGCCGCATGACCGTCATGCCGATTTAGCGCTCACGAATGCCACAGGTGCGGATGTGAGAGTTCTATGGGAGTTGAATCGATTGGGACATCTGATAACTCTGGGGCGGGCTTTTGCGGTCACCGGAGATGAAGATTTCGCGGAGGAGTTCTTTGTCCAGGTGGAGGGATGGAGAGATCAGAACCGGCCGGGCTTCGGTCCCAATTGGAACTGTGCGATGGAGGTAGCGTTGCGAGCAATGAATCTGCTCGCGGCATTTCAGTTGTTGCGTAGCGCAACAAGCCTAAGTGAAGAGCGTCTAAGGATGATGCTCACGCTGTTTCAGCAACACGGTAAATACATCCGAGGTCACCTGGAGTTTTCATATATTGCTACGAGCAACCATTACCTTTCCGACGTGGTTGGTTTGCTCTGGTTGGGAGTTTGTTTGCCGGAACTCGAGCAAGCGGGTGAGTGGCGAGCATTTGGCTGGCGAGAGATGTTGCGGGAGATGGATAAGCAAGTCCTTCCCGACGGAGCTCACTACGAATCGTCGACTGGCTATCATCGATTCGTCCTCGAACTCTTCTTGTACTCCTTCATTCTCTGTCGCGCGAACACCATTGAAATCGGAAATGAGTACTGGCGGAAGCTTCGGTCCATGATCGACTATTTACACGCTTACCTACGTCCAGACAGGCAGGCACCTTTGATTGGCGACACAGATAGCGGACAGGTGATGCCGATTACTTCCCACCCAGCCGCCGACCACGGCTACCTTCTCGACGTTGCCGCTGCGCTTTTTGATGAAGCAGGTTTCAAGATCAGTGATCAGCCGCCGGAGGAGATATTTTGGCTTCTGGGCGGAAAGGCTTTGGAGACGTTTAGGGGGTTCCCGAAGGCAGGTCCGGCAAAGTCCGCGGGTTTTTCCGAAGCCGGAACCTTTATCTTGCGTGCCCAGGATTCGTATCTGCTGCTGAACGGCAGTGGAATTGGTTTGTCCGGCCG
>JAMQPH010000608.1 GCA_023717605.1 Pyrinomonadaceae bacterium
CCGCAGCTCACACACTCGCGGCAGTTGTGAGTATTGTTAGGTAAATTTTCGTTGGGGAGATCGTGGCGGTCGCACCCTAGCATGAACTTCTGGGCCGACGTGTTGTACTTGTCGTTGCGAACGATGGGCAGGTAGTTCACGACTTCCCGCAAGTACGGCTCGAGGTTCTGTCGGGTGAAAGGCAGCCCGCGCCTCTGCCACTCGTCAAGCGTCTCCAGCCGCGGCGGCAGACACGCTGACCAATTGACGGCGGTGCCGCCTCCGAGGCAGCGTCCCTGCAACACCTTAATGCCACCGTTCTTCGTCAGCCGTGTAGCACCTTCCTGGTACAGCAGTTTGTACATCTCGGCCTCGCGCTCGTTGAGCATCTTCCGCTCCTGCCCCGGCGCTGGGCCCTTCTCCTTCGGAATGTTCGGCCCTTCCTCAAGCACGAGGACGTCGAAACCAGCCTCTGCCAGTTTGAGGGCGCACACGCCCACGGCCGCGCCTGAGCCGATGATGCAAAACTCAGGGGTCAGCGTGCGGTTCTCACTGACCTGCCGACCTTGAACAATTGTGCCTGCCATGCTTCTGTCTCCTCCACGAACAGTGGGGAATAGTCTGGAACAGTGGCCGTCACGAGTAAGCACAGGGCGTCACTTCAACTTCTCTTTCAATGCTTTCGAGGTGGACTTTGCTAACAGCCCGGCGCGCACCGCTGCGACATCTCCAGTCGGAGAGATTGCCGCGAACTCAGCGGCCGCCGTACCTCTTTTCGGCTTTCTTTTCTTTTGAGACAGAGACTGTGCGAACGGGTCGTACAGCGCTGGGTCTGCGGCGAGGTGGAAAGCAAGTTCCTGTCCTATTTCCTTCAACCGGCCAGGTAATTCCTCTTCTGTAACATTCAGCAACTCGGCAAGTCTGGCCCGCAAATCAGCAACGTCGGTAGTCATTGCTGCAGCACCGGTGCGCCGAGGCCTCTTGGGCAGTGCTGCTTCAAACAGGTGATGAAACGTGGCGAGTCCTCCGTTATCGAGTGCTGGGTGTTCCCGCAAGGCTGACGCCATGTGAGGAATCGGCGTAAGAGGATCGTCCAGGTCCGCTGTCAGTACTCTCTCCGCGTTTACCAGACCGCGTCCGAATCCAGACCTCCAGCCCGGCATCGGAACGCATGTGTCGCGAATGATGCGGTTGAAGATGATGGGGATCTTCTCCGCGCCAAAACGTTGTACCAACTTGTCTCGTCCGTGATGAGAGAGCCATAGAGCGGCTATCCCGGCTACAGTTGCCACCGCGAATGAGGTCCCAGATCCACGTCCGACAGAAAACTGTGCAGGCCGACTTACGCCGGCACACCAGACCGATTCGCCTGGAGCTGTAACATCGACCGAGCTGCCAAAGGAGGAGTATTGCCACGTCTCGCGCCTGGCATTGCTTGCCGCAACGGCGATCACTTCACTGTAGGCAGCAGGCCACACCACGAACGGAACATAGTTACCCGCGGCGGCGAGAACGATTAGGCCACGTCTCTGTGCGTATTGCACGGCTTTCAGCAGACGAGAACTAGCGAACCCCGTTCCCAGACTCATCGAGATCACATGGGCGCCGCGATCGGCTGCCAACTCGATTGCCCTGGCGAGGCTAAGCACACCACTTCCAGCCCACGGCACATCAAGCACAACCGATCGCGAAACTCTGAGTGGTATCAGCATGGCGCCAGGCGCGACTCCCCATACGGCGATGGGCGCACCATTGCTGTTCCCATAATCGCCCTGTGCATCCTTCGGGCTAACGATAACGCTGGAGGTCCCGGTGCCGTGTCCGGGAAAAAGTAATGGGCCGCTATCAAGGTCGTCTTTGGCATCCGCATTATCCCTGACGTAGTTGTGGCCTTTCTTTATGAGGAGCCTGGAAATGATCTCAGGGTGTTCACTATATCCAGTGTCAGGGTGACCAACAATCACCTTCTCACCGGGTTCCTTGTTTGCCGGAAAGAGTTTCCACGCCTCCAACACTCTAACTTCCTTGATGCTCCATGCCGGATCGTCGCTTTCAGGCAGCAGCTTGGTTCCAAAGACTGCTGCCGCAGCTCGCCTCTCATGAACTGCCGCTTTGGCCGACCGCTTTGCCGCGACCCGTGCATCACGTTGAACACCCTCACGGCGAAACTCGGGAGGGGCTGAGACTGGAACAGCAAATATCGGCTCAGCATGGACAACGCCAGGCTCGGAGCGCAGGCGATAGGTCTTTTCCCACGCGCGACCCGCTGAAAGCGCATTCTTTTTCTTTGTCTTGCTGGTTACCTCAAAGTCAGTCCCGCTGTCGCCGAATGCTTTGACTTTCCAGCTGGAGCTGAGCACGTGGGTTACCGCTGTTCTCGCTTTTCGTTTCTGACCTGTTTTGACCATCTGGAGAGTGAATCCCTCAAAGACAGGCGGGCCGGGCTTCAGGTCTAGTTTTGGAGGCTGGCGATTCATCTTGTCCGCTCGTCAGGAACGGTTCATGTGCAGTTTGTCGTGACGCAACGGCAAGCAGCATGTCGGACGTCAAAACTGACGCATTACCTACTTGTCAGGGGCACCACTACCGTCAATCATCGGTTTCATCTCGCCGATAAACTTATCGCTGTTAACAATACTTCGAAGAACGACCTTGATTGACTCTTCGGGGAAACCGGATTCCAAGGTAAAAGTGTAGCCGGTAAAGATGTCGCCCGAAGCGTCTACTCCCCAGAAGAGAAATGCGCTATCGCTCAATCTCAGTAGCAGGCGCATCAAGCTGGGGGCGTTCTTGACCTTATCAATATTGATGTATGCGTTTTTGTAACGTGGGAAGATGCGGAATGCAATTGTCTGGTTCTGGGTTACGAGGATGGCTACCTCAAAACTCTCGGCATGAGTGAGGCCAGCCTTTAATAGCGCTGCGAAAGCGAAAGGCTGTTTTTCGCTTGGTTGAAACTTAAGGTTGAGGCCGGGCCCAGCTTTCTCCAGAAGTTGGGCCAGTTGTTCCCGGGTTCGATTCCGATCGGGCTCATTTTGCTGACCCTGAGCCGGTGAGACCGCGAATGTCACGGCCAGGGCTAACAAAACCGACATCGGAATCCGTCTCATCTTTGGCACCTCCGCGGGGCAACTCTTTTGCGTACGACCATTCAGCGTTTCTATGGAAAACAATAGGCAGGTGAAGAGAATAAGACATTACCTGGAGTCATTCCATCAATTCGATAAAACGGCGGAAGTGATGGGCCGCGTCGTGTGGTCCGGGCGCCGCCTCGGGGTGGTATTGAACCGATATAATTGGCAGAGTCTTATGTTGCATCCCTTCAACGCAACGGTCGTTTAGATTGACGTGCGTCACCTCAACTTCAGCCGGCAGGGTGCCGGCTTCAACCGCAAAGCCATGATTGTGAGAAGTAATCTCGACTCGGCCCTGCTTGAGGTCTTGTACCGGTTGATTTCCGCCTCGATGTCCAAACATGAGTTTGAACGTTTTGCCTCCTAACGCCCGACCCAGCAACTGGTGCCCAAAACAAATTCCAAACGTGGGTATAGCTGCTTTAACCAGTTGACGGATCTCCTCGACTTCTTTGTTCATCGAAGCCGGATCTCCGGGGCCATTGGAGAGAAAAATGCCATCCGGCTTGAGCGCCAGAACCTCAGCGGCGGGTGTGGCGGCAGGGACGACGGTAATGCGACAACCGAGACCGGCCAGTTGTCGCAGCGAGTTTCGTTTGACCCCAAAGTCATAACATACGACGTGAAACCGTTGCCGGCCTTCGGGCTCAACCTCGTATGGTTGTCTGGTCGTGACGACGCTGGCCAACTCACGGTTTTCCATCGAAGGTGAGCTGCGTGCCTTCTCAACAGCGATCGTGTCATCTGTTTCGATGGTTGAGATGCAGGCGCGCATCGCCCCCTTGTCGCGAATGTGTCGCACCAGAGCGCGCGTGTCGATTCCCTCAATCGCGACAATGTTCCATCTTTTCAAATAGTCGTCGAGGCTTTCTTCAGAGCGCCAGTTTGAAGCCATCCGGCTGGCTTCGCGAACCACAAAGCCTTCGACCCAGGGACGGTCGGATTCCTCGTCAGCGCGGTTTACGCCGTAGTTGCCAATGAGCGGATATGTCATACAGACTATCTGCCCTGCATACGACGGATCTGTCAGCACTTCCTGATATCCCGTCATGGAAGTGTTGAATACCATCTCACCACAGGCTTCACCATCCGCAGCCCATGAGCGCCCACGAAAAGTGCGCCCATCTTCAAGGGCTAGTATGGCAGGCTTCTTATTTAGCATTGCTTTCCCGTGTCCAAAGTCCAAAGTCCAACGTCCAATGTCTGTTTACTTTGCCCTTCGACATTGGACTTTGGACTGTCCTTTAGATCTGCGATCTGAGAAACTGTTGCGCCTCGTTGAGCCAGCGCTTGTCTGCACGATACTTGTAAGCTGGTGCGGTTTTGACAGCTTCAATGCAGGCTTGCATGGAACTGGCTGCCTCGCGCTGGTGGCCCATGCCCGCGTGCGCCCGGCCCATTAGATAGAGCGCTTCGGGGTCCGACGGTCGGTGCTCAAGAAACTGTTCCAGAGCATTGCGGGCGTCTTCAAACTGTCCTGCGGCAAGGTAAGTTGCGCCCACCTCACGCCATACTTCGTTCTGCGCATGAGAGCGATCGCGAGAAACAACCTGTTCGAAATTCTTGACGGCTTCTCCCAGACGCTTTTGTTGTCGGGCAATTCGTCCGAGCTGGTAGTGAGCATCGATCTCGTCATCGTCGATCTGCACTGCTCGTTCGAAACGCTCGCGCGCCTGTTCCAACTCTCCGCGCTGTTGATGAATAAGGCCCAGATTGTAGTGCGCTGATGCGTCAGCAGGATTTAACGTGGCGGCTTCGAGGTTTTGCCTGAACGACTCGCGTGCCCGTTGCGTGCGCGTGAACTCGCCGACATAGCCGCGAAGTAGTAAGAACAACATCAAAAGCAGGAAAGGCGATGCCAGAATAGTGCTCAGGATAGGAATCAATTTGTACGCCGGCAGGAGCAGCGTGCCACTGACCAAAACCACGATCAGGGCGCGAAACCAGGAAAGTCGAAAAACTGTACGCAACGCCAGGACTGACCAGACACCAAAGACTGCAGCCAACGCCATTACCGAAAGCGTTACGGAAAATAACTCCGGGCTTAGCATGCCTCGTTCGATAAGTGCCAACGCGTCCGGATTGAGCTGGCTACGTTGTTCCAGTACGACGGCCACCATTCTGCTGGAGAGAGTCTGTTGTACTCCGGTGAGCCAGCCAATGGTCGTGAGAATCGTTGTAATCAAGCTTGCCGCAGTTAATGCATAAAACATGGTCGCCGCCAAAGCGGCATACTCTTGTTGTAGCAATAATCTGAAGCTTGCCCGTCGCTCAAAAACATTAGCCAGAGAGAGTGCCAATGGACAGAAAACCAAGGCGATGATCACGAGGGAGCCCGCAGATTGGAACAGTACAAAAGCTATTGCCAGCGGCTGACGAGGATTGATGAGGTGTCTCAAATAAAACCAGGAGAGTGAAAAAAAGAACAAGGCGTGGGCCAGGAGTGCAACTAGTCCGGCGGGCGCGAGGGCTCCACGGTCACGCACCTCGCGCATGGCGCGGGCGGGCGCGTAGAACATCATTAGGACGAGTCGCAACCAATCAAGCATGCCGAAACCAGCGATTAATAATAGGATTATTCCTGATCGTAATTCTCAGTCGGAGTCTCCTGCACGCTGGGGCGATATGATGCCGGGGAGGGGACGGAGGGTGAGACATTCTCGTGATGAATGACACTGGCCACATTTAGCGGCCAGTACCGGAGCAGCGCCTTACCGTAAATGTATTTCTTGGGTACAAGTCCCCAGATTCGGGAGTCGCTCGAATTGTCTCGGTTGTCGCCCATCACAAAGTAGTAGTTTGGCCTGACGTAGATCTCTGGCTGGCTCCGATGCGAGAGGTTAAACCTCGAATCGAGGTAAATCTCATTCAGGTCCCTACCATTTACGCGAACAACCCCCTCGTGTATTTCGACCCTGTCGCCAGGTAGACCGAGGACACGTTTGATATAGCTTTTGGAAGGGTCGTCAGGAAACCAAAACACAACTATGTCGCCCCGTTCGATCTTTGGCGCCCAGCGATACTCGTCATAATAGATCAGCTTGTTTACAAAAATTCTCTCGCCATCATGCAGCCTGGGTAGCATCGACGTGCCCTCTACTTTTACCGGTTGCACGACGAACACCACAACCAGCACTGCAACCATTAAAGCGAATAAGAGATCGCGAAGAAGTAGGCGGGCTTCGCCCCAGAGATTGGCCTGCGATTCCTGCTCGGGTATTTGAACCTGAATGTCCTTGTCGTCGCTGGCATGCACTCCGCCGAATGGCGGTGGACGACGGGTTCTAATTCCTAACATATCGTTAACGAAAAGATGCTCTTACACTTTCAAACGTTGGCTGCCCGGCTGCTCCGCAGCAAAACTGAGGTTAGCTGCCGCTCACATCGTTGTCAAACGTGTTCATTGCTGATTATTGGCCAGCACACAACCCCAGCAGGAGCACTCAAAGCACAGAACCATTTGCGGTAGCCAATGGATTCCAGCACCCAACCCCAGCAGGAGCCACTCAAAGCACAGAGCCATTTGCAGTAGCCAATGGATCCCAGCACACAACCCCGACAGGAGCCACTCATGCCCTTCTGGCAGACCCAGCTTCACAGGTTGAGTGCCGGGATCCATTGGCTACGGCAAATGGTTCTGTGCGTTGTGGGCTCTGCTGGGGTCGAATGCCGGGGGGCCGTCGCCACCCCGGTCGGTTCTGTAAGTTATTATGCATTTCCCGGCGAACTCGTTGAACCGTTTGCGTTTGCTTGACAGTGTTCGCTGCCGCTCTCTATCATCGCAACCTCAATTCTAAGCAGTTGGGATTCCTTCTTCGAATAAACGGAGGCTGAAGTTGTGATCAAATTGGATATCATCAACCGGGTAGCGGAAAAGACCGGAGTTCCTAAGATGAAGGCGGAACAGGCCGTTGATGCTCTTTTCCACTCGATGAAGGAAGCGCTTACGCGAGGTGAGCGAATCGAGCTACGCGGTTTTGGCGTGTTTGTGGTTAAGCCCCGAAAACGTGGCGTGGGACGAAATCCCAGGACGGGCGAAGAGGTGGCGATTCCTTCCGGCAAAACGATTCGATTCAAGCCCGGGAAGGAACTACAGGCCCACGAGGACGGCGAGATGACGGACGATGATTCCGGGCAAAGCGATTCAGACTTTTAGACAGAAGGACTGCACCAATTTTAAGCCCCTCAAGGCTAGAGACTGGAACAGAGGCATCCAGAATCTAGCCTTTTAAACTCTAACAAGCACCAATGTCAGAATCGGCCCAGGCAATCCCTCCCTTTGTGAAAGCTCGCCAAAGCGTGGCGTACCGAGTAGCTCCCCGTCCCACGTCGCGGGAGTGGGTGCTGCACACAAGTCTCTTCCTGATTACTATCGTCACGACTACGATCGCGGGACTAGTAGTCGCCGCCCCTGAGTTGGATGTGGTAGCCCCGCCTTTGTCGAGTGTGATCGATTACTTGTTATTTGTTCCGCAATACTACCTTCGTAGCGTTATCGCCCTGCTTGGTTTCACTGTTCAGCACCCACAGCTTCTGTCAGACGGGATGGCCTTTTCGGCGGCGTTGCTTGCAATACTGACTGCTCATGAGATGGGCCACTACGTTGCATGCCGTCGTTATGGAGTCGCTGCCACTTTGCCCTTTTTCATTCCTGCCCCACCACTATTCCTGGCTGGAACTTTTGGCGCATTCATTAAGATCAAATCACCGATTCCATCCCGGCGCGCACTGTTTGACATCGGACTTGCAGGCCCCTTAGCAGGCTTCGTGGTGGCGGTGCCGATCGCGTTGGTAGGCGTCTTAAGCATGCAGCCTCCAGTGCAGGGTAATGGCTATGGAATCGTATTTCACGACCCGCTGTTATTTCGCTTGCTGGGCCGATTGGTAGGCACACCTCTCGATCCTTACGCTCCAATCAACCCGTATTACATGGCTGCATGGATTGGCTTACTGGTCACGAGCCTGAATCTGATGCCGGTGGGTCAACTCGATGGTGGGCACGGAACCTTTGCCATCTTTGGCCATGGGGCTCACAAAGTTATCGGTCGAGTCGCTTTCGCGGTGCTGGCCGTACTCGCAGTCCTGGGATTTGTCTGGTATGGGAGCCCGAGCGGATTTCTCTATACGGTTTTGTTGGCCATCATGCTGCGGGTGGGTCATCCGCAACCCGAAGAGATGGAAGCTCTGGGACCGGTTCGTATCTGGATCGCGGTAGTCACTCTGATTGTCTTCGCGCTCTCCTTCTGGCCCTTCCCAATCACCATTAACTAAATAGCGATCCCGTTTACCGGGCGGAGCAATAGTCTCACTCGACTACACTAATCCTCTGCAGTGATGTCCTGAAGTTTAAGAAGTAGCCACAGCGGGAAGGAGGCCTTTGATCTCGCGCACCACGCGCGCCACCTCTTCCTGGTCGGCCAAAGCAATCATGAAGAACTTGTAACCTTGATGAAAGCAGATTACCCCGTTTGCAAAAAGCCAGACGCCGTCGAGAAATGGATTGCCGCCGAGTAGCCAACTGATCGGCGCGCCGGTTATCTGACCGGGCTGTACGAGCGGGGCAAACATGGCTGCCCCTGCAGCGCAGCTGAAAGCACCAAGCAAAGGAGCGCCAACATACTTCGTCATGTTGCGTTCAAACTCGACGCGCTTGCGCTCGGCTTCGCTGAGTTTTCCCTGCGCGATTAGTTCCTCTTGTTTACGTAGGTGGCGGTCGAATTTTTCGCTAAGTTTTTGCAGACCAAAAACAGGTAACGCTGAGTGTGTAAGCCAGTGCGGGTGCGAGCCCAGCAGGACTGAGTCGAGGCCAGGGAAAGAGGCACCCATCCTCACGCCCAGGACAAGTGAAAAAGAAACCAGCGCGGCCTTGCCGGGATTTTCCTTGATCCAGTCGCGGGCTTTGATCACTCCGACGGTGGCAGCGCTTGAAGCCCGTGTGAACTTGGCTCCCGTATCATAAATCTGTGAAGCACGATCGTAGTACGTCTTCGCATCGTTGATGGCTTCGCTGGCTTTCTTACCCGCACCTCCGGCTACCCCGCGGACAACCTTTCCGGCTTGTTTTGCCCCGCGAATTGCCTCTTCGGCTAAACGCTTGGCCGCATCACCGACCTCACCCTCGTCTGTGAGCCTTTCCGCTTCGACGCGTACTTTCTCAGCCCCGCTGGAAAGGGTTTCAGCGCCACGTTTGGCAGCCTTCTCAGCAACTCGAGATCCCTCCTCAACAAGATCGGAGATTGCGTACTTCTCATCAAGCTCGCGGGCCTTGCGCAGCGCAGCTCTTTGCCATTCATCTATTTTTTCTTTGTAATCAGCCATCACTTCCTCTAAGAAACGGTTTCGGGTGTCAGGGGCCGACTGTCAGTTCGGGCGTTCCGAAATGGAAGGGTTAAAAGCGAACTTAAGATAATAACAACGCTAAATCCAACACCCGGGACGTGAAAACCGACACGTCCTATTGTACGTTCACCATCCGTTCAGAGTTCGGCTGGGCTGACGGCGCTTGAACTACTCGGTCGCGTCCCTGTCGTTTGGCTTGATAGAGGGCGGCATCCGCGGCGGTCAGAAGTTCTCGTGCAGTTTGAGCCGAAGAGGGGCATTCCGCAACACCAAAACTCGCTGCTATTTGCCCAACTATGGGTATTTGGATACTTTTAATCGCGAGGCGAAGTCGTTCCGCCACCTCCATTCCGCCCTTCAGACTCGTCTCTGTAAGGACAATCGCGAACTCCTCGCCCCCGATGCGAGCGGCGAGATCTATACCCCGAGTGCCCTCTTGCAAGGCCTTGGCAAGACTCCTGATCGCTTTGTCACCCGCCAGATGTCCGAAGTTGTCATTAACTTGTTTGAAGTCATCGATATCGAGCATGAGAAGGCAGAATGGGCGCCCATACCGCATTGTGCGGGCAACCTCCCTCTCCAATTGCCGTTCAAAACGACGGCGATTTGCCAGACCGGTCAGATGGTCTGTCAAAGCGTCCTCCTCACAGGAGTCCAGGTAGGCTTTGAATTCAAGCAGGGTTCGCGCCCGCGAAAGAAGCAGATCGAGGTCCGTAGGATCCGTAAAATAACCCAGGGCGCCCACTTCAGAACCAAGGCGTTGATCCTCAGGTCTGAGCCCAGCGGCAGTCTGAAGAATTATTGGTATGAACTTGGTTTGCGGGTTTTCGCGAATCTTGCGGGCCAACTCGTAACCGTCCATCCGGGGCATCATCACGTCAGAGACCACCAGGTTGGGTTGAAAAGATACAATTTCGGACAGGGCCTCGTAGCCGTCCCTGGCCGTGCGGACTTCATATCCGGCCATGGTCAAAGCAGCTTCCAAAAGGCTAAGCTTGTCGGGGTCGTCATCGACCACTAAAACGAGCGGTTTTCCTAACATATGTCAAAGATGTTGGTTCGATAAACTCCTTGCGCGACTACGGCCTTCATGTTAGAGTGCGATGATTCAGTAATTGTCCGTTTCGCTTTTGACACGCCCAATTATCCGATCCGAGCAATAACTGGAAGAATTCACAACCTCGAGCATTAGTCCCCGGGGGTTTCCTTACATTTCAGCACAGCTACCCAACGTTCGAACCGATAGATCCGTTGCGCTGTCATTAAGTAATTTAACCAAGAACCTTTACTCAATCTCCCATGAGAGAGGGGGCAATAGAGTCATGCAACCTAAGCGTGCCAATGCTCTGTCGGCCGCTGATCTTGCCACCATTATCCAGCAGCTAGATTTTGGTTCCACGCTCAGTGAACAATTAGTCTCACAGCTCGCTAGCGGCGCGGCTGCGCTGGATCTCCGTCGCCGGCGTTTCGTTTACCGGGCTGGGGATCCTGCCGACTCGCTTTACGCCATCGTCCACGGAACCATAAAGCTTTGTCGAATTGACCACGACACTGAGCGCGAAGCTGTAATTGACATACTTTCAGAGGGCTCACTCTTTGGCGAGTCAGCACTTTATTCAACAGCGGGGCGTCGGGAAAACTCCGCGGTCGCTTATGCAAACTCGCGGCTGTTGAGAATTCCTTCGGGGGCCTTTCAAAAGGGGATGGCTGAGGACGACCGACTTCATGATTACACTTTCCGCCTAATCGGTCAACGACTCGAACAGGCCGAACGGCGCCTTGCTGATTTTGCCTTAAATGCAATTCCCGCGCGTCTGGACAGGCTGCTCGCGGATTTTTCCAACCGCTACGGAGTGCCGGAGCGTGAAGGGGTGCTGATCGACATCCCACTGCCTCACCGTGAGATTGCTTCCATTGTTGGGTCTACCCGCGAGAGTGTTACCGTGCGCTTGAACGCGATGCGCCGAGAAGGCACGATCGAATTCGTCAACCGGCGAATCCTGGTGAAGCGTCCTGAATCCCTTGTGCGCGAGATCAACCTCGCGAGCAAAGTGGCTAATCCCGCCTAACGCCAGCCCCATGAAGTGTCCCACCTGCGGCAAACCTGCTGAGCGGAAAGACAATCCCTTTCGACCTTTTTGTTCTGAGCGTTGCAAGATGGTTGATCTGGGCCGTTGGGTGAACGAGGAATATCGCGTCGCTGGTAAATCAATCCCCTCAGAGTCAGCGGATACTCCTGACGCTCCCCAAGATTCTCCTGAAGACAATTGATTTCTTAAGCCGCCAATTCGTAGCTGTCCTACCAATACACCTGGGAATGTCGTACGGCTTTTGAGCACGCTGGCCGAACTCTGTGCTGCTGATTCGTCTGAGTCGTGTAGAATACTTTCACCTAATCCGTAAGAGCCAAGCATGTCTAGATCGAATACTCGCGTTCGCACAGTTGCCCTTTTCCTGGTTGCTGGTGCAGTCTTCTTCGCCGCCTGCAGTCGAAAAGAATCAAGCACGACGATGGGAACCACACCTGGCTTGTCTGGCCTGCCACAGACTTCTTATCCGATGCCACCTTTGAGAGCTGAAGGCGCCGCCCCAGAGATGGGTTGGAGCCTGATAGACGGCCGGCGCGCGAGGTTAGCGGATTTTCGCGGCCAGGTTCTCGTTTTGGATTTCTATGCCACGTGGTGCACACCTTGTCGCAAGAGCATTCCACATCTTAGCGAGCTCCAGCGCCACTCCAGCACTAAGGGTTTGCAAGTCGTGGGACTCAACGTAGGCGGACCAGACGATCGGGTGAAGGTGGCGGCTTTCGCGGCTGAGTTCAATATCCCCTATCCACTCGGCTTTCCAGACAAGCCTCTGAGCGATCTCTTTCTCTCTGACGACGACAGCATTCCGCAGACTTTTGTTTTCAATCGCGATGGACAACTCGTGAAAAGATTCATAGGCTACGACGATTCCATGCCTAAGGAGTTGGAACGGGTTATACAGTCAGCTCTGACGTACTAAGGGAGGCATGGGTACATTCAAGCATGAGGCGAGCAAAAATTCTGGCGACTCTCGGACCGGCATCGCGGGACCAGGCCGTTATTGAGGCATTGATTGCCGCGGGTGCAAACGGTGTCCGAATTAATATGTCCCATGGCACGAATGAGGAGAAAGCAGAGGACATTCGGAGAGCGCGCGCTGCAGCGTTGAAGCTTCAACGCCCACTCTCAGTGCTGGTGGATCTTTCCGGACCAAAGATTCGTACTCGTCAACTCAAGGATGGCCAGCCCGTTACGCTTGAGACAGGAGCGCTCTTCAGACTAACAACGCTGCCGGTTATGGGTGACGCGACTCAAGTAGCAACAAACTATCCGGATCTTCCGCGTGTCGTGCAGCCGGGTGCCCGGCTGCTTCTGGACGATGGCGCGATAGCGCTGTTGGTTGAGGATACAACTGAAACCGATGTTATTTGCCGTGTGATTAATGGTGGCGTACTCGGTGAGCGCAAAGGCATTAACTTGCCTGGAGTCTCCTTGCCGATTGCTTCACTGACAGAAAAGGACATTGCGGATCTAAACTGGGCCGTAGCGCAGGATGTCGATTACATCGCGCTGTCTTTTGTGCGCCGGGCTGAGGATTGCATTCAGGCGAAGAGTCTGATCAACAAGGCAGGTGGGCGCGCTCCCCTGGTGGCGAAGATCGAAAAAGCGGAGGCGATCGATCATCTGGACGACATCGTCGCCGCCGCGGATGCGATCATGGTGGCGCGAGGCGATCTCGGTGTGGAAACCAGTGTCGAGCTCGTTCCTGTCTATCAAAAACGCATAATTGAAAAGTCAGTCCACGCCGGAAAGATGGTGATTACGGCGACACAGATGCTGCAATCGATGGTCACCAGCCCACGGCCAACCAGGGCTGAGGCCTCTGATGTGGCTAATGCAGTCTGGGATGGTACCGACGCGCTCATGCTGTCTAACGAGACTGCGGCCGGTCAGTATCCCGTGCCGGCGGTCGAAACGATGAGTCGCATTATCGAATCGGCTGAGTCAGGAAAAAACGCAGAATCTAACAAGGTGGCCAAGTGGGCCGGGAGACAGTCGGGGAGGGTGAGCAGGGCTCTTTGTGAAGCAGCGGCATTTGCAGCTGAGGAGATGGGAACCAGGGTGACGGCAGTTTTGACAGAGTCGGGACTAATGGCCCGCAGGCTGTCGGCTCTGCGACCTGAGCAGCGAATCGTGGCGTTGACGCGCTCTCGCAATGTCCAGAACGAGCTTTCTCTGATTTGGGGAGTAGAGGCTTTGGTGACTCCACCGGCAAACTCAACCGAGGAGATGCTCAAGTCCGGTGAGAAGACTCTGCTTGACGCCGGTGCAGTGGAAAAAGGCGAGATGATCGTCGTAATGGCCGGCCGGCTATCTGGTCTTGGACTTTCCAGCTCAGTCACTCTCTTCACTGTCGGCACCAGACTCTCACAGAGCAGCACGTGACCTTGAAGTTCGACATTTCTGCCGGTGAGTTCTTTGAATTAGTCCGACCGACGGTACTCGTGCTCTCCGCGCTCGCCTCGATCTGGGTGCTGGCCAGTGCGCGACGCCATCGATTTCCAAATTACGTGGCAATCGCTTGGGCTCTCGGAACGCTCTTCTTTCCACTAATCACACTTCCGCTCTACCTGATCGCGCGATTTATTCGCCACCGAAGCGAACGGCCACACGACGGTAAAATATTCTCCTCATCGCCCCCGCCGCGCAGTCGGGTAACGATACCTCTGGCTTACGGGGCGGTTGTCCTTTCCTCAATTGGCTTCTACCTGTACTGGGATTATCAGAGTGTTGATGGTCACTTGGCGCGCGCGGCCCAATCAAAGCTCATCGGGAAACGAGGCGGAGCAATCGATGAATACCGCGCAGCGTTACAGCTTGACAATAACCCTCATACACGCAAGTTGCTGGCAATGGAACTGGCAGATACTGGTGATTGGACCGGGGCGTTGTTCGAACTTCGAAAGGCGGAGGAAGGCGGCGAAACCGATGACTTAATGGCTTTTTACATCGCGACTTTGCTTGATTCGCTCAACCTGCCGAACCAGGCAACACTCGAATACCAAAGATTCCTCGAAAGCAGGATGTGCACGCAACCGTTACCGGATGATCGCTGTGCGGGGACGCGTGTGCGAGTTCAAGCAGCGCAGGCTGAAAGGCGCCGCAGGTAGGGTCGTTCGAAGGCTAGCTTTAGGTTTAGTTCAGAGTGGGGTCGTTCGGTAAGAAATCGCGAGACTATTCCACGCGTATCATCTCACCAACAGTTTTCTTCTTTTCCTGCTCAGCAGCTATTTGCGCAGGCGTTTTCTGAGGATCCCGCCAGTTGTCGAGAATGCCAACCTGGTGAACGCATTGGAGTGTGCAGGTCGGTGCACACCACTTTTCAGTGTTGTACTCCCGATCGAAGTCTTCCATCGTGTACTCCTCGAGCGGGATACCGGGGTAGCCTCGCTGTTGCGAACACCAATGGACCAGACCTTCTTCGCAAATATAAAGATAGCGTGCGCCGGCGCGGCAACGCCAGTTGTAGGGTTTACCTTCGGCAATGCTGTCCTGAAACCAGTTCAGCCGGGCGTGGTCTTTGTTGCCGAGTTTCTTGACCTGTTGAAAAATGTCTTTTTCTTTTGGCGACAGTGGCTTCAGAATTCCATCGTTATCATGAATCACGCCCACCGTGGTTGAGAATCCAAGCTCCACAGCGCGGCGTGCTACCGTAAGTGCGTCATCGGGATTCTTAATGCCGCCACCGATTACCGAATTGATGTTGACGTGAAAGTCCGCATACTCGGACAGGTAGCCCAGTTTCTTATCCAGCACTCGCAAACTCTTTCGCGAAACCTCATCCGGATCGACGTTATCGATACTTATCTGAAGGTACTCGAGTCCCGCCTTGTTTAGCCTTTTTATTCGTTCCGGCGTGAAGTAGTAGCCATTCGAGATCAAGCCGGCAATCACGCCGCGAAGTCGAATGTGATGCACGATCTCGTCGAGCTCCGGGTGCATCATGGGCTCGCCGCCCGAGATTGTGATGATCGAGGTGCCCAGCTGGGCTAGCTTGTCTATACGGCGTTTGATTACGTCTAATGGTACCGGTGACGAGGAGTGATCGTACTCATTACAATAACCGCAGGCCAGGTTGCATCTGCGCATCGGAATGAGGTGGGCGAGAACAACATGACGGGTCGAGAGCAGCCCTCGGCTAAGAAAGCTTGCCTCGCGCAACTTACGTGTAAGAAACGTGGTTTTTCTCATCTTCCGGAAGGCCTAAAAGTCGGCCAATGGGCACAACAACAAATGGAGTCGTGAATCGAACTCGAAGAATATGCGACGAGTGTGTCGCATGGCAAGTGGTCCAGACTCTGGGTTGAAGCCAAAGAGTAAAGGGGCTCTGGTCAATCACGACTGAGCCCCTTTGGCCTTAAGCCTCTTCGATTAGATCCTAACCTTTTACAATCCTGACGTTGGAATCGGGCTTGAGGATAAACTCGTCGCCAGAGATCTTCGGGTTCTTCTCCATCTCAGTAAGGCGCATCGTTGTCGCGTCGTCATTTTTTTCTACAATCTTTGTCTGCACTGGCATGCCCGAAGAATCCACCCAGATCTCAGCGTACTTAAAGCTCGCGCCACCCTTAGGCACTAGCGTTAGGTGAATCGTACTGATCCCACCCCAGAGGGTTTCCTCGCGTACGTCTTGCAAAGGCTGGAATCGAGCCTCAAGCTGTTGCTTGGTCATGTACATCATTTCCAGGATTCCGCCAGCCTTATTCCGATTCGACTTCGAGTTGCCCACATAGCACATGTTTAAACGGGGACGACAAAGAGTGTACTTTCCATTAACAGCGGCGAGGATCTCGTGCTGTGGGCTGCGCCACTCGATTCGCACCGCTGCTTCCCGGCCACTCGACGGCAAGTACGCAACAGTTCCGTTGTACTTCTCCGCATCACGAAGTTGAGCGTTGTATTTCTCCATGCTGATTCCAGCACGCAGTGATTTCAGGCTTTGCCGGTTGCGCTCCATACGATTCAGCACCGAGCTAACCAGTCCGGCACTCTGACCGTATGCCTCTCCGGAATAACCGGGAATCAGGACCACTGCCAAGATAGCTAAAACCAAAGGGACAAATCTCTTCATAATTACTCCCAAAATTAATGACTCAACCCGAGAGTCCGAAAAAACCCACCGATTATAGGGGATGACTAACGGATGTCAACCTGATAGCCGACCGTCTTCCCGTCCTTATCGAGGACTTTCCTTACCGCAACAATCCGGACATCGCTTCGTCCGCTTATCGTTCGTACACGCTGCTCCAAATGCGACCTATCTGATTCATTATCAACAACTTCCGTGCCCAGCAGCACTGTCGCTGTCGAGGGGGTTTGATGCCCGCCAGGAGCCCTCCGTTCGCTGCCTTCGAACCAGCTTTTTGGCGCCAGGAAAATAAATACCAGGATCAGGACGCATAACACATCCCACTGCCAGGTATTCCGGGCAAAGTTCCAAAGGAACATCTTCTTGATTGTGCTGAGCAAAACCGCCTCTAGATGGTTTCCGGTGCGGATCCTAGCAAGTCTCGCGCCTGGCAGGTAAAACCGACCTCCAACAGTCTAACCTGCTAGCAATTCCCTGTAAACAAGCTTAGTTACATTTGGACGCTCGGGGCCGGCTCTACAATGTGACCGTCACGCATTTGCACTATTCGTCGGCACATTGCTGCAGCTTCGGGGTTGTGAGTGATCATCACGATGGTTTGGTTAAAGCGGTAATTCAGCTCCTGAAACATGTTGAGTACCAGGGCCGAATTCTCAGAATCCAGATTTCCCGTGGGTTCGTCGGCTAAAACGATCGCTGGTCGGGTCACCACCGCTCGCGCCAGGGCCACCCGCTGTTGCTCGCCGCCAGAAAGTTCAAGAGGCTTGTGATGCAGTTTGTCTTCAAGCCCCAGCAGACGTAGCACTTCGCGGCGTCGCCCGGAATCGTCTCCGCCGTTTCCGTGAATGCGTTCAGCGAGTCGCAAATTCCCCTCCGCTGTTAATGTGGGAAAAAGGTTGAAACGCTGAAAGACAAACCCGATTTTCCTTCTTCGAATATCCGTGCGCTTGGCATCGGTTGCCGCCGTGAGGTCTTCACCATCAACGATGATCTTGCCACTCGTCGGAGTCAGCAGTCCTCCAAGCAAGTGCAACATCGTGGATTTGCCACACCCTGAGGGACCCATAATGGCAACGAACTCACCTTCCTGGACGTGAAGGGATACGCCGCGCAATGCAGGAACATCAACCTTGCCAACGCGATA
>JAMQPH010000646.1 GCA_023717605.1 Pyrinomonadaceae bacterium
ACAAGGTCGCGCATTTGGAAATCAAGGATGGCCTGCTTGCGCTGCACTTCGTTCAGCGAACTGAGCAGGGCAAACGCCTTGTCAGTCTCCCGACCGAGGGGGCGCACCGTCTTGCCTTCGAGTTCGTAAATCGCCGGCTGCGCGCCGGTGTGGCTAGGGGCGAGCGTGCGTTCCGCGCCGGCCAGCGTGATGTTGAGGCCGAGATGGTGCCCGCCGAACTGAATCATCCACGGCTCAGTGGTGGAAGGCTGGCCGAGGAACGAGACATAATATTCATCGCGCCCAAACATCGTCTGGCCGCTCGATGTTCTCAACAAGTCGTCGGCCTCGACGATCTGCAGAATCTTCTCGTACCCCTGCGGACTCAACGCCGCTGCCAAAACCGCCAGCACGGCCTCACGCTGCGGTTTTGTGAGGTCGCCCATGCGCAAGCCCTGCCGGTTGAAGATTGCTGTCGGAAGATTCGACCAGCGCTTGCGCTGCGCCTCGTCTTTGAAAGCAAAGACGACCTTGCCATGCTGGGCATCATCAAGCGTGGCGAGGAATTTCTTCGTGGCTGCGACGATACCCGCGGTCGGCGCGCCGGGGGTAGAGTTCGTCTGGGCAAAGCTGTTCAAGCCGGCGCCGAATAACAGGATCAAAACCAGTGCAATCTTTTGGTTCATCGCTAAATTGAAACGTAATTCCAGCCACGGGTCAACATGCACGAAGGGTTCATCGAACAATCCGAAAAAGTGGACGTAGCTCTGGACGGATTGCCCCGGGACATGTAACGCTCGTCTCCGATGTGGCTTTGTCGCTTAGCGACTGGGACGTGAGTAGCAGGCCTTACGTGTGTCTATCTCAAATGCGCTCGTTAGGCCGTGATCTAGCAAAAGGACCTTGGAGAAGACTGCTGACTTCCACTAGTAAACCAATAAACCAAAGCCTGACAGGCTTTGGTAAGAGGAGTTTGTCCAGTTAGTCAGCTACGTCCCAAAGGACCGTCCCCTACAAGGCATGCTCGACTTTCTGTCCGAGTCGATTCCCGATGCCAAGACCGCGAAGCCATCGCAGTTCTTCGATGACCGGTTCGTGCGCGCCGCAAATGCGGGAAAATAACCACCCTACGGATGCGATTCAGAGAACCCGGACTTACGTGCGCCCAGAGATCGATTTCAATAGATGATCGTTTTGAGTTGCTAAACGACAGGCTTGCAGAGGGTATTCATTATAAACGATTCCGGCGGAAAAGTTTTTTCTTGATGGTCTTCAGTGTCTGTTTAATGCCGCGTTTGTTGGTCGCCGGGTGATCATTAGCTAAACTCGGATCCAGCGGAGCAAAGGTCGCATTTTTCCAGCTAAGATTGTCAAGCTTTGCCTCGCATAGTCCGGTCTCGGTCAGTACTTTGTAACGAGGATTGTCGCAGATTTCGGAGATGTCTGTAGCAAGTAGTCTTAGCATGTAATTGGCGTGCGAGTTCGAGCTGACTCGGTCTTCGATGAGCTTAAAAGGCACTGGTGTTGTTTTATCGTTGCTATACGCTACATTTTTTTTAAGGCCATATCTGATCCAACAGACCAGGCGCTCTGCTCCTTGCGGCGGCACACCCCGGTGTAGCGCGTAAGTATCGGCAAGGAACACAGAACCTGCCGCTCCTGTGATATCGGTTATTTGATTGGCGAACAATCCCTTATAAACGTGCGACTGCTTATAGCCGAGCTTTCTAAGTTTGGGCATAAAGAGGCTGCTGACCTTTTCCTTATCTCCGCCGAGAAGTTGCATCACCTGATCCTCATCGTGCGTTTTCACGATGAATTGATGCTGCCCTCCGAAGTCGCCTCCTTTTACGTCAGTGAGATAGACAAAGAGAGCGAGAAACTTAAAATCATCGACATCTCGGTGGTAGTCTTGTGTCATAGCAGGGGCTGTCGCTGGGAAAGACCACCACGAATTGACTGAATAGATGGTGGGTATGCAGCCAAGATACGCCGTTGCGAGTGACAAAATCTCCGGCGTTAAGGCAAGCTCCAGTAAATGGGGACACTGAACGAGGTCTTCGAGCGCGTAGGAACCAAAAGGAAAGGCTTTAGCTCCTGCGTTCAAAAACCGTCTGATTCCATCGCTCTGCGCAGGCACATGGCCGCCGAATACTGGGATAGCTGAAAGATAAGAAATCACGTCGAGAAGTTGTGCTTCAGTCAATTTTACATCAAGCCGAACAATCCCATTGCTCTTCAACTCTTGGAGCTTTGGGGGATTGGATTCCGCATCGAGATTAGGAAAGTACTTGTTAATCTCGCTTGCAATGACGTCGCAGATCGCTTCCTTGCGGTGACTGTCACACTTCAGTTCAGATAGGCCTTCCGTAAGAACGTTCAGCCTGGCGTCAATATCGAATTGCATTTATTCTCCTCATCGGGAAATTCGTCCCCAAATACATTCGAAACCAGGAGACGAGGGAAACGCAAGCAACGCGAGCAGCAGCAGACGACAAAGTGTCCTGGTCAGCGCTTCCACCATTTTACTCCGTAATCGTTCGTTGGATCGCGGTAAATCGTGTGGATGTGCTTTGTCGCGTCGCCCCCCAGGCGCTGCGG
>JAMQPH010000692.1 GCA_023717605.1 Pyrinomonadaceae bacterium
AAACTCGAGGAAGCTGCGGAGCGCCTGAGTGTTTCTCCTGAAGAGTTGTTGGTTCTGAGTGTCGAAGAGAAGCTCGCGCAGCTCGACGCGGAATTCCGCGATTCCTCTGATCATGTTCTCAAGAAAAACTCAGAGCTATATGGCCGCCTCGCCTGATGCGCTACTTGTCTGTTGAGGAAGTAATCTCCTTACATTCCCCTCGTAATAGCACAAAACGGAGGTTCTTCCGGTTTGAAGGATCGTTGCGCTTTAGAATCCGCCGTGGCCCAACCGGAGGCGAGTTTTGCGGGACAACCCCTGTATCCCACGATCTCGACCAAAACGGCTGCTCTGGGATTCTCACTCATTCAGAATCACACTTTTGTCGACGGGAACAAGCGTGTGGGGCATGCTGCGATGGAAGTGTTTCTCATACTTAACGGCTATGAGCTCAATGCCTCAGTTGACGATCAGGAGAGAGTCGTTATAGGCGTTGCTAGCGGCCAGACGTCAAGAGCGGAATTGGCTGAATGGCTCAGTCATCATATCGTTCAGCGGTAGCCACCCCACCGGATGCGAGTATTATTGAAGAGAGCCCGGTGCGGGAAAATCTCACGGGCGATCTCTGCGGGGCAGTCGGCCGGCTGTCCTACCGCGCGATGGAGCTTGAACGAGGAGTTGTAATGAATGATCTTATCAAGTTGGTCTTCGCTCAAATTCCTAAATATCTCTTCAACTTTTTCAATCTAGTTTCCAGGCCTAAGAGATTTGTTCGAAAGAGGAATGTATACAACGATCAGACTCTAACTGCAGCGCTGACTTTCCTGGCTATTTCATTTGTACTGACACTAATCTTGAAGGCCCCTCTCATACCGGCAAACGTTAATTTCTGGCAGTACATCGCAACTAGTGGTCTTCTGGCGCTGATCGAGATGGCACTCATGGCAATTGCGTTGCGATTTGCCTGGACGTTGGTAGGGGGGCCTGCGCCCTTTGGAAGATTTTTGATTACGTTCTGCTATTACTACGCGGTAGGTCTGATTGTTTTACGGGCGTCTACTATTTTAGCCTACGGAATCGCCAAGGTTTGGGATCCGGAATTGTACGCTCTTCTGATCGAGGCTTATAAGGATAAGAGCTTCAGTAGTCCTAAGGTTCAGGCATATGTGGCAAAAGCGGGTGCTTCAGGTGATTTCAAGCAACTGCTCCCTTTAGCAGCGGTCAATTTGATGAATTGGCTTGGGCTGGCTGCTCTATTAGCTTGGACAATTGCCGGCTGGGGCGCATATCGAGAGCTTACGACACTTGCTAAAAAGAGGTCCGTCTTGGCCGGGATAGTTTTCATTTGCTTATACCCGATTGTCTTCTTATTGAATTATCTGCTTTATATCGTATTGATTTAAATGCTCCTTGAGAAACCTAGCGAACGACGTGGCCAAATATGGCAAGCTTGTCTAGTTGAGCGGGCGGCGAGATACGTAACAAGGTTCACAACGATCCGCCCCAACAACCATTAGCGCTTGCAGCGGACGGAATCATCATGTCTCTTAACGGACGACTTGCCGCGCAAAATGAGATGGGCAGTTGCTGCCAGGCTGATGAAGCGCGGCGTTGTGCGTCTCAGGAGGTGATCAGATATGATTCGCTACCTCATCCTTAAACAACTTGATAAAGAAGAGCGCTCCCTGGGCGAGTCAGTAGATTACGTTCGTCACATCCTTCGGTCTTCGCTCCCGGCGTTCTTCAAATTCGCCTTGTTCACTCCGCTCTCTCAGCACCGCCGCAAGCTTCCTCCGACTCCCTACCGCGTCGCGCGAATCGTCGCCACGCAGGATGAGGATTGCGGCACGTGCGTGCAGATTGAGGTGAATCTGGCCCGCAAGGACGGCGTGGCTGGTGATGTTATACGTGCCGTGCTGAACAATCGCCCCGAGGATCTGACGCCAGAGCTTGCCGACGTATACACGTTTAGTAAAGCTGTGGTGGAAGCGAGCGGGGAGCAGGAGGAGTTGCGTCAGCGGATGCGTGAGAGATATGGGGAAGAGGGGCTGGTGGAGTTAGCGCTGGGGATGGCGGCGGCCCGAGTCTTTCCGGTGACGAAACGAGCGCTTGGCTTCGCGACGAGCTGCGCTTTAGTTGAAATTAAAGTGTAAGCGGTGGGGTATGATCGTCTCGTGAATTCCTGACATGAAGGAACTGAACGAACTGCTGGAGAATAACCGGGGCTGGTCCGAGCGTATAAAGGCCAGCGACCCGGGATTTTTTCAGGCCCTGGCTCAGCAGCAGAATCCGCGCTACCTGTGGATAGGTTGTTCGGACAGTCGGGTGCCGGCAACTCAACTCGTCGGCCTTTCCCCGGGCGAGATGTTTGTCCACCGCAACGTTGCGAACGTAGTTGTTCACACTGATTTCAATTGCCTTTCGGTGCTCGAATTCGCCGTAGACTTGCTGAAGGTCAGTCACATAATTGTTTGCGGTCACGACGGCTGCAACGGTGTGCAGGCAGCGATGCAGAATCGTAAACTTGGCCTTGCAGATAACTGGCTGCGCTTTGTGCAGGACGTCATGCAGCGCCATGACGCGCTGCTCTCAGAGATTAGAGATGAGGCACAGCGCTTGAACAAGCTGTGTGAGTTGAATGTTATCGAACAGGCGCTCAACGTTGGCCGGACTACGATTGTCCAAAATGCCTGGGACAGGGGCCAGGAGCTGGCCGTGCATGGTTGGATTTACGGGATAGGCGACGGGCTGCTGCGCGATTTGGACATCTGTATTGCCAACCAGACTGAGCTGTCTATAGCTTACAAAAACACCGTTAAGGCATCTGGCTAACCACGGAACACGAAAAATTCATAGGCGCCATCTATTGGGCGGGCAGAGGAGAACAAGCTGAGCAAAGAACAAACAAAAGACCTGCTGAAATTTCTCAAACCGTTTGAGGATGACATTAGAGAAATTGTCCTGTGGCTAAGGGAGTTTGTTTGGGACTTGTATCCCACTACGAATGAACTAATTTATGACAACTACAATGCCGTAGCATTTGGGTGGTCGCTGACTGATAGACTTGGACACACATTTTGTTCCGTTGCGGTTATTAGAAGCAACAAGAATGTTCATTTTGGTTTTTATTGGGGTTCTCAAATTGCTGATCCTGACAAAATGTTATTAGGCAAAGGAAATCAATACAGATACATCTTAGTCAAAAACAAAAACGATTTCCCGAAGGCATACATAAAGAAACTCCTAAAAGAGGCGTACGCCAACTCTCTGGCCAAAGTGAAAGATAAAAGCCAAATGATGCAAGGCGCGACAATTACCAAATCAATTTCAGCGGTAAAACGAAAATCCGGAAGAGTTGCGGGGAAGAAAAAGAAGTGACTGCCTAACGGTGGGCGAAGAAAGACGCTATGACAAGTGAAGCAGAGTTCATCGAAGCTGCCAAGGAGGGAGGCGCGACGAAGATCGCCTCCTTGCTGAAGGTCGATCCGGGTCTGGTGCGTGCCGTCGGAGACCACTTGAAGAGTGCTCTGCACTGGGCCGCAGAGATGGACCATGTTGACGTGGCTGCTGCACTCGTAGAGGCGGGAGCGGACATCGAGGCTCGGACATCATGGGGTGCGTCGCCGTTTGACTGGGCGGCAACGATGGGTAGTTCCCGCGTGGCCGACCTGCTACTCGCGCGTGGTGCCACTGGACTCACATTGATCACGGCCGCGAGCCTGGGGAAGCTGTCCGCAGTTCGCGGCATCATTGAATCGGGGGAAGATCTGTCGGCGCACAGAAGGAGAGACGCTCCGACGGCACCCGACGATGACCACTGGCCTCCCGACTCGGCGCACATCCGCAAGGACGCGATTTCAGACGCTCTCTACGCCGCAGCTCGAAACGGCCACCGCGATGTGGTCGCCTACCTGCTCGACCATGGGGCAGACATTGATGCCAAGGGTGTCTTCGGAGCGACTGGTCTCCACTGGGCGGCGATAAACGGTCACCAGGAAGCAGTCGAATTCCTTTTGAAGCATGGTGCCAATCTCACGATCAGGGATTCGAAATTTGATTCGACTCCGGAAGGGTGGGCGCAGGAAGGCGGCCATAACTCGATCGTAGCGATGCTGCGGCAAGCCCGACCAACTGCCTGACCCGCGCTTGCATGCGACCGCTGAGAATCGCGGCGGGTGAAGGGCAGTTTTGAGCATGATCACTAGTCATTGATGGAGAAATTCATGCGTACCGCACACTTCAATCAGCGGACCGGAGTCTTGTTTCTACTTGCTACTTTACTGGTTACTTTTTCGCAGTTCGCAGCATCGCCCCTACATCAAGTGCCGGACAACGAATCCGCAGCGCTCTTTGACTATGACCGATCCGTCGCGTTCGACCTCAAGGAGGATTCCGCAAAGGAGCAGGACGGCGTCACCATCCGTGATGTCAACTATGCCGCATATACTCCGCAGCGCGGGCGCATCAAGGCTTTCCTCATCCAGCCTGGCGGCAAAGGGCCTTTCGCCGGCGTGCTCTTCTTCCATTGGTACGGCACACCAAACGGGAACCGCAATCAATTCCTCGACGAAGCCGTGTCCCTTGCCAAACAAGGAACCGTCTCGCTTTTGATCCAAGGCTACTTCCCATGGGCTGTGCCGCCTGCTGACGCCAAGGCGGATCGCCAGCGCGTCATCGATGAAACCATCGAAGTCCGCAGGGCGCTGGACTTACTGCTCTCACAGCCCGAAGTTGATCGGAGGCGCATCGGCTACGTCGGTCACGACTACGGCGCTATGTACGGCGCAATTACCGCGGGCGTGGACAAGCGTGTGAAGACCTATATCGTGATCGCTGGCATCGGCAGCTTTAGCAACTGGTCACTCGACTATTGGCTGAAAGCCATCCCGGCACCTGACAAGGAAGCCTACCAGCAGGCGCTGAAACCGATTGACCCGATCACACAAATTGCCCGCGCCGCACCTGCATCTCTCCTGTTTCAATTTGCTAACTCGGACGAACATATTAAGAAGGAGGCGGCTATAGCCTTCTTCGATGCGGCGAGCAATCCGAAAGAGGTCAAGTGGTACGACGGCAAACACGAATTGCATGTCGAAGCGGCACGCGACGATCGGCGCGTGTGGCTAACACGACAACTTCGTCTAACTAAGCCAACCAGGAAATAGGCTAAGGAAGACTGTCACAAGGCCGGAGTACTCATTACTTATCCGTTGCGGGACGAGCCTTGGGGTCAGCGACGATTTGGCCTAAACGATCCCGCAGGTACGTGGGTGGATGTGGTCCAGCAAATAGAACCTGAGCCGGGGTTTGGAACCAGTACATTGAGTAGAGAAGTCGTTACTCGTCCGTCACAGAGGGCGGCGGATGAGTGTCGAACCGATAGCGACCCTCATCCAACCGCCGCTGTAAGTTGCGATAGCCGACAACCAGCATCCCGATCAACACGAGCTGCAAGACCTCTATTACCAGCCAGATCAGGAATAAAAATCTCACGTTACCTCCCCGCAGGAACTTGCAACTGCACACCCGGCTGACCGTACATGATGGTCAGCGCACCCTGGTGATTCTTGATACCTTCGGCGCGTGCACGCTCGATCTCCAGTTGCAGTTCCAGCTTCTTGATTTCGAGCAGAGCCGGATTAGCAAAAGTCTGTGCTTCGATCTGCTTGGTCTGCGCCGCGACCTTGGCGGCTTCGAGTCTGGCTTCCTCCGCCTGCTTTTGCTTCTCATTGGCAACGACGCCGGAAGCTGCCGCTTCGACCCTGTCGTCCAGAAAATCAGGATTGCCTATCTGAACCGACTCAGTCACCAGCAGGAGTTGAGTCCCGAGCTGCGGACGCAAGGAATCTAAAATCCTCTTTTGAATCTGCTCCTGATTTGCGTAGATCTCGTAAGCTCCGTAATCCGCGAAAGAGTTGCGTGCTTCCGTTTGCACGATTCCTTTCAGGATTTCGTTGCGCCGGCGGTGTCTCTCCTGCTCCGAGAACCCGTACTTGCGCACATACTCGGCTATCTTGGTGGGGTCTGTGTAAGCAGTCAGTGAAATATCGACTTGTAAGGCGGCGTTGTCTTTACTGGTTACGCGCACCGGCGCGCTTTCTGTAAACGATTTGATGTTGACATCGTAACTCTTGCGTCCCGGCGCAATCGTCGTGAACCATCCGTCCGATGGAGTGTAGATGCGCTCAATCGCGCCCCACTTGGTTACGACCTGCACCGTGCCTTCCTGTGCAAACTTGATATTCGAGAAAGTCACCACTCCTCCAATCAGGAGAACGATGATAATCAGAATCACCACAGCGATGAAGAATTTGCCTTTCGGCATAGAGTTTCCTCCTCCGTTGATATTCACAATCTCTGGCCATTTTTCTGTATTCATGCCAGCTTATACGCGGAACTACCTGACAAAGTTGTGAACTCCGTGTGAATAACCCGTGACGCCGGCCTTATTCCCGTTTGATGCTTCTGCTCGTAAGTACCTTGGGAACGGGTTATATTCTGAAACATGCCCCGGCCACGCAAGGTAACCAGTGCGCTCTTGGCCTTTGCAGTTCTGGTTTAACCCTGGGACTCTGGGCGTTCTGGATTGAACCAGCCTGGCTCACCACCCACAGCTTCACTTTGCAGATACCTCACTGGCAGCCCGAACAAAATGGCCTCAAGGTTGCTGTCCTCACCGATTTGCATGTCGGCTCTCCACATAATGGCATCGAGCACAATATGGGAAGAGGTTTGCGATGGGACATGTTGTTGAGAGTGGACAACATCTGTTTGTGTGCGGCGGCGTGGGCACCAGCATCCTGCCGGTTCGGTTTCGCGTGCCACCGGAAGTAGCCGTGATGACCCTTAAGTGAGTAGACTGGGGTTTGTTTGTAAGTTGTGTAGAACCTCCTGATTGAAAAGTCATTTTTCCCGGATGAAATAAAGGAGATCAGCAGGTGATGAAAAACCTTGCCGTCGGTGTGTTGTTCCTATTCCTGCCTCTCTCTTTAGAGCAAGTCTTAACTGCGCAAACGCGCATGCGTCGCGTCGGTCGGATCCCAGCCGCCGATTCACCTTCGCAGCCGACGTCTGTACAGACGACGCCACCCGGCGCGCCTGGGAGCGGCGGGAGCTCCCAGTCTTCCACCCCGGGCACGCCGGAAGAGGTTGGTGAAGGTGAAATAGTGAGCGTCAACACAACACTCGTTACGGTGCCCGTCAGTGTCATGGATCGCCATGGGACATACATCGCCGATCTTAGCAAGGAAGATTTCCGCATTTTTGAGAACGGAGTCGAACAGGAAGTAGCTTACTTCGCCGCCGTCGAGAAACCCTTCACCGTCGTGCTGATGCTCGACACCAGCGCTTCAACTTGGTCGAAGCTCGGACAAATCAGAGATGCTGCTATTGCTTTCGTTGAGCAACTCCGCCCAGACGATCAGGTGATGGTTGTGTCCTTCGCCAGAGGCTTGACGATAAAGTGTGAAGCGACAATAGACCGGCAGAAAATTCGTAAGGCAATCCGCGGCACGGGGCGGGGACTCAGCACTCATCTCTACGACGCGATGGACAAGGTGATGGAGATGCACCTCAACCGCATTCAAGGACGCAAAGCCTTGGTCCTCTTTACGGACGGCGTAGATGCCACCAGCAACGATGCGACATACGAGGGCACCGTCCGCACGGCCGAAGAACTCGACGCGCTCATCTACCCGATCCTGTATGACACTTACGATCGACAGAGTGATACTGGCGGCTCGTCCTCCGGTTCGCGTTTGCCTTCGATTTTTGGAAAGATTCCCTTTCCTCTGCCCATTCCGACACAAGGCAGTGGCGGTAGCAGCGGTGGGGCAGGGTCGAGTCGCGCCGACTATGATCGCGGCGAGCGTTATCTACGCGACCTCGCGTATTTGACGGGCGGGCGACTCTACGAAGCGCGCAGAGACTTAAGCTATCTGCGAGCCGCCTTCAGTTATATCGCCGAGGAGTTGCGCCGCCAGTACAGTCTTGGCTATTACCCGAATATGAGAGACACAACTAGCGGACGACGCCAGATAAAAGTGCGCGTTGGTCGTCCCAATCTCGCTGTGCGGGCGCGTGAGAGCTACATTTACAAGCCATCAACAACTGCATCCGGGATTAACACAAACACTGCGAAAGAAAATGAGCAGCAGCCAGCCGCTCCGGTGTTGCAAAAGAAACCCTTTGTCGCTGTTCGGCATTGAAGGCAAGAGGCGAGTTCCCGGAAAAATCGTGAGAAGGCTCCAAGCTGAGTGGTGGCATAGACTTTAGTCTGTGAACTTGGTTTCAGAGGCTCTCAACATTAACTAAAATCGACGACCCACCGAATTCCTGATCACGACTGGCGTTGAAGGGACCGAAGGTTGAAATCTCCAATGAAGGAGCATGAGTGGTAACTAGATCTCCTCACATCTATCGTTTGGTTTTAGCTATTACCCTGTCGAGCCTGCATGTATTCGCTCAAACCAATGATTCCCCAAAAGTAAGGCTGAGCTTCAAGCTACCGCCGAACTTTGCGGAGAAGACTGCGAAATACATGCAGGAGCGCGTCCGCGTCACCGGATTCAGCGGTGCCGTTCTTGTGGCTCACGACGGCCGGCCAGTTTTCCGGGAAGGTTATGGCTTAGCCAATCACGAACTCAGCGTTACCAACACGCCCAAGACAAGGTTTCGGCTTGGTTCTGTCACCAAACAATTCACGGCGGCAGCCATCCTTCTGTTGGAGGAGCGCGGCAAACTCAAGGTCGCCGATCCCGTCAACAAGTATCTGTCTGACTGGCCGAAAGCGTGGAACAAAGTCACCATTCACCACCTGCTGTCTCACACGGGCGGCTTGCCTAGACTAACTACCCAGGTGTTGCTCGATGTCAGCGGACTCAGCAGGGGAACGCCACTTCCGTTCAGATCCATCCGCGACCTGTACAAGCCAGGCGAGGAACTTCAGCAACTCGACTTCAAATCTGGCGAGAAGTTCGCATACAACAACCAAGGCTACATAGTTCTGGGTCTGTTGATCGAGAAGGTCTCGGGAAAGCCTTACTGCGAGTTTATGCGTGAGCAGATCTTTCGTCCGTCGGGTATGACCGACACCGATTGCGAAGAGCCCCGCGTGGTCCTGAAGCAGCGAGCGAGCGGCTACACTGGTGTCGACGGAACTATCGCTAATGCCGGCTACATAGATATGCGCTTCCCTGGCGGTGCAGGGGCGATACTCTCCACAGTGGACGATCTTCTTCTTTGGGATCGAGTACTGGCGTCGGACCGACTGCTGTCTGCCGGAGCAAGGGACAAACTTTTTACGATCGTTAAGAGCGACTATGCCTACGGCTGGTGGGTTCAAACTAAGTTCAAGCGCAAGGTCGAGTGGCACCGCGGCACCGTTTCCGGTTTTATGGCAATGATCGCCCGCTATCCTGAAGAGAAACTCTTCATTGCCGTCCTGAGCAATTTTGAGCGCACCCAGGTGCGGGCC
This sequence comes from Pyrinomonadaceae bacterium, assembly GCA_023717605.1. GTDB lineage: Bacteria > Acidobacteriota > Blastocatellia > Pyrinomonadales > Pyrinomonadaceae > PSRF01. The sequence goes on from JAMQPH010000692.1 coordinate 9,455, forward strand.
ATCGCAACTGAGTTGGCTGCGATTGCCCTGGGTGAGGAGTACGAACTTCCTCGTGAGCATAAGGAAATCAAGATAGAGCCGGAAACTTATGATGCGTACGTCGGCAAGTACAGCAAGGATGGGAAGCCTGACGATTCGTTCGCCCTGGTACGTGATGGCAGCAAACTGATGATGCAGATTCCTCCGGGCCAGACGGTGTTCGAGATTTTTCCCGAGTCGCCGGTAGAGTTCTTCAGCAAGGGGACCGAGTATTATCTTACTTTCGCCAAGAACGACGAAGGTAAAGTGACACACGTCTTGATACGTAATGAAGGCGAAGAATCCAGGTGGATTAAATCGCCGTGAATCGTGGAGTACCTCACCACTTCAAATATTAAAGCTCGTGAAGGTGATCCAGATGCTGTTTGATTAATGAAAAGAAAAACAATAATCAGTTGCGCTCTAGGAGTCTTCCTTAGCTGCTTTATCGGAATATGGTTTGCCGGAAGTAGTTTGAGCGCACCTGCACATCAGTCGATAGGAAGTCTACCCGCCGACCTATCCGGAATGGAGGTCCAATTCTCCAGCGAATCTGGAGCGACGATTCATGGTTGGTTCTTACCCGGAAAGAAGGGCGCAGGGGCAATTGTTCTGATGCATGGCGTCCGAGCAAATCGCCTGAGCATGTTGGATCGATCGCGCTTTCTGGCTCACGCAGGTTATTCGGTGTTGCTTTTTGATTTCCAAGCTCACGGTGAAAGTACCGGAGAACGCATTACGTTCGGGTATCTTGAAAGCAGGGATGCTCAGGCAGCGGTTAATTTTCTTCGTTCCAATGCTCACGATGAGAAGATAGGCGTAATCGGTGTCTCAATGGGCGGCGCATCCGCGTTGCTCGCCTCGCCACCTCTGGATGTAAATGCAATGGTGCTGGAGATGGTCTATCCAACTATCAACCAAGCTATCAGCAATCGCTTGACCATGAGGCTTGGCGGTTGGGCTAGTACTTTAACGCCATTCCTCGCTTGGCAATTAAAGCCAAGATTGGGGATTGATTCCGAAGTTCTGCGACCAATAGATCATGTTGGAACGATTAGCGTGCCTAAACTGTTCATCGTTGGCGCAGAAGACCAACATACGACCATCGAAGAATCCCGGCAAATGTTCAATGCAGCGCGTGAGCCCAAAGAGTTATGGATAGTCGAGGGCGCAAAGCATGTTGATTTATACTGGGCCTCAAAGAGAGACTACGAGCGCCGAGTTTTAGATTTCTTCGAGCGATATCTCAAAAGTATTGATCCGTAGACCTCGATGGGAATTCTTTTCATCGCTTGTACGTTCTTCAAATACCTGAAGCAACAGCGCTAAAACGCCTATTTCCGGAAGGTTTTAGGTGACTGGTAGTTCGGGCCGTGGTAAGATTCGCCCTGTCATGCACGCCGATGTCGTTATCATACGACTGGTTTTTACCGCCATTTTAGTATCTGCTGGTTACGTGCTTCGCCCGATTGCGCGCGACCGGTGGATTTCTGCTGGCGTGGGCGCGCTGATCGCCATCTGCATCATCCTTTTTGAACTCCGAATCCGCCGTGCAACATTAAAGACTTTGATTGGAGCAGCTGTCGGCTCGATCATGGGGATCATCGGCGCTTTCCTCATTGGATCTTTGATCAGCAGGCAGGAATCGATGGCTGTGGCTCCCGAAGTCAAGACCTTCCTTACGTTGGCGTTGACCTTCTTCATGGCCTACGTTGGGTTGATGGTAGGTGCGGCAAAGGGCGATTATCTTGAACTGTCCGCACTGGGCGGCATCCTCACTGACAAGGCTTCTCGTCGTGATCTAAAAATTCTGGACACATCAGTCATCATTGACGGTCGCATAGCCGACGTCGCGGAAACAGGTTTTCTGACCGGCTCGTTGATAATCCCGCAGTTCATTCTTCGCGAGCTCCAACAAGTGGCCGATTCCCCGGACTCCTCGAAGCGACAACGCGGCCGGCGAGGTTTGGATATGCTCAACCGGCTGCAAAACAATAGTTCGCTGGACATTCAGATTGTAGAGACAGACTTTCCCTCAGTGCGTGAAGTTGACCTGAAGTTGATTGAACTTGGCAAGCAACTGGACGCCGTGATCGTGACGAACGATTTCAACTTAAACAAAGTCTCGCAACTGCGTGGCGTCAGCGTGCTCAACATCAACGAGTTGGCGAATGCGTTGAAGCCGGTAGTGCTTCCCGGCGAAGCCATGCGCGTATTTATTTTGAAAGAGGGTAAGGAATACAACCAGGGTGTGGCCTATCTTGATGACGGCACGATGGTCGTAGTCGACAACGCGCGGAGACTAATCGGAAAGAATGCCGACATTGCCGTTACCAGTGTGCTCCAGACTACAGCCGGAAAAATGATCTTTGGCCGTCTCTGGGAAGAGGCCGAGAACGGCAATGGTGAGCATCGGACGAACGGGACAGCGCGCCGCCCTCAGCGTGACTCGCGGGGCACTTCCGCACCAGTGCGCGTTACAGACAGCGAACCGGTATTGGAATAGATCACAGTGACAAGTGATAACTGACAAGTGACAGGAATCGGTTAGGCGTTCTTGTCGCTTGTCACTTGTTACCTGTCACTTTTCTATGAATGTTGCAATCATTGCTGCTGCCGGGCAGGGCACTCGGATGGGCGGCAACCGGGCCAAGCAGTTTCTGGAACTCGCAGGCACACCGATCGTTTTCCACACGCTCAGATCCTTCGAGCTGTGTGATGCTATTCAAGAAATCATTCTAGTTTTACCAGCTGAGGACACAGCCGGCTTTCTGGCCATCGCGGAAAAGCACAGGTTGCGGAAGCTTTCGAAGATGGTTCCAGGAGGAACTACTTGGGCCGAGTCTGTGCTAAAGGGACTGCTTGCGGTTCGCTCCGCTACGGCTGAAATCATTGCAGTACATGATGGTGTTCGTCCTTTTGTGACCGCAGACGAAATTACCCGGACCGTCAGGGCCGCGGAGGTGAACGAGGCTGCAATCCTGACCTCACCGGTGACCGATACTATCAAAGAGGTTAGCAATGGGTTGGTCGCAAGAACACTTCCTCGAGCAGCTTTGCGACGAGCCCTGACACCCCAGTGCTTTCGCTTTGAATTATTGCGAAGGGCCTACGATCAGATTGATGTCCTGGATCCTGAACTAACCGACGAGAGCTCACTCGTCGAACGACTGGGTGTCAAGGTGATCATCGTGGAAGGAAGTCCGCGGAATATTAAGATCACAGGGCCAGAAGATTTAGCGCTAGGGGAAGTGTTGATGAGGGAAGTGAGCTTTGAGCTTTGAGCTTTGTACTTTGTTCCTTGTTCTCTGACCAAAGCGTACCTGCGGAGGATCAAACAACCAGTCAAGTTCAAAATACAAAGTACAAGGCACAAAGTTCAAAGCTCAAAGCACAAAGTTCAAATCAGTTTCATGTTTCGCATCGGAATCGGGAACGACATACACAGGCTGGTGAGTGGGCGGCCGCTTGTGTTGGGTGGTGTGCTGATTCCGGCCGCCCGCGGTGCTGAGGGCCACTCGGATGCCGATGCCCTTTCGCACGCCATTGCCGATGCGATTCTGGGTGCGCTTTGCGAAGGTGATCTTGGCGTACACTTTCCCGATCGAGATCCACAGTGGAAGGATGCGGACAGTCTGCAGCTACTCTCGCGGGTGATGTGGTTGGCCCGCGAGCGCGGTCTGCTTATCGTCAACGTCGACGCCACCGTAATGCTCGAGGAGCCGAAGCTTAGACCCTACGTGCTTTCAATGCGCGAGAACATTGCCGAAACACTGGGTGTCAAAACTGACTGTGTCAGCGTCAAGGCCAAAACCGGCGAAGGAATAGGCTCAGTGGGCCAGGGTCTGGCTGTGAAGGCGCAGGCTGTAGTGTTATTGAGCGGCGAGGTCAGAACCGACGAACGGTAGAGGCTGCCTGGAAAAAACTCAGGAATCCTACCCACGGGAGAAATTGTGAAAGAACTGAAAATCGACCCGCCTATGCCACTCAAGGGACAGCAATTCGCAGGTCGGGAACGGCGGTTTACTCCCGCTTGCGTTATGGGCTGAACAGTCTGGGGTTGAGTGTTACTAACGCAGGCGGGAGTAAACCGCCCTTCCCGACCTGCGAATTTCCGTATGATGAATGGCCAGGATTTTGCCAGTGATAGTGAGTTGAGAAGCATTGAGACCGCAAGACATCATTCGTAAGAAGCGCGACGGCGAACAACTGTTGCCCGCGGAGATCAACTTCTTCATCGACGGGGTCACTCACGGCCTGATCGCCGACTACCAGATTAGCGCGTTGCTCATGGCTATCTACCTGAACGGCATGAATGACGCGGAGCAGCAGTGCCTGACAGAGGCGATGCTGCAATCGGGCAGCATCCTGGACTTTTCCGGTATTGCCAAACCAAAGGCAGATAAACATTCCACCGGAGGTGTTGGTGATAAAACTTCGCTGATAATAGCTCCGCTTGTAGCCGCTTGCGGAGTCTGCGTCCCGATGATCTCAGGTCGTGGCCTGGGCCACACTGGCGGGACGCTCGATAAACTGGAATCAATTCCTGGATATCGAGTTGACCTTTCGGGGAGCGAGTTTCAAAAAATCCTCGAACAGGTAGGTTACGCGATGGCTGGCCAGACCGCGGAACTTGCGCCCGCCGATAAGAAGATGTACGCGCTGCGCGATGCGACCGCCACAGTCGAAGCAATTCCGCTGATCGTGGCGTCAATAATTTCCAAGAAGGGGGCGGCGGGCCTGGATGCCATGATAATAGACGTGAAGGTGGGGTCGGGCGCCTTCATGCGGGATGAAGAGCGTGCGCGGGCGCTGGCCCAGGCGTTGGTCAAGACGGGCAACTCTTGCGGTATTCGCACCCGGGCACTCTTGACCGATATGAACCAACCACTGGGATGCGCAGTTGGGAATTCCATTGAAGTCAAAGAGTGCATTGAGATATTGCGTGGCGAGTTCGCGCCAGGTGCTCTGCCAGTGCTCGATCTCTCCCTGGAACTGTCAGCTCACATGCTGGTTCTGGCCCACGTCGACGATTCACTCGACAAGGCCCGGCAACGTTTGCAGCGGGCCCTCGAATCAGGCGAAGCGCTCGAGCGTCTTCGGCAGAATGTCGCGGCGCAGGGTGGTGATCCACGGGTTTGTGATGATCCGGGCGGGGTCCTTCCTTTAGTGAGCGAATCCTTTAAGGTAGAATCTCCGCGCCCTGGTTACATCACAGCTGTTGAGACCACCGAAATCGGACATGCGATTGCAGCGCTCGGCGGTGGACGCGTGCGAATCGAAGACAAAATCGACGCGACCGTGGGGTTGATGTCGGAAGTCAAGATTGGCGATAAGGTGACTGGCGGTCAAACGCTGGGAGTGGTATATGCCCGCAATGAGTCCAGAGCCCAGGAAGCCGTCAGTCGGATTCAGCTGGCGTACCAGGTTGGTGAAGCATTCAAGGGGGACCTGCCAACGTTAATCAAGGAAGTAGTAAACGAATGAAGTTATGCCTTTGGTCTCTGTTGCTCTCAGTCTGTCTATTCGCTTTCTTTTCGTCTGGTTGTAATCGCGAGGGTTACGGTGCGGATGATAAATCGAAAGTTCGTGTCGGGATTGTTTTCGACATCGGCGGCAAAGATGATCGCTCGTTTAATGCGGCGGCGTGGGCCGGAGCCAAGTGTGCGGAAACTGGCAAGTGGCCCGACGGTTCAAGTTGTGGCAAACCCGCGCTGGGCATTGTGTTGCGTGATATTGAACCGGGTAATCCCACCTCCATCGAGCCGGCTATGCGCGCGTTTGCTGAGCGCGGATACGATCTGATCATTGGGATTGGCTTCGCGCAAACACCTATCATCGAGTCGGTTGCCAAAGATTATCCCAACATCCGCTTTGCCGTAGTCGATGGTGTCAGTGATCTTCCCAATGTAGCGTCTTTGATTTTTAAAGAACACGAAGGCTCGTATCTGGTCGGGATGCTGGCAGCGAAAACGACTAAGACGGGTACGATTGGCTTTCTAGGCGGGATGGACATCGGCTTGATCCATCGTTTTAAGGAAGGATATGAAGAAGGCGCCCGCGCGGTTAATCCCAACATCCGTGTGATACCAAACTACGTCGGTGTGACTGATGCAGCCTGGAACAACCCCGGCAAGGGCAAGGAGATTGCCCTGGCGCAAATCAGCAAAGGCGCTGACGTGATCTTCACGGCAGCGGGTAATTCCGGTCTGGGGGCTTTTGACGCCGTCGAGCAGCAGGGAAAGCAAAACGGACACGCGACCCACTTCGTCATTGGTGTGGACTCAAATCAGAACATGGTTAAGCCAGGCTTTGTGCTGACGAGCATGGTGAAACGTGTCGATAATGCTGTCTATGAAATCATCACAGACGTCGTGAACGGTAAGTTCAAAGCCGGCTTCCATGTGTACGGCCTGGAGAAGGACGGAGTCGGCTACTCGATGGATGATTACAACAAGGGACTGATCCCCGAAGAAGCTATCAAGCAAACCGAAGAAGCACGGCAGAAGATTATCAAAGGCGAGATCAAGGTGACGGATGCGATGACAAAATGAATTTGGTCTTTGGCCTTTGGTCTTTGTTCTTTGATCAGGAATAATCTAACGGCATTATCAACTTAATCCGGAGGCCTCACCCCATGGAAAGAACAAATTTTGAGAAGCTGCAAGTCTACAAGTTATCGGAGAAACTATCGGATGATATCTGGAGGATAGTCATTCGGTGGGATTTCCTCGCCAAAGACACTGTGGGCAAACAATTAATACGAGCCGCCGACAGCATAGGTGCGAATATTGCAGAGGGTAGTGGTCGAGGAACCAACCCGGATCTGCGACGGTTTCTGAGAATCGCGCGCGGATCTTTATATGAAACACAGCACTGGCTACGCCGATCGTACAGAAGAAAGCTTTTAACGGAGAAGCAGGTTAACGACCTTCTTCCAATCATTAAGGAGTTGACCCCTAAACTCAACGCCTACTTGCGTTCGATTGGCGCTCTTAAAACAAAACGGTCGGTCTCCTGATAACGGTAAGACCAAAGACCAAAGACCAAAGACCATTGCTCGAATTAAGAAACATCACCAAACGCTTCGGGGCCGTGCTGGCAAACGACAAGGTCAGTATTGTCGTTAAGCCGGGGACGATTCATGCCATCGTGGGTGAAAATGGCGCCGGGAAGTCCACGGCGATGCGCATTGCTTATGGGTTTTACAAAGCTGATGAAGGTGAAATCCTGGTCGACGGCCATGTGCACAACATCGAAACCCCTCACGATGCTATCGCCCTGGGAATTGGTATGGTCCACCAGCACTTTATGCTGGTCGACACGATGACTGTGGCAGAGAACATTGTGTTGGGCGCTGAACCCGGCAGTGCCGTTGCGCTTGATCTTGCCAAAGCAAGTGTTGAGATTCGCCGGCTCTCGGAAGAATTCAAGCTGGCCGTTAACCCGGGTGCTGTGATTGAACACTTGTCGGTTGGCCAGCAACAGCGCGTCGAACTGATGAAAGCGCTTTATCGTCACGCGCGCCTGCTGATCCTTGACGAACCCACGGCGGTGCTGACCCCACAGGAAGTCGAAGAGTTTTTCACCATCCTGCGAAGAATGCGTGAGCAGGGAAAGACCGTTGTAATAATCACGCACAAGCTGGCTGAAGTGCTCGCAATTTCGGACGAGGTTACTGTGATGCGGGACGGTCGTGTTGTCGGTCGTTTACAAACAAGTGAAACCAACGCCGCCGAACTGGCTCGATTGATGGTGGGCCGGGAAGTACTTTTACGCGTCGAAAAAACACCGGCCAAGACAGGAAGTGCCGAGTTGATTGTTCGGAATCTCTCAGTTACGACCAGGGGTGGAGCTAAGCCGGTCAAGGACGTTTCGTTTGAAGTGCGCAAAGGCGAGATCTTGGGTATCGCCGGGGTCGAGGGGAACGGCCAAACCGAGCTGATCGAAGCACTGGCCGGACTAATCAGCCCATCGCAGCTTTCGGGTGAGATCCGAATTGAAGATCGGGACATCACGAAAGAAGGTGCGCGACTGCGGCGCGAGTTGGGGATTGCTCATATCCCGGAGGATCGACATCGACGTGGTTTGCTGCTCGAATTCGATCTCGCGGAGAACTCGATTCTCGGTGTTCACTATCGCCCGCCTATCGTTGCTTACGCCGGCACGTTCCTGGACAACGGGGCTATTCGCAGGCGCACTAAGGAAATTATCGAAGGCTTCGACGTCCGCCCGGCAAATCCCGATCTGCCCGCGCGCGTTCTCTCGGGCGGCAACCAGCAAAAACTGATCATTGGCCGAGAGTTCAAAGTTGATCCCAAGCTCTTGCTGGTCTCACAGCCCACTCGAGGCGTTGATATCGGGGCCATCGAGTTCATACATCGCAAGCTGGTTGGTCTGCGCGACTCGGGCTGCGCGGTGCTACTAGTGTCAGCCGAGCTTGAAGAGGTGACGTCGCTCTCCGATCGCTTGCTGATCATTCACGAAGGACGCATCGTCGGGGAAGTTGACCCGAAGGTCGCAACCATCGAGGAGATCGGGCTGCTCATGACGCGGGGACACTAATTCTTTGTACTGGGTACTTTGTTCTTTGTACTTTGTATTTCTTCAAGGTCTTGAAAGGCGCAACTGCAACGGCACAGAGAACAAAGCACAAAGCACAAAGTCCCAAGTTCTAAGTACAAAGCTTTATAGGACTGAGATCTAGGATCGAAATCCAATGACTCTTTTCCGTGAACTGCTCTTTCCCTTAGTCGCCGTCGTCGCCGCTTTCATCGTCGGTGGGATACTGATACTCATCATTGGTGACAATCCGTTGCAGGCCTACGGATTGCTTTTCGGTAGCGCGCTTTCCTGGCCTGTGGGCATCGGCTACACGCTTTTCTACGCGACCCCACTCATTTTCACCGGCCTGGCAGTTCTGGTTGCTTTTCGTTGCGGCCTACTCAACATCGGAGCCGAAGGCCAACTTTACGTCGCAGCATTTGCTACTGCGTGGGTGGGAATTACTTTCGCCAACCTGTCCCCCTGGCTGTTGATTCCACTCTGTTTCATAGCCGCTATTCTGGGCGGCGGCGTTTGGGGAGCGATTCCCGGTGTGTTGAAGGCAAAGTTCGGATCTCATGAAGTTATCAACACAATCATGTTGAACTTCATCGCCGTCATACTGCTGAGTTACTTCACTCAATACCACTACAAGACTCCGGGCGATCCCATCATGCAGACGGTGCCGATTGGAGACGGGGCACATATTGCGCGCCTTGGCAAGATTGTCCCCGGGTTGCCCGAGTTCATTCCTTTGAACGTCGCGTTTGTGGTGGCCTTGATTTGTTGCGGACTGGTTTATCTTTTTCTATGGCGAACAAAATGGGGCTACGAGTTGCGAGCCACTGGCACGAATCCCAGTGCCGCCGACTATGGGGGCGTCTCGGTTCGCAAGCAGATCATCGTGGCAATGACGATCTCCGGTGCTCTCGCCGGAATGGTCGGTATTAATGAAGTCCTTGGCTATCGGTATCGCTATTACGATGGCTTCTCGGATAATTATGGCTTTACCGGGATCGCCGTAGCTCTCCTCGGTCGGAACCACCCTGTCGGCGTGATCATATCGGCGCTGCTCTTTGCTGTTCTCCAGCGCGGCGGCATTCCCGTCGATGCCTTTACCGAACATGTGACCAAGGATATTGTCCAGGTGCTGCAGGGCACGATAATTCTGTTTGTGGCTGCGGAGGCTTTCTTCCGAGGTCCGTTTGCGAAGTTTGGTCTGCTAAAGCGCTCAAAGGTTTAACTCAATGACAGAAATCCTGGCCATCTTCTCCTTTGCATTGATCTGGTCGACTGTCAGACTATCAGCTCCCTTGATATTGGCCGCACTGGGCGGAATGTTTTCTGAGCGGTCGGGGGTCATCAACATCGCGCTGGAAGGAATGATGCTTGCCGGGGCCTTTTCGGCTGCGGCGGTAACACACGCAGTCGGCAATCCGTTTGTAGGCGTGTTAGCCGGGATGACTGCCGGATTGTTGATTGCCTTGATTCATGCGGTTGCTTGCATTAACTACAGAGCGGATCAGGTTGTGACTGGCACAGCGATTAATATCTTGATGTTCGGCATGCCGGCTTTTCTAAGTGGCGCCTTCTTTCTATCGTCTGGCTCGACTCCTCAGATTCCCAAGGAGAATCTGATCACTTTGGGTCCGAAGACCATCGCGTTTCTCCTCCTCATCATTACGCTGGCTACCTGGTACGTCTTGTATAAAACACCCTTCGGATTACGACTTCGTTCGGTCGGCGAAAATCCCGAGGCCGCCGACGCTGCCGGCGTGCGTGTTGCTCGTATGCGTTACGCGGGTGTGTTGCTGTCAGGCGTGCTCGCAGGAGTCGCTGGCGCCTACGTTTCGATCGGTCAGTCGTCGCTGTTTACTCGCAACATGACTGCAGGCAGAGGTTTCATCGCGCTTGCTGCGTTAATCTTTGGGAAGTGGCGACCCGTGCAGACTTTGCTGGCCTGTTTGTTGTTTGGTTTGACGGAAGCGGTGACGATCCAGATGCAGGGAGTTATTAAACTTCCATCAGGTGAAGATATCCCTGTTCAATTCATACACATGGTGCCATACGTGCTGACCATTATTGTCCTGGCAGGGTTTATCGGATCGTCCCGTCCCCCCAAGGCGCTCGGCATCCCCTATCAAAAGGAGCGATAAGACCACTTTCGCTGCGAGACATATTGCGATTATTTCGCTAAGCTAAGAAAAAATGCTTGAAGGTTCAGCAGCTTCTAATCTTTATGCGCGTGCCGAACATGCGGCACGCACTATTCGCGCCCGCACAGCTCTGGATGCGCGTATAGCAGTGGTCCTGGGTAGCGGACTCGGAGGCTTTGCAGAGGAGTTTGACGAAGCGGTGCGCATTCCCTACACCGACATCCCAGGATTTGCGGCTTCCACTGTTGCCGGACACGCAGGCAGCCTGGTGATTGGAAAGGTTGGAAGGGTTCCCGTTGTGGCCATGCAGGGACGAGTGCACTTCTACGAGGGCTACTCGCTGGAAGAAGTTACCTTCCCGATTCGAACATTCAAGCTGCTGGGAATAGATACGCTTTTGTTGACCAATGCCGCAGGCGGTATCAACGTTCAATTGAGCGAGGGTGCGCTCATGATAATCAGCGATCATTTGAACTTGATGGGTAGCAATCCGTTGCGCGGTCCTAACGACGAGCGCTTCGGACCTAGGTTTCCCGACATGACTGAAGTCTATTCTCGCGAGCTGCAGGAAACCGTAGTAGAAGAGGCAAGTGTGTTGGGGATCGAAGTAAGACGGGGCATCTATGCCGCACTTTCCGGCCCCAGCTACGAGACGCCGGCGGAAATTCACATGTTGCGCTCGTTTGGCGCCGACGCCATTGGCATGAGCACCGTACCGGAAGCAATTGTAGCGCGCCAAATGGGAATGAACGTTCTGGGCATTTCGTGCATCACTAACATGGCTGCGGGAATCAGTGACGGTCCCATCAACCACGAGGAAGTGATGGAGATTGGAAACAGGGTAAGAGCTACTTTTACTCAACTGCTGCGTGGCATCATCAGCCGCATCAAGTAACAGGAAAGCATTAGCTGCGGATTTACGCGGATGAACGCGGATCAAGACAAAATCGGACTAAAGGTTAGGCGTATTGATTAATGCTTTTTCAGATCTGCGTACCTCCGCGTTCATCCGCGGCTGAATTGTGTTCTTTATCGGCGACGCGGGAACGTGTAAGCATAAAAGCATGATAATTGGCATTAGCGGAGGTACGGGGTCGGGCAAAACTACGGTGGCCAACCGCATCCTGGAATCGGTCAGCGCCAGCGAAGTTGTCTTCATACAACAGGACTCCTACTATCGTAATCTTAAAGACCTTCCCCTGGACTATCGCCAGGTCGCTAACTTCGATCACCCGGACGCTCTGGACAACGATCTACTGGTGCATCACATCCGCAAACTCAAAGCAGGCGAACCAATTGATCTGCCGCTTTATGACTTCAAGACCCATTCCCGAATGATTGAGACGCGCCTGGTGGAGCCCAAGCCGATTGTTATTGTGGAAGGTATTCTCATCTTTGCCGATCCGCGTTTGCTCGAGCAGATGGATATCAAGGTCTTTGTCGACACGCCGGATGACATTCGGTTCATTCGCAGACTTCGGCGCGACATTGCCGAACGTGGTCGGACCGTCGAGTCGGTTATCGAACAATACGTCGCCACGGTGCGGCCCATGCACATGCAGTTCGTGGAGCCTTCGAAGCGTTATGCAGACGTGATTATTCCGGAAGGTGGTCACAACCTGGTGAGTGTCGATTTGATTAGTGGAAAGATTCGCGAGAGGTTGGCAGGAGCTTTAACCTCGGTGGGAGGCCCACATTGAGCGAAGAGTCCTTACAGTTGCTTCTGGAAACGGCGACGGCCGCACGTTTGCAATCCGTAGCACCGTTTTCCAACTTCCTGGTAGGCGCCGCCGTGAGGACAGAGAGCGGCAAGGTGTACATCGGTTGCAACGTCGAGAGCGCGAGCTATGGTCTAACGGTCTGTGCCGAGCGGGTGGCAATCTGGAAGGCCCTGTCGGAAGGTGAGCGTCACTTCACGGAGTTGGCTGTGGTGGCGGATACCGAATCGTTGACGCCGCCTTGTGGCACCTGTCGCCAGATTATTTGGGAGTTCGCCAAGCACGCGACGATCGTGTTAGGTAACCTGCGGGGACAACGGGAGACGGTGTCCATCAAGGATCTCTTGCCGCGCGCGTTTGACGCCAGGTTCCTGAAGGAAGTCATGGGACACAAGTGACATGTCAAAACGTCTTCTGTCTGTGCTCATCCTTATCGCCATGATTCTCAACGCTTCTTTGCCAACCACTTCAGCTGAGCAGAGACCAACCGCTGGTGAGCGTGTCGACCTGGTGGTTCTCGGTGGCTCGATTGTCACCATGAACGCCAGGCGTCAGCTCATTGAAGATGGCGGTATCGCAGTCAAGGGCGGGCGAATCGTGGCTATTGGTTCGCATGCCGACATTGCCGGGAGATACGCAGGACGTCAGATCGTCGATGCCAGCGGCAAGACGATCATTCCAGGCCTAATCAATGGGCATACTCACATCCCCATGGTTTTGTTTCGTGGTTTGGCAGACGACCTCGATCTGCAGGATTGGCTGACGAAGTACATCTTTCCCGCCGAAGCGAAGAACGTTACCGAAGACTTTGTACGCGCCGGCACTCGTCTGGGCCTGGCGGAGATGATTCGCGGTGGTACGACAACCTACTGCGATATGTACTACTTCGAAGACGCGATAGCGGACGAAACCGCCAAGGCAGGCGTGCGCGGTGTTCTTGGAGAGACCGTAATAGACTTTCCTGTCGCTGACAACAAGACAAATGCCGAGGCGATGGCTTACGTTGAACGCTTCGTCAAGAAGTGGCAAGGCCATGATCTGATCGTCCCCGCGATCGCGCCTCATGCTCCTTACACCGTTTCCGAAGAGCACTTAAAAGCTGCTCGCGCTTTCTCCGATCGCACCGGATCTCCAATCGTGACCCACATCTCCGAGACCAAGAGAGAAGTGGACGACAGTATCAAGGCCAGGGGTGCGAGCCCCATCGAGTATCTCGCGCGCATCGGCTTTCTCAACGACCGTGTTATTGCCGCGCACGTCGTTTGGCCAACCCCAAACGAGCTGAGCATTTTGAAGCGTTTGGGAGTTGGCGTTATTCACAATCCGCAATCGAACATGAAACTCGCCGCCGGCGTGGCGCCAGTCCCGCAGATGTTAAGAGATGGTCTGTTAGTAGGACTGGGAACTGATGGCGCGGCCTCGAACAACGACCTCAGCATGTGGGAAGAAATGGACACGGCTGCCAAGCTCCACAAAGTCTTTAGCGGTGATCCAAAGATTATCTCGGCCCAGGAAGCTTTGGAGTTGGCGACCATACGGGGGGCGCAGGCGCTGCATCTGGAGAAAGAGATCGGGTCGATTGAAACCGGAAAGCGCGCGGACCTTGTGCTCGTTGAGCGCAGCGAGTTGAACCAGATTCCGTCCTACAACATTTATTCAGACCTGGTCTACGCGTCCAAAGCCTCAGGCGTACAAACCGTAATCATCAACGGCCGCATCGTCATGCAAGACCGGCGGCTATTGACCCTGGACGAGGCGGCCATCAGAGCCAGTGCTCGCATTTTTCGTGAACGAATTTTGAAGAGCTTGAGTAGCTCACCCTCAGCGAACTGAACAGAACAGTAAGCTCACCTGTATTGGACCAAAGGGCGCCAACCCGTTAAAGAATGAGTCACGAGCCTCGGCGCACCAAGAAAAACTTCGGCTCAGTCACCGAAAGAGTATTGGAAGTAAGGATGTTTGCGCTGGGTCCTAAGTCGAGAGTGTGCCGGGTGAAAACAATCGATCCACGAAACCAACACACCAGCACGAAAATTAGTGATATTTCGAGGTATTTCGTAGATCGTTTCTGATTTCCAGCCCCAAGGACAGGCGGGTGAAGAAAATGAAATTAGGTCATTATGCCGCTTGCTTGGGACGGCATAAAAGACCATAATAGGTCGTCGAATGGACGCTAGGTGGTAAGCGAGCTTTAAGCTCGCTTTTTGCATTTCAGGAGTAAACGTATTGAAGGTAAAAAGCATTTTGGTCGGAAATCCCCTGGGTACACGAATTCTCTTGCCGTTAGTCCTTCTTGCCTCCCTCGCCATTGTTCCAAATCGGGTATTTGCACAGGAATCCAGTGAACCTGCAAAAACTGAATCCAGTGACGCAGCGAAAGCTCAGGCCGCCGCGGCTATCCGGATTCGGATTGAGCGAGCGCGAGCTCTCGCTGCGGCTCACCGACTGCAACATGCCGCCGGGGAACTCGAGTCCCTGCGTTCCACGGCCGCCGCTGACGATGTTGTACGCAACGTTACGTCTGTAATGCTGATGAGCATCTATCTGGAAGAGGGCAACTACGCCCGCGCTGAATCCCTGCTAGAGGAAACATTTCGCGCCCGGGCCACTCAGAAAGAACGTTCAATCCGTACCTATTTTGCACTTGCGGGCCAGGCTGTGAACGGCGCTCGGGCGCATATCGCGCGCTATCGAAATTTCGGGATCAATGTATCGGACGCAGGGCTTCCGGCTGAGGCCTTGTCCGATTTGAATCGGCTGCGCTCCTTGCTCGAACGGATGATTGCCCAGGCACGAGAAATTTCCAAAGACGATTCAAAGGCCTACGACTCACTAGCGTTGCTCGAAGATGTCTTAGGCATTCGTCTCTCACTCGCGCGGGAAGGTGAAGACAGCGAAAAGTGGTCAACCGAGTATGCGGGTGCACGCCATGGACTCTCTTTATCGCAAAAGCAAGTCGCCTCTATCGGCGGTATGCCGCCCCCTTCCACAGAGATGAGATCGCCGGTAGCGGGGAAGACTACGTCCCCGGCTCCAGAACCGAAGGATGAAACAACGGCACCTAAGGAACCGCAACACGACACAACCGGGGCTCAACCGGGCACCAAGACCATCACCGAGGGCGCTATCGCTACTGATTCCAACACCCTAAGCGTTGGGTCGCTAAATCATTGGGCTACCAAGAAGGTGGTGCCTAAGTATCCGCAACCGGCAAAGGCATCAGGAATTGTCGGTGTAGTCAGGGTGTATGTTGGTACCAACACAGACGGCAGAGTTGTCGGTGTATATCGCTCTGAAGGCCCTCCGGTTCTGAGGCAGGCAGCCGAATCTGCAGCGCGCCAATGGCGGTTTCAGCCGGCCATCGTGGCTGACAAGCGGTTCGGACTTACCGGCTTTATCGAGTTTAATTTCACGCCCTAACATACCTACAGTTCCCAAGAGAAGACAGCTCTCCGGCTGACCTTTATCTGTTTAGGGGTCAGCACCTTACTTAAAGTTGACTTTAAAGTAAGGTTTAGCTAGACTGCCTCCGGAAACGAGGATTATCGGGTATTGGGAGCAGAGTAGTTAGGCTTTAGCCAGCCGGAAGACGAGCAAGCCAGGGCCTTAAGAATTAACCAACTCTAATGAAGATATCGGCACAAGAGGAGTTTGGACTGCGTTGCTTGTTGCAGCTTGCGCGAGCCGATGCCGCAAGCGAGTCGCTGACCCTGGGTCAAATTGCCGAGCGGGAAGGCATCTCGGTTGCAAACGCCGGGAAGCTCATGTGGATTCTAAATAAAGCCGGACTGGTGCAATCGCAACGCGGAATTAAGGGTGGCTATCACCTTGCTCGACCGGCTTCCGAAATCCATCTGAACCAGGTAATCCGCGTGTTGGATGGGGAGCGGGTTGACTCGCACTGTAAGAGCTACGCGGGCGTACTCGACGCGTGTGTCCATACTGGCGACTGCGGAATCCGACCGGTAATCGTCGAGCTCCATCAGATTGTTGACAATGCATTGTCCGAGATTACGTTGTCTCAGTTGCTGGACACGGAGGCTAACGTTGATGCGACGCTGCATCAGATTCAAAGCACCAAGCAGCGCACCGAACAGAGGGCCTGAGAGCAGTGGGCGAAGACTTATTAGAAGGCATAATACTTAAACAAGATGAGCACAGCAGAAAATCTGGTCAGCCAGGAATACAAGTACGGTTTCGTAACCGACATAGAGTCCGACACCATTCCCCGTGGACTCTCGGAGGAGACTGTCCGTCTCATTTCCGAAAAGAAAAACGAGCCGGAGTGGATGTTTGAGTTTCGCTTAAAAGCTTTTCGGCACTGGTTAACTATGACTGAGCCGAAGCACTGGCCCAATCTCACTTATCCTGAAATCAACTATCAGGACATGATTTATTACAGTGCTCCGAAGCAGAAGGCGCTGAAAGCTAGTCTGGATGAAGTGGATCCGGAGTTGCTGAAGACGTTTGAGAAACTGGGCATTCCGTTAACCGAGCAAAAGCAACTCGCGGGTGTTGCGGTCGATGCCGTTTTTGATTCAGTTTCGGTGGCTACTACTTACAAAGAGAAGCTCAAGAAGCACGGGGTAATCTTCTGCTCGTTCAGCGAGGCTATTCGCGAATACCCGGATCTGGTTCGCAAGTACTTGGGTTCCGTAGTACCAACAAACGACAACTTCTTCGCCGCTCTCAACAGCGCTGTTTTTTCCGATGGTTCGTTTTGTTTCATCCCTAAGGGCGTTCGTTGTCCGATGGAGCTCTCGACTTATTTCCGGATCAACAATTCAGAATCCGGCCAGTTTGAAAGAACTCTGATCGTCGCCGAGGAAGGCGCTTACGTTTCTTATCTCGAAGGGTGCACGGCGCCCAAGTTTGATAAGAACCAGCTGCATGCGGCCGTAGTCGAGCTGGTCGCCTTAGACGACGCGCAAATCAAATACTCGACAGTGCAGAACTGGTACGCCGGTGATGAAGAAGGTCGGGGTGGGATTTACAACTTTGTCACCAAGCGGGGCAAGTGCGCCGGTCGCAATTCCAAGATTTCCTGGACGCAGGTGGAAACGGGTTCGGCGATTACCTGGAAGTATCCGTCGTGTATTCTGCTGGGCGACAACTCAATCGGCGAATTTTATTCAGTGGCTCTGACGAATCATGCGCAGCAGGCTGACACCGGAACGAAGATGATTCATCTCGGCAAGAACACGCGCTCGACAATCATCTCCAAGGGTATTGCCGCCGGCAAATCGAATAACAGTTATCGCGGCCTGGTGAAGGTTATGCCCAAGGCTGAGAACTCGCGCAACTACACACAATGTGACTCGATGCGGATTGGTTCAAACAGCGGTGCAAATACCTTCCCCTACATCGAGGTGATGAACAACTCTTCCGCGGTAGAGCATGAAGCCTCCACTTCGAAGATCAGCGAGGAGCAGTTGTTCTATCTGCAACAGCGCGGTATCTCTCAGGAAGATGCAGTGTCTTTGATCATTAACGGCTTTTGCAAGGACGTGTTTCTGCAGTTGCCGATGGAATTTGCAGTCGAGGCCCAGCGTCTGCTTGGCATGAAGCTCGAGGGCAGCGTTGGATAGAGATGGGACGCGGCGACGGGGAGAACCGCAGACGCGGCGACACGGAGATAGGGCGATACGGAGATTCGGAGTGTTTTGTCACCGTGTCTCCCTTTCTCCTCTTCGCCGCGTCATGATTTAAGGAGGAGCAATAATACGTGTTAGAAGTTCGCGATTTGTACGCAAGCATTAATGGTAACCCGATTCTGAAGGGCATTGATCTGACGATTAAGAAGGGTGAGATTCACGCCATCATGGGTCCTAACGGATCTGGGAAGTCGACTTTGGCCAAAGTTCTTGCCGGCCATCCAGCCTACGAGGTAACGAAAGGTCATGTCCTTTACGAAGGAAAGAACCTTTTGGAAATGGCGCCTGACGAGCGCGCCCGCGAAGGAGTGTTTATGGCTTTTCAGTATCCGATCGAAGTGCCGGGTGTTTCCAATGCCCAGTTTCTGCGGCTGGCTTACAACGAAAAGCGCAAGCACCTCGGCGAAGAAGAATTGGATCCGCTTGAGTTCAAGGATCTGTTGAAGGAACGCGCCAAGGTTGTTGAAATGGACGCGAGTTTCATGACCCGATCGGTAAACGAAGGATTCTCCGGCGGCGAGAAGAAACGAAACGAGATTCTGCAGATGGCCGTGTTGGAGCCGAAGCTCGCCATTCTGGATGAAACGGATTCCGGTCTTGATATTGACGCGCTGAGGGTTGTCGCGGGGGGCGTCAACCATCTGCATAACTCGGAGAATGCCGTTGTGCTCGTTACTCACTATCAGCGATTGCTCAACTACATAGTGCCGCATTATGTACACGTGCTTGCCGGCGGGCGCATTGCTCGCGAAGGCGGCAAGGAGCTGGCCCTGGAACTTGAGGAAAAGGGATACGACTGGATTACTTCGTCGGTCAGTGGAAATGGAGGCAGTGCGGCAAGGGTAGTCTAATGACTCAAATAGTAAAAGAAGAAAACCAGTATCAGGCAGCGTTCCGGCAGCTTACGCAAAGTACAACAGCGAGCCCGGCGTGGTTTGAACGATTACGCGAGAGCGCGATGGATCGGTTCGAACAGTTGGGCTTTCCATCCGTGAAAGAGGAAGAATGGAAATACACCAACGTTGCACCGATAAGTAAGCTTAACTTCAAGCCGGCACTGGCTTCGGTCGACGCTGATGCCGCGGTGACTTCGGCTGAGCTGGCGAGGTTTGGTTACCTTGAAGCCCAAGCCAGCCAGCTGGTATTTCGAAATGGGATCCTGCGCAATGACCTTGGTTCATTGGCTGGCTTGCCTGTTGGAGTTGTCGCTATTGATTTGGTTGAAGCTATCGCGGATGCGAAGTACGGCGAGCTTATTCGCGAACACCTGGCTCGCAGTGCTGATTACAACGCCAACGCCTTCACAGCTTTGAACACGGCGTTTGTTTCTTCCGGTGCGTTTGTCTTGATTGGGAAGGGCACCGAGCTTGAGTCGCCGCTCCATCTTAACTTCATAGCCGATCCATCCGATTCGGATCTGGCGAACTTTCCCCGCGTTCTAGTCATCGCCGAAGAGAACAGCCGTGCGACGATAATCGAGAGCTACGCCGGAACCGGCGATGCGGCCTATTTTACAAACGCGGTAGTTGAGATCGTACTAAAAGACGGCGCCAGTCTGGAGCATTACAAGGTGCAGCGTGAAAGTCTTGACGCTTATCATATTGCCACCACCAGCGCCGACCTGGGTTCAAACAGCAGTTACGACAGTACTACCATAAACTTTGGCGCGCAGCTTTCGCGGCATGACATCCACGTCACAATGGCGAATGAAGGCGCTGAATGTTGGGTTGACGGACTCTATGTCGTCAGTTCAGACCAACACACAGATACGCATTCCGTCATCGATCATCAGCAACCTCACTGCACGAGCCACCAGCTCTACAAAGGCATTCTCGACGGTAAATCGCGAGCAGTTTTCAATGGCAAGATCTTTGTTCGTCACGGCGCGCAGAAGACCGATGCGATGCAGACGAACAAGAACCTGCTGCTTTCAGACGAAGCTCGCGTTGATACCAAACCCCAGCTGGAGATTCTTGCCGATGATGTTAAATGCGCTCACGGCGCAGCCGTTGGTCAGATAGAAGAAGACGAGCTGTTTTATCTTGAGACTCGGGGTATTCATCCGGATCTGGCGAGGAATCTTCTGACGTACGGTTTCGCAGAAGAAGTGATTGGCAAGATAAAGGTTGATTCGATACGGGCCCAGCTGGATGAAGCGGTGCTGAATCGAATCAACGCGCGGCTGGAAGCGTAAATTGTTCTGGAGGTTAAGTTGTCATCTAGAGTCGAGCCTATCCTCACGGTCGCTGATCTGGACCTGATGCCAGACGACGACAACCGTTACGAGCTCTTTGAAGGAGAAATATTCGTGTCGCGCGCACCTGGTCTACCTCACCAGCGGGTCCTCATGAACTTGCTTGTTCTTCTCCACCAGCACTTGAAGGATCATCCTGTTGCCAAAGTCTGGCCGAATCCTGGAGTCATCTTCGACAATTTCAACGCGGCGATTCCAGACGTTGTTTTCGTAAGCAACGAGCATATCGAAGAGATAGCTTCAGGCGAGAAAGTGATGGGCGCTCCGGATCTCGTCATCGAGGTCGTTTCGGAGGGAGCTGAGAACGATCGTCGCGACAGGAAGGTTAAGCTTCAAGCCTACAGCAAATTCGGAGTGCAGGAGTATTGGATAGTTGATCGGTATCAACAGACGATTGAGGTTTACCGGCTGGAACAGGGACAGCTTGTGTTAGTAGTTGCGCTGACGAACAACGATCAGCTCACGACACCATTGCTGGCGGGATTTAGTTGTGGGCTAAACCAGGTTTTTGAAGAGTAAGGCCAGAAGAACGAATGCTAAAGCGATATCGGTTCTGGTTATGGACAGCCGTAGTATTTCTGCTGCTCACGGCGCTGATACATGCGTCGACACTCTTCATTCAGCCCGAGCCGCAAAATGAAACCGAGCGCCAGCTGTTTGGCTTACTGACCAGTTACAAACAAGACTTTGGCGCTGGATTTCAGCGCAGTATGAAAGAGCTTTTCACGGCCCTGAGCGCGTGCTATTCGCTGGTTTGTTTGTTGGGGGGATTTACGCTGGGATTCCTAATGAGAGCAAAGGCTGATGTCCGGATCTTAAGGGGTGTCGTTGCCATACACGTTGTGGTTTTTGGAATCTGCTTTGCAGTGATGGCAGCGTTTACTTTCCTGCCGCCGATCGTGCTCACTGGCTTGATCTTCGTTTCTTTGCTGGTTGCCTTTCTGGTTATGCCGCGACAAGGAGAAGTTTCGTCGGAGACAGTGGCAAGTAGCGTCTTGTCTAGAGCTGAGTAACACAGGGGATTTGTGACGACATGTTAGCCGAAGCGAAATCAGCGGAATCAACACATGCTCAGGGCGTGGCTTGGGATGTCGAGCGCATTCGCGCGGATTTCCCGGTGCTCCACCAAACGGTCAACGGCAAGCCACTGGTCTACCTGGATAATGCTGCGTCTTCGCAAGTTCCGCAGGTGGTAATCGAACGCGGCAGCATGTATCTGGAGCAGGAACATTCCAACATCCATCGGGGTGTTCATTATCTAAGCCAGAAAGCGACCACTGCGTACGAAGGTGCGCGCGAGACCGTGAAACGCTTCATCAACGCGCGCGAGTCGAAGGAGTGCATCTTTGTGCGCGGCGCAACAGAAGGCATCAACCTGGTGATGCACGGCTACGGCCGCAAATTCATCTCGGCAGGGGATGAAATCATTATTTCCGCGATGGAACACCACGCCAACATCGTCCCCTGGCAGATGCTCTGCGAGGAGAAAGGCGCTCGGTTGCGCGTCATTCCGATGAACGATGCCGGCGAGTTGTTGCTGGACGAGTATGAGGGGCTGTTAAATGAAAGGACGAAGCTGGTCGCGCTCAATCATGTTTCAAACGCGCTGGGGACGATCAACCCCATCAAGGCAGTGATTGAGAGCGCGCACAAGTATGGTGTGCCAGTACTAATTGACGGCGCCCAAGGCGCACCGCACATGATTGTGGACGTGCAGGATCTCGACTGCGATTTCTACGCTTTTTCTGGTCACAAGATGTATGCCCCGACGGGCAGCGGTGTGGTTTATGGCAAAGCCCGATGGCTCGAACAAATGAACCCGTTTCAGGGCGGGGGCGACATGATCAAGACTGTGACGTTTGAGAAGACCACCTTCGCGGACCTTCCCAACAAGTTTGAGGCGGGAACTCCGGCCATTGCTTCGCAGATTGGTCTGGGCGCAGCGATCGACTATCTGAACAGCATCGGCCGCGAGCAGGCAGCCGCCTATGAGCACGAACTGTTGCGCTACGCCACCGAGCGGCTATCAGGTATCGAAGGTGTTCGCATCATTGGCACGGCGCGGGAAAAGGCCAGTGTGCTTTCTTTCGTGATTGACGAGATTCATCCCCACGATATCGGCACTATTTTGGATCAAGAAGGCATTGCCGTCAGAGCCGGCCACCATTGCGCGCAGCCGGTCATGCAACGATTCAAGATTCCGGCTACCGCTCGCGCCTCGTTCGCCTTTTATAACACCAGGGAAGAAGTGGATGTGCTGGCGAACACGATCGAGAAAGTTATCGAGATATTTAGCTGATTGCCGATTTTAGGGTCGGCAGGAAGCAAATTGGCAATCGGAAATCGGCAATTGGAAATAGAAGATGTCTGAACTAAGCGAGCTATATCAACAGGTCATCCTCGACCACAACAAGAAGCCGCGAAACTTTCGTAAGCTCGAAGGCGCCAATCACAGCGCCGAGGGCTACAATCCTCTCTGTGGCGATCAGTTGACGGTCTATTTGCAATTAGAGAATGAGGCCGTTAAGGACGTAAGCTTCGAGGGCTCCGGCTGTGCGATTTCCAAAGCGGCAGCCAGCATGATGACCCAGGCGGTTAAGGGAAAGACAAAGCCACAGGTGGAGCAACTCTTTCAGGAATTTCATACGATGGTAACGGGCGACCCAGAGGAAGAGATCGAATCCAACCAGCTCGGCAACCTACAGATTTTTGCGGGTGTGCGCGAGTTTCCCGTACGGGTAAAGTGTGCGACTCTTTCCTGGCATACGATGCACGCCGCACTTAATAATCAGGAGATGGTTTCGACGGAATAGGCAAGCAGTTTAGAGTTCAAGCTTTAGCTTGTCCGCACGCGAAGCCGCAACCTAAAGGTTGAACTCTGAACTACCGGCCTCAGTGAGAAGGGGCACCACTTATCGGTGCCCCTTCACTGTTTGCGAACTCCTTGCGGTTCGGCTAAGGGATAGTGAGCCGCTTGCTGCTGCTAAACGTACCTCCCGTGTAAGTACCACCAACGCTTAACACTGAGATGGCTCCGGGAGTTGAATTTGCGAAGGTGATGACTGTGTTCACAGCGGCGCCCGGAGCAATGTTGCCCAGACTCTGAGGCAGTGGAGTTCCTACCGTCGAGCCCAGCTTCGCTGTTGTGACCGTCACGCTATTGGCCGTTACGGAACCAATATTCTGCACGGTTACAGCCGCTTGCACCGTAGATTCATCGCTGCGAGTGACTTGCGAAGTAACCACCAGCCTCACCCCTCCGCATGGACTAGTGCAGACAAACCCGCCACCCGTATCAACGCCCAGAGTGAAACTGTACGTTACTGTCCCCAGGTTAATGGCGCCGTCCTGAAGTTGTAATGTCGCCGTTATCGTATCACCGCATGTCCCCGTGGCCGTGAAAGAGAAGTCCCTTCCCGCATTGTTACCGGGAGCGATCGCTCCGTAGCTTTGCGGGCCGGAGGGAGCGATTACCCCACCAGACGACTGGAGGGTCGCGACAAGATTCGAAGTCGTTGCAGTGCCCGTATTGGTGAGTCGCAGATTCACAGTAACGCGTTCGCCGGGATCGACTGCGCTGTTAAATGCCGGACAGCTTTCGTTTACCAGCGTGGAACCGGCTCCTGCGAGTACGGCCCCCTCCAGACAATTCTCGACATCATCCGGCAGGTTTGAGAAGAAGTCGTAGCCGGTCAAGGCCTCAACCTGGTTAACTGACACCATAAAGTCTTGCCAGTTGTCATCGCCAATCGTGCTTCCGTTGAACGTATTGGAGTTTGGCATGATGACCGCAATGACTGCTGACTGGCAGGTCGCGCGTGATATGTCGTCCTCGCCTGCCGGCAATACGAGGGCGATTTTCCATGTCACATTAGGAACCGTCACATGACCGTTTGCGATGGTCTCCGCGAAACCGTTATTGCCGGTGCCGCCAAGGCCCTGACCGCCCATGATGATATACATCTCATTTCCGGCGGATGCGATCGTACGGAGGTCGTTCTCCATGTCAGCCCACGGCCCCTGATTTTGGTTTGGAGCTTGCGGAAGCATGTTCGTCATCAGGAATGTTTCCTGATTAAGTGGAATACGATCCTGGTGGTCACGATCGGCGTTGGGAGTATGGTGACCGCGATCAAAGCCGCTGCTGAAATAGTCAGTGGCTTGTACACGATACCAATCCGGTGGGACTGCGGGATCGGGACGGAAGGTGTCCACGCGTGCCAGGGTACCGAACCATGAAGTGTCAAGATGCCAGCTCACCCAGTTGGGAATGCCCTTTTGCCTGTTGTAGGAGAGAGCTAAGCCGGGCTTCTCCATTAGGAAGTTATTCGGTTCCGTTACTAACGGAACTGCGTTGGAGGGGTTGCCCATCGTCAAGTGAACACTGGGCGGGTAAGGCGCCGCAGCGCCTGCGGCTGTAACTGTGAAAGACCAGATGTAGTCGGCAAATAACGTGTCAGTGTCCGTTCCGCTATCGTCCAGATCCTGATCGTGGACCTGATTCTTGAAGATAGTCACGGTGCACTGTTCGCCGAACTGGAAGTTTGTGTTCGGAGTGATCACATATGCCTCAGCGCCAAAGGCTGACGCCACAGTGGCGTCATTGTGTTGCCCGGAGCTGACGCATGTGATGTCGTACCAGGCCCCCACCACATCAACTGGTTCGCTGAAGTTGATAGTCATGCTCGCGTCTTTGGGCGCGTTGGTCCCGTCAGTTATGGGTTCAGTGCTAGCCACCCACGGCCCCAGCTCGACTATCGGTGCGGTACGTCGTGGATTAGCCGGAGCAGCGGTGAAGTCAGATCCGTTCTGATCCGTGTCAGTGCCGCCGTTGTTATTCCTGAAGATGGCGTTCGTGTTGCTTGGCGCCGGAGCATTGGCGGTCCCTTCACGGCATGTCGCTCCCGTTCCGTATCCTACGAAGTCAACTATGTCTGGATCAGATCCTACGGGGCACCCGCCGGACAAGAAATTCCCGTTATTAACGAGTGCAATTTTCCCGGTCGTGGCGCTCATGTTTATGTCGCCCGAAATATTAGCGGCAGGGAGTGGCAAGCCGACCGCGCCACCCGAGGCAAGGCTGACGAGGTAATACTCGCCAGGTCCGATCACCCCGCCGAGAAACTGCCTATTAGTCCAACTGGTGCCGGCTGCTGAAGCGTATTGGAGCGACCAGCCAGTCAGACTGAAAGCACCGGCTGTCGGATTAAACAGCTCGATATAGTCGTTGGTGAAAGCTGCGCCTGAGTTACCGCCACCGCCGTAGAGCTGACTAATAACCACGTGGTTAAGAGGTGCCGGTGGTGACTGAACAGTTAGACTGATCGAGCCGGTGCCTGAACGCAACTGTGCGTCCGTGATGGTAAAAGGAAGAGTCTTTGACCCCGGAGTCGTGGAGATGGAAACTGTGGTATTGAATGTGAAGACGTTGTCATTCGGCGTGACATCACCGTTTGTGCCGTCATCGAAAAACTGTTGGCTGATCGAGCCGCCAATGGATGAGAGATCAGTAGCGACTGCGAGTCCGGTACTCGTCGGGTTCGCACCCGGCGTGACAGTGACTGTCAGAGTCGAGGGCTGGCCCGGCAACACTGAGTTTGGATTTGCTGCACCTATGCCCGAAGGATTGGTCGGTTCCGTGACGATTGATCCTGTTACGACGATATCGTCAACAGCGACCCATTCGTCATTTCCCACTGCATTGGTTGTCATAACACGCACCTGAACGAGCGCTTGATTCTCGACGGCGGCAGGTAGAGTGACATTGACGGGCGTTACCAGGGTGGCCAAGCTTGGTCCCGAAGTCGCGTCGGCAACGTAGCCGGCGGCCACGTTGGTGAAGTTTCCTGAGTTTCCAACACGGTAGTGGAGGGCGACCTGCATAATGGCGTTGTCAACGGAGCCGTCGAGGTCGCGTAGGTTATACGCGACGTTAATGCTCGACTGACCTGTGGTGTTGAGATTAAGGAGTATGAAAGGAGCGTCGGCGGTTCCCGAACCGTTTAGCGCGACACCAGGATTCGCAATCTCGAATTCTGCCACGCCCCCGGTGGCAAATGTGTTGGGGTTAGTTTGGTTCGCATTCACGTCGACGGGTGTAGCAGTTCCGTCAGCGAGAATAGTGCGAGGATCTGTCCCAGTCGCCGTGGTAAGGTCGTCACCGCGGTAGCCTATGACTCCTGGTACGCCTGACCAATTATCGTCACCTGTTATAAGGCCTATGTTGGTCCAGTCCTGCGAGAACGGTAGCGTCTGAGCGGTATTGTCAGCTTGCACGACGGTCAACCTGAAGATCGTGAACAACCCACTGCTAGGCAGAAAAATTCCGAGAATTAAGGAGAGTGAAATGCTTATGAAACGGCGGCCCCTAAAGGCGGGACGCCTTATTGTAAAAAGGGGGCTAAGTGACAGACGGGTCCTTCGGGTGAATGAGGGCACAACATTAGACATGAGTCTTTCCTCTCAACGATTAGTTTTAATAACCCGCACGTGTTTGGAGGAATACCGAGCTGGGGAAGGACCGGTCGGCAGGAAATGTGTGAAGCTTCTACCAGCTTTGCAAGTAGAGGTCAAGGCAACCTACCTTAATTTCTTGTTGCATCTACTGCCGAGCGTGCAGGCTGACAAACCGACTCGCACACAGGCATAATCCCGCTCGGAGGTTTCCCCCCTCAAACTTATGCACATCAGAGAGATCGAACTGCGCGAGATTCGCCTGCCGT
>JAMQPH010000718.1 GCA_023717605.1 Pyrinomonadaceae bacterium
CGAAACATGGCCTCGATGCGTGAATTGAGCGCGCATTCCTCCGCCAATCGAAAGAGAAGTCCGAGTGTTTCATCGTTGATTCGGTTCTTGGAGTAGTCGAGGAAGAGTCCAGCGGCCTCTGCCGTCAGATGCTCACCCCTATGAGGATCATCCGCAAATAGCTGTCGCAGATGCAGTTTGCGGACAATCTCATAGTGAGCAGCGAGCGCCGCCCATGCTTGGCCTTGATTTAATGGCGCCATGCGTGTTCCCGTCATGTTCGCTCTCCTGTCTAAAACGGCCAGCGCCACTCGACCACGTCCGGTCTATCTGTGCCGTGTTCGTGCGCGTAGTGGCGACAGTCTATCTGCATATTCCTGAAGTTCTCCTTCGCATGGGCGCCTGTCGTTTGGAGCTTGGGCACGCGGTCTATAGCATCGATAGCCAGAGTGAAGCGGTCTATCTCGTTATCGATCGCCAGTTCGAGCGGCGTATTAATGTTGCCTCGCTCCTTATAGCCGCGCACATGCAGGTTCTTGTGGTTAGTTCTGTTGTAGCTGAGCCTATGGATCAGCCAGGGATAACCGTGGAAATTGAAGATGATTGGTTTGTCAACGGTAAAGAGACTGTCGAAATCGCGATCACTCAAACCATGCGGATGTTCTCGGTCAGATTGCATCTTGAACAGATCAACTACATTGATGAAGCGAATCTTCAGATCCGGAAATTCCGTCCGTAGCATTGATGTGGCAGCGAGGGCTTCCTGCGTTGGGATATCGCCGGCGCACGCCATGACTAGATCAGGTTCTTGTCCCTGATCGTTACTTGCCTTGCCCCAGATGCTGATGCCCTTCGTGCAGTGCGTGATGGCAGCATCCATATCCATGTATTGAAGGTGGAGTTGCTTATCGCAGACGATTACGTTGATATAGTTCTCGCTACGCAGACAATGGTCGGCCACCGAAAGTAGACTGTTGACATCGGGCGGCATATAGATCCGGGTTACTTCAGCTCGTTTATTCACAACTACATCGATGAAGCCGGGATCCTGGTGCGTGAAGCCGTTGTGATCCTGTCGCCAGACCGTCGAAGTAATCAGCAGCTTAAGCGACGGAATACTCTGACGCCACGATAAGTCATTGCAGATCGATAGCCACTTGGCGTGCTGGTTGAACATTGAATCGATGACATGAGCAAAGGCTTCATAAGTCGAAAAGAAGCCGTGCCGGCCGGTAAGGACATAGCCTTCGAGCATGCCTTCCAATGTGTGTTCACTCAGCATTTCGATAACGCGACCATCAGTCGATAACTCGCCGCCATCGTCGTCCTCGGGAAAGTACTCGGCTATCCAGAATTTCTTGCTGACTTCATAAACGTTGTCCAGCTTGTTGGATGTGTTTTCGTCAGGCCCAAAGATGCGGAACGTATTCATGTTAAACTTCATCACATCGCGCAGGAACTTACCCAACGGCCGCGTGTTCTCCGCTTCGATCTGTCCAGGCTTTTCGAATTCAATGCCGTAGTTACGGAAGTCGGGCAGGTGAAGAGGCTTCTTCAGAAGCCCGCCGTTGGCGTGAGGATTAGCGCCCATGCGGCGGTTGCCAGTAGGTGTCAACTCGCGGAGTTCTGAGACCAGCGCACCGCCTTTGTCGAACAACTCTTCGGGTTTATAACTGTGCATCCAACTCTCAAGAAGTTTCAGATGTGCAGGGTTCTTTTTTACGCCAGCAAGTGGAACCTGGTGTGATCGCCAGAGCCCTTCAAGCTTGTGACCATCCACTTCCGCCGGCGCAGTCCAGCCTTTTGGAGTGCGCAGAACGATCATGGGCCATGCTGGACGTTTAGCAACGCGAGTGCTGCGCGCCTCCTGTTGGAGCGATCTGATCGTCTGGACACACTGGTCCAAAGTTGCAGCCATCGCCTGATGCATCGAGTCGCTATCAGAGCCCTCAACAAAATAGGGTGTATAGCCATAACCCTTGAACAGGTTTTCAATTTCCTCGTGGCTGATGCGAGCGAGCAGCGTTGGATTATTGATCTTGTAGCCGTTGAGATTGAGAATCGGCAGCACCGCACCATCGCGAATCGGGTTCAGGAATTTGTTGATGTGCCACGAAGTCGCCAACGGTCCGGTTTCCGCTTCGCCGTCACCGACCACCGCCGCCACGATCAGATCGGGATTGTCGAACGCGGCGCCACAGGCATGTGACAACACGTAGCCGAGTTCGCCGCCTTCGTGAATGGAACCTGGTGTTTCAGGAGTGCAATGGCTGCCGATACCGCCCGGGAAAGAGAACTGCTTGAAGAAACGTAACAGCCCTTCTTCATCCTGACTCTTGTCAGGATAGGTCTCCGAGTAGGCACCCTCCAGATAAACGGGACCTATGACGCCGGGAGCGCCATGCCCGGGCCCCGCCATGAAAACCACGTCGAGATCGAAGTTTTTGATTACCCGGTTCAGGTGTGTATATACAAAGGAGAGAGCTGGACTGGCACCCCAATGTCCCAGCATGCGGCTTTTAATATGCTCGGGTTTAAGCGGCTCGCGAAGTAGGGGATTATCCTGCAAATAGATCATTCCCAACGTCAGGTAGTTGCTGGCACGCCAAAAGGCGTGCATCTTGCGCACCTCTTCATCGCTGAGCGGTGCGCCTTGAACTGTGGAGCGTCCGACCCCATAGCTACTTAAGTTGCTGACTAAAGATCTAGACGGAATCATAAAGTCCTCCCTTAGTGCGGCGACGCAATCAAACACAAATCTTAAACGTCGCCCGGAATTCCCAACCGCGGTTGGGGGTCATTACTAACGCCGAGCACTTCGTTTGCCTAACTGCCCCGGCGTGAGCGTTGAAAGTCCTGCCGACCTAGGGGTTCGCACCTGCGATCGTGGCTTTCTCAAGGGCAGCGCCCTTTGAGGTGATCACCGCCATCAGTTCATTCCAGGATTTAGCGAAAGATTTCGCTCCTTCGTCCTGAAGGCGGGCAGCCAGCATTTCGATGTCTATTCCGGCCTCAGCAAACTGCGCCAACACCTCTTCGCAGTCTCCGCCGTCAGCTGCCATGATTTCGCCGAGTTCGTTTTGTTTCGACAGCGCTTTTAAGGTGCCTTCCGGCATGGTGTTGACTGTGAAGGGCGCGGCGAGAGCCTTTATGTACAAAACGTCTGAGGCCAACGGGTCCTTAATTCCTGTGCTGGCCCATAGCAAACGTTGTGGCCACGCGCCGGCACTGTAAACACGATGCCAGCGGGGTGAACTGAGCAGGCCGCGGGCCGCCTTGTAAGTCCGCTCGGCGATGGCGATGCCAAGTCGATTTCTCAGTTGCTCGGGTACTTTGGACATGACAGCTCCATCCCAGCGGCTGATAAATACGGAGGCTACTGAGCCGATATTCGGCTTGATCCCGGCATCGATTCGTCGTTCGATTCCGCGGAGGAACGCTTCGGCAGCTGCCAGATAGTGTTCGCGAGAAAACAACAACGTCACGTTTATCGGCACACCGGAAAAGATCGCTTCTTCGATGGCTGGCAAACCTTCTTTCGTGCCTGGGATTTTAATGAACAGGTTGGGACGTCCTGCCCTCGCGAACAGATCTTTCGCTGCTGCAAGGGTCTTGGCCGTGTCGTAAGCCAGCAGCGGCGATACTTCCAGCGACACCCAACCGTTCACACCGTTCGTCTGATCGTAGATCGGTCGAAACAGGTCGGCAGCACGAGTAAGATCCGCCAACGCCAGCTCAAATAAAACCTGCTCCTCCGACTTGCCTTCCTTGAACTTGTTGCGGATGTCGGCGTCGTATGCGGTGCTGTTCTTGATAGCCTGCTCGAAGATCGTCGGATTTGAGGTCAGCCCCGTTACCGACAGCTCGTCGATGTATCGTTTGAGTGTGCCGCTGTCGAGCAGGTCACGCGTTATATTGTCGAGCCAGAGACTCTGGCCCAGGTTATGTAACAATGTGGTTGCTTTCATTTCATTGTCTCCTTTCAACTCCGAAACCAGACTCATAGCAATGCCCCACCTAGCGACCGGCCAGAGCATTCTTCACGATTTCCTGAGCCTCGCTCACGATTGCATCCAAATGAGCCTGGTCACGGAAACTCTCTCCGTAGATCTTGTAAATGTTCTCGGTGCCGGAGGGGCGAGCCGCAAACCAGCCACTCTTGGACACGACCTTCAGCCCGCCTATTGAGGCGTTGTTGCCTGGGGCGCGAGTCAGCCTGTCAATAATCGGTTCGCCAGCCAGAGTCGATGCCTTGACAGACTCTGGTGAGAGCGCACCCAGCTTCGCTTTCTGCTCAGGCGTCGCCGGCCTGTCGACACGTGTGTAGTACGGCATGCCAAACTCAGCTACTAATTCAGTGAAATGTTCACCTGGATCTTTGTCAGTGCGCGCTGTGATCTCAGCGGCTAACAAGTTCATAATCAGACCGTCTTTATCGGTGGTCCAAACGGTGCCGTCGCGCCGAAGGAAACTCGCGCCGGCACTCTCCTCACCGCCGAAACAAACCGAACCTTCAAAGAGGCCGGGCACGAACCACTTGAAACCTACCGGCGTCTCCCAAAGCTCCCGGCCAAGGTTTTGTACGACACGATCGATCATCTGGCTGCTGACCAGTGTTTTGCCGACAACGGCTTTAGCCGGCCATTCACCGCGGTGAGTCAGCAGATACTGGATGGCAACGGAAAGGTAATGATTGGGATTCATTAACCCCGAGCTGCCGGTGACAATACCGTGTCGGTCCGCATCGGCGTCGTTGGCGAAGGCAACGCGATATCGATCCTTCAACTTGACGAGCCCTGCCATGGCGTAAGGACTCGATGGATCCATGCGTATCTTTCCATCGTGATCTACCGTCATGAATGAAAACGTCGCATCAAGGGCCGGATTGACGATCGCGATTTCCAGTTTGTAAGTCGAGTTGATCGGATCCCAGTAGGGGAGACCTGCGCCGCCAAGTGGATCGACGGCCAGACTGAGGCGAGCAGCACGGATAGCCTCCATATCAACAATGTTACGAAGGTCGTTGACGTATGGAATAACGAAGTCTTCCTCGTGTGTGGTTGCCGCTTTGTTAGCAGCCTTGAGCGTCACGCGCTTGACCGAAGCGTTTCCACTTCGGAGCAGTTCGTTAGCTCGATCTTCGATCCAGCGAGTCGCGCTGGTGTCGGCTGGGCCACCGTGAGGCGGGTTGTACTTGAAGCCGCCATCTTCCGGCGGATTATGAGAAGGCGTGACTACAATACCGTCAGAGAAGTTCTGCTTTCGGTCACGGTTGTATACGAGAATGGCTCGTGAGATGACCGGCGTGGGAGTGACGCCATCGTCTGTCTGGATGACTGTCTCCACTCCGTTAGCCGCCAGTACCTCAAGCGCCGTACCCTGCGCAGGTCTCGAAAGCGCATGCGTGTCCTTGCCCATAAAGAGCGGACCGTCTGTGCCCTGGTTTCGCCGGTAGTCGCAGATGGCCTGAGTGATGGCCAAAATATGAGCCTCGTTGAACGAAGCGCGCAGCGATGAACCGCGATGTCCGCTGGTTCCGAAGCTGACCAACTGGTTTGGATCATCGACGTCAGGCAGGCGCTCGAAGTAGTCGCGTTCAAGGCGAGTCACATCCACCAGCATTTCTTGCGAAGCAGACTTGCCTGCCAGTGGCGAAATGGTTTCGTTACTCTTCAGTTCACCCTCCCTTGCCGATGCACTTAAGACACCGGACATGGTATTGCCCTCCAGATGTCCGTCGCATATTGGGCGATTGTCTGGTCGCTTGAAACTTTCTCGCTGCTTTCATCGCGGTATCGCTTGCGGGAGAATGTCGTTATGACTTTGGATATCTGTGGATTTACCGGGGTGTGGCTGCGTTGATACCTGACTTCCGGGGCCGGGTCCCGTTCCACTTGAACCCAGACCAACCCGCCACAAGCACCGTTCCGGCACGCTGAAGGCTGCGCACCCGGGACGGAACCGCAGGCTGTGCAAACGCGTAACTTCCGGATATTGCCCCCTAAGTCTGACAAGACGTTTCCCCAAAACTCCTTTCTCGCACGATTCTAGTGTTGAAGGGGTTGAGATGTTACCTGTCAAAAATAACAGGACGGCGATAAATCGACCTAAAACTCAAACAACGTGTCTTAAGTCGTGTAGTTCTTCTTGACCTCGACATTCTGAGCAGATCGCAGGTCCGTGGGTTCGTTGACCTCGGCCGTGCTAGATCCGATTTGAAAACAACCGTCCAAAAACATAAACAGACCAGTCCAATAATGAGACCCTTCTCGAAGCGCCAGTTTCCAACCGATACGCTGTGCTTGAGAATCCCGTTAGCAAAAGTTACAGTTACCAGCGTACTCGTATCCCAGTAACATCCAACCGAACAAGAAGGAATCTTCGGGTTCTTTTCTATGTGCGCGATCGACGACTTCATTTTTCTTGGCATTTACTCAGAACGAGTTCCGGTTTGCCATTGACGATACCCACTGGGAAAACGCGTGGAACGCGGACAAGTACGTCTGGTCGGAACACGGAAATTGTGAAAACTCAGTGGTCAAAACCTAACGCACTTAGATGAGGGCAGTAGCCTGATTCTTCATGCGAAGCTACTACCTGAAGTAAGGAACAAGATTTCCGAAGGGAGTCATCTATGGAACTAGGAATGGTTGGTCTTGGCAGGATGGGCGCCAACATGGTGCGGCGGCTTCTAAAGGGAGGCCATCGTTGCATTGTCTTCGATATGACGCCGAAGGCGGTAGAAGAATTGGTTGCTCAGCAGGCGATCGGCGCCAGTAGCCTGGCTGATCTGGTTGGAAAAATGGAGAAGCCTCGCGCCATCTGGCTGATGGTCCCGGCGGCAGTGGTAGACAAGACGATCGCCGACCTGGCGCCACATCTGGAGGCCGGAGACACGATCATCGATGGGGGCAATTCCTGCTATGTCGATGACCTGCGACGCGCAAAAGAACTTGCTGCAAAACAGATCCACTACGTGGATGTGGGAACCAGCGGTGGCGTATGGGGCCTTGAGCGCGGTTACTGCATGATGATCGGGGGCGAGCACGAGGTAGTTAGTCGCC